>NZ_DLJD01000024.1:45036-117215 GCF_002484085.1 Sphingobacterium sp. UBA7625
TCAGAATTAGATAATCAATATTCATATATTGGGGCTTCTTCAGACCATAAAACACCAAGTATTGCATTTCAAAAAGCAGATTACCTTGAAAATTATGTTAGTAGAGCCTTGGTTGTATTAAAATTTCTTCGAAAACAAAAGTGGGCAGACAACTCAAAGTTAATTGTCGCAGGGCATTCGCAAGGCAGCAAAGTGGCCTCTTACATAGCTAATAAGGATAAACATGTATCAAAGCTTGGCCTTTTTAGCGCTAATCCTTATGGAAGAGTTGATGAACTCGTTCGTAATTACAGAAAACAAGCCGAACGAAAGGAAATATCCTGGGAAGAGGCTAACAAACAAATAGAAAAGCAATATCAGTTTTATAGAGATGCAAATGATCCAAAGAAAATCAGTAAATATCCTTTTTTGTTGGCATGGAAATCTTTTTCAGAACCACTCATTGACGATTGGCTTTCGTTTAATAAGCCAATTTATATGGCCTACGGGACAAATGACCTATCAAGTGATCTTTGCGACCTAGTACCTCTCCTATTTATTGGCAATAAGAAACAAAATTTAACTTATAAAAGATACCTCAATCTTGAACATAACTTTTTTGAAGTTGACAGCGCTGGCACGGTAAATCACTCCAAACCGCATTGGAAAGAAGTAATGTCATCTTTTGTAAAGTGGACGATAGAATAACCATTTCCTCCTTCGTATGTCATGTAATACTATTTTTTACCGGAACCCTAAGTTTACGCCGTCAATATCACATCCGGATTTACTGCGCTTATAATCTGTACAGTATAAGGTGCTCCATTCTCGCCATCATTTGCTCAGTGCAATATATATTCTATGCCGTCACCGCAAAAGTTTCAGGTCTCCTGTGAGTTTCGCAGTTAAAATAAACATATACCAGCATACAAAACTCAATAAAAGCACCTTTTTATACAAAAAAATAAATCGCCAGTAAATAAGTCCGGTATTTGGATCTTTTCAATATATTGTCTTCATTTCTCAAAATCAACTTTTTGCTGCTTAAAGCTGGAGTCATTTAAATTTATTTTCTTATATGATTTAGAACCTCTCGCATAACCACATGTAGAAATCTCTGCGCGGCCTCCCCTTACCTCTACAAAAATATCCATATTACTTTTTACGCGTCTCCCGCCTTGTGTGGCTGCCTTCCAAGATTTCCCTAAACCGACCGACCATTTTTTCAACAGATTCTCATAGATGCTATTATCACCGATAATAGTTTTAATATTATTTAGACTGCCATCCTCTTTCACAAGACCTTGGAATAGAAATACACTACCATCTTTAGGTATTTCACTTTTTTCCAGAATCTGCATAAAATTCGTAAAATCCTGCTGCAGTTTTTTACCTCCTCGCAAATAATTCGCAGAAAATGTAACCGCCATAGGTTCTCTAAAAGATGGATCGCTCTCAACTTCGGTTATTATTGTTTCATATTTAATGGAGTCACGATAAAATATTGCACGGGTGTCTGCTTTTCTTTTTTTTACTAGTTCCTTATTAGACGATGGAAGCATTAAAGTGGCTGTTGGGTAATCAGGAATATCAAATCTCCCAAAATCCAAATTCAATAAATAACGGTCACCCGGGAAATCAAGAAAATAAAAATCTTCAACAGGTCGTTTAATACCATCTAGATAATAAAAGCGCAGAGAAACAGGAAGACGCTCCTTGTATGCAATAATGACACTATCTAACTGTATATCTTTTTTTAGAAATGTATTGTAACCACCATTCTGTTGGCTTACATATACGCTGCCTATATCATGCATAGATTGAGCACAACAGCATTGAGAAAAAATTACGTAAAATACAAAAATGATAAAGCTTCTCATATCTTTTCAAGCTTTCTAATTATTAAAAATTGTATTTATAATCTGCTGTTTCATACGAATAGAGGTTTGGATCGCTAGGTGGATCTCTATCAATAAATCCGCCAAAAGTCGGTTTGAATCTTATATTAAGAGCTGAAAAAGTCAATAATATAAAATCGGCTACAAAAAAAAAGGCTTTTAAAGAGCTATTAGTCAAAATCGACCTCACATGAACTACGGAGCACCGATTTATTGATAATGCAGTATGATATAGTCAAAATAAAAGCTAATGCATTTTAATGAGCAAATTTTATGTGAAGAGCAATCCTTTCTTCTATCGGAACATCTAGTTTACGAACACAGACAGTAAAAAATTGAGCTGCTAAAAGTACTCATTCTAAAAATAGCGAGGCGATGAGAAAAACTGAAACGTGATTTCAAGAATGGATAAACATAACTACAAGATAATATTTATAGAAACATAACGAAATAATTACTTACAATTTCCTTTTTTCTCGTATTATTGCAAATAGAGATTTGCAGCAAAACAATTATAGCCTTATCTAAAACCTTTCTTTTAAATCATTATGGACAACAGCTTAAAAAGTAAATTTAAAATTTCACCAACTGCCAGCTTAGTACTTTGTTTAGCAAGCGAAATTTATCAAGATGGAAAAACATGCCAGGCATATTTAGAAAATATTGAAACATCAGAAGGGGAATTGCTTTTAAAGAGTTTTAAACAAATTTTCGAACACTCCGAATCAATCGCTGTGCTGAGAAAGAGATATATCCGCAATCTTTTCGACTATTACGCTAATGAATTCACACAATTTCAAGTCTGTATTTTGGGAGCTGGTCTCGATCCAATTTCACTCTATCTACTAGAACAATACGACCATCAAATTGAAACGATCTTTGAAGTTGATATTGAATTTATGGATGAAAAGCGAGCTCTCTATACAGAATTGATCGGTGATCAGAATAAAGTAAGGCTAATCACTCATGATGCTACTGATATTGACCCCTTGTTGGATGAACTAAAAAGATTGGGGCATCATTCATTAAGTCCGACGATATTCTTATTGGAAGGTTTTGTCTATTACATCAGCCGGGATAAGTTCAGTACATTGCTTGAAAAATTAGCTACCGCTGATGGAAAAAAAGTGGTCATACTAGACTACGTTTTACCATTTGAAACCATTCATGAAAGCAATCGGGAGAAATCCCGTCTCATGCTCCGTTCCCTAGAACAGGGCTTAGGCTGGCCAATCATGGTCTATCATAAATTTGATATCATCGGATTAATCCAATTTTTTAAAGGAGAAATCGTAACGTCTGATTCGACACAGTCGATGGAGAAAAAACTATATGGAGAAAACGAAATTTACATCTACCCAACTAGCGGCTTTATGGAAATGATAAGTTTTCAGTTTTCATAAAAATCCTGAATTTGACAAATTCAGCTGGGATGCCAGCTTTTTAAGGGTCGGATTATCCCTATCAATGAAAACCAAAGCAGCAACGGGCAATTTTAAAGCGGGCCGTCTCAAAATTTAGTGGGCAGCTTTTAGTACAATAGATTGGAAAATTTCAATTACTGCTATCGCAAAGACGAGGTACTGGTTGATGATGGCGCTATCCGAGGAAGACAATGTGTATGTATGCGGTATGTGGGAAGGAAATAAATTATCAAAAAATCATAGCGCTCAATTCGGCTAAATGCTGCCGTGAATGAAAAAACGTTAGTGCAGTATATGAGGCTGAAATTTAACCTAATATGATTTATCATATATAACTGACCATTAAATATTTGATGACTAAATTATCATTCAATCTCGCAATAATCATGTGATCACAAAATTTCAAATGCCAAGAAAAGAAACTATGCACCATTATTCTTTACATTAAAAGTGCAGTATAATGAGAAAGCAATACAACTTAGATTTTCTAACGGTGCACATCCGCTCGTGATTAAAGAGATGTTAAGTATTAAAGATAAATTAGATTTTAACTAGTATATGATGATCTTAACATTGAAAACCCTGATATACCCATCATGATCCCCATCATGATTAAAATACAAAGAGCACCACCCGAACTTTCAGATCCTAAAAGCAAAGTATCTCACGATCTATATAATTTTAAAGGAACACAAGCTTTTGGAGAGTTTGCTTTTACCCCTCGTTGTCCTTGTTGTGGTAAACGAATAAAATATTAAATAATGAAAACAATCAAATTTATACTGCTCATCCTCTATGTCATGATCAATAGCGTATACGCTCAGGACAAGGGAGAAATCGATAACTACAAGAAGTTTGAAAATTCTTTCCTTAGAAATTTCAAATACGCAGCTCAAGGTCTTATCTTTTATAATTAATATCTTTGGGGTATGAATATCGAACACATCGGACAGCCTTTCCTCAAAAAATTCCCTGGAGATTTTTCCAATAATCCTCTACAGAGAAATACGCCAAAAGTTTTGTTTGCCACGGTTAAACCTGCCGAGTTTTACAAGCCTCATTTAATTGCTTTTAACGAAACGCTTTCTGAGGAAATTGGACTGGGAAAATTTGAGGAAAAAGATCTTAATTTTCTTGTGGGTTCTCAGCTTCCCGACAATATGCAGACCTACGCTACAGCTTACGCCGGACATCAATTTGGTAACTGGGCGGGCCAGCTGGGAGATGGAAGGGCTATTCTCGCGGGAGAAATTACCAATGCAAACGGCAAGAAAACAGAGGTCCAGTGGAAAGGGGCCGGTGCAACCCCTTATTCAAGGCGTGCCGACGGAAGGGCCGTGTTGAGGTCTTCGGTACGCGAATACCTGATAAGTGAAGCCATGTATCACTTAGGGGTACCCACCACCAGAGCGTTAAGCTTGGCCTTTACAGGAGAAGACGTCATACGGGATATCATGTACAACGGCAATCCTCAGTACGAAAAAGGGGCCGTAATCATAAGAACGGCCGAAAGCTTCCTTCGTTTCGGGCATTTTGAGCTGATGTTTGCCCAGGGCGAACACAAGCTCTTGCAGGAGCTGCTTGATTTTACAATTGAAAACTACTTCCCTGAAATTGTTTCATCCGATCATCAGAAATATAAAGATTTTTTTGAAAACGTATGTACCCGCACGGCAGTCCTAATGGTAGAATGGTTCAGAGTAGGTTTTGTTCATGGTGTAATGAACACGGACAATATGTCTATCCTAGGTTTAACGATTGATTATGGTCCTTACTCCATGATGGATGAATATAATTTAAATTTCACGCCGAATACAACGGATCTCCCTGGAAGAAGATATGCATTTGGGAAACAGGGACAGATTGCACACTGGAATCTATGGAAACTTGCGAATGCCCTTCAACCGATAATCAACGATGAAAATTTTTTGGAAAACACGTTAAATGATTTTGGAATTTATTTTTGGGAAGCCCATGATAAAATGCTCTGCAAAAAATTCGGATTTGACGGGCTCAAGAAAGAGGACGCAGAGTTTTTCACCAACTGGCAGAGCTTAATGCAGGAGCTGCAATTGGATCACACGTTATTCTTCAATCAATTGGAAAAAATAACACCTGATACAAATTTAAATGAACATTTCAGCCCGGTCGCTTATACTGTTTTCAATGAAGAAAAAATCAATAAACTTGAAGACTTCATTGAACAATACCGATCCCGTCTGCATTCGAATTCGATTTCAAAGCAAGAGTCCCTGAAATTAATGGAAACGACAAATCCTAAATTTATACTGAGAAACTATCTACTCTACGAGTGTATCGAAGAAATTAGTAGTGGAAAAACAGAAATGTTAGTTAAACTAACTCAGGCATTAGAACATCCATACCAGGAACTATTTCCGGAATTTTCCAAAAAGCGCCCGTCCAGCTATAACAATACCGCAGGATGTTCTACGTTATCATGTAGCTCATAACAACAGAGATTTATTGTATTTGACACACTTAATGAGACAGCCTATTGTATGAATTTGAAATGGCGGCAGTCACACTCGGCATAGCCTGACTTATAAGTTTTAGGAAGCTGTCGTCAGCCATTTCAGGCTTCCAGTATCTAGTGAAAATTTATAACCGCCAAATAGCATTGCAATGTCCCAGTAAAATATTCGGCAATGCTAATATCAATAAATATAGAAGTTACTCATTTTAAATAGTTGTTTATTCAACTCGATACTTTAATAAAAATAAAATAATAATTCTGAATCGAACTAGATGTTGTTATGAATGAATTTATAAATTTTCAAATAGATCCAACAATGAGCACGCTGATCAAAATATAATCTACTGAAATAATAGCGCAGATTTTGCCTTTATGGTCGGAAATATATTACTGCTCATTCGATGGTTTTAAGTCGAAGAGAATTGCATTATCTTCCATCGAGGACGGGGCTCTGAATTGTATTCGATTAAATTGCCGCTTCTAAAATAAGATCTGGTACAAACCCAAACCAGGAGCAAAAAAATACGGCTTATCTTTTAATATTATGATTTTCGGCATGGTCATGTCATCGCACTTAAAGCGTTGTTTTTTCAGTTCGTAATAAGCCAAATAATCCGGACTGGGCAGTTTGCCATTATGCCAGCCAATCAAAACATCGTCATCGAATTTAGGAATTTCAGTTTTTGGTATATCGAGTTCGCTTTTAAAAAGGTCTGTTTGTCTAACGACCAAAGTCTGATTGATCACTTTAAATACATCGCAGCGCTCTGTATTCACGATCGTGTAAGGACAAGGCTTTAGCCCATACGGCTGCAGTATCTCCAGCTCGTATCTATTTAAAGCTTTCATCTGCAGACTATCGTTCAGATCTTTCAATTCTTCCGACTTTCTCCGCAGGCTATCTGTGATAACGACCGTTTTAAAATCTTCTTGTTTTTTATAATCCGGATAGAAAAACTTCTTGCCGTTGAGATATAAATTCCCTTGTGTATCAATATAAAATGGCTGTTCCCAGTCGTAAATCTTTTCAAACACAATATTTTTATCCACATCAATAATTTTTACGGGCGAATTACTGTTGCTGGGCTTTAAAAGTATTCTGTCATCATTTAAAAAAACAAGACTGCTTAAGCCTGTCATATCGGTAACTTTTCTGAACTTGCATTCGTCTTTTAGCAACTCGATCAGTTGAGGCACATCGGGGTGTTTATCTTTTTTAGGGATAGGATTACAGCCTAAAAACACAAGTAATACAAAGAAAGGAAGGTATCTCATCAGTTATTCTTTCGTATAATTTGATTTTCTGTTTATATCAACCGGCTCACCTAAATACTTTGGTCTTCTGTTTCTTATCACATCTAAAACGGCTTTGCTAACCGATAGTTTTTCCCGGGATGCATAGTATTTATAACCTGGATAAACGCCCCTATCTGCACTATAACCGAATGATTTTATACCCAATTTATCGCCCAGATAAATACATCTGTTCAGGTGATATTTCTGAGATACCAAAATTGCTGTATCAACATAAAAAATATGTTTTGCACGGTACATGGTCGAGTAGCTATCAAACCCAGCATAGTCGATGTAAATTTTTGTGGTATCGACGCCATTTTTCTGACAATATAACTTCATTACTGTAAGCTCATCGTATTCATCTCTACCGTTATCTCCTGACAGCAATATTTTATCCACCTTGTTGTTTTTGTACAGCGAAATCCCGGCATCCAGCCTATCTTTTAGATACCTGCTTGGCTGATCGCCGTTTATACCGGCACCAAAAATGATGGCGACCTTCGTTTTTGGCACATCTTTAAGTTCGGTGAAAATCAGCTTTTCTGTTTCGGCCGTTACGTTGCTGTTGGTTACTAAAACAACAAATAGCGCTATTAGGCATAGAATGATAAACGACAAAAGGAACTTTTTAATCTTTTTCATACGCTTGATTTTACAACAATTTATAAAAATCGGTTTTCTTTATCTCTCCGGCAAAACTATTTTCGTTTTTTTGAGACCCCGGCAGAATCCGCCCCCTCAAACCCCATAATGTATTTGATGTTTTCTTCTTCTACAGTAGTGATAAAAGGTGTTACATCTTTAAAATGGTTCCAGCGGTAACTTGGTTTTTTATTGAAATACTGATACCACTTCCCATCTTCCTTAAAAGCGTAATTGTAGCGGGCGTAAACTTCGTTACGCATTTCTGCAAGTTGCTGTTTACTGTATTTTTTCACGTCTGCCCATGTAAAAATACGAAGTGAAATATCCGTAAAATTCCCTTCAGGTTTCCAATAAACCTTCCTATAGAAACGCTCTCTAGCTACATCGTGAATACCGAATTTACTTTCTTTTTCACATTTGTATAGACGATAAAAATGAGACTTGTCTACTCTAAGATAGCTTTCATCCACAAAAAAATCAGAAGCCACATATTGTTTGTTAACTGCCTTTACAGGTGCGAAAATATGGGTACCGATCCAACCGCCATCATGTACGTTGGGCAAACTTTCGCACAGGGTGACCTGTTTATTGATCAGTCCTTGTTTGCTAAAGCTCAGGTGCTGATAGTAAACAAAAGTACAATAAGACCTTGGGTCGACTATGATTTTGATCTGATAAAGCGAATCGCGGTCTTCGGCAAGATACACACCGTTTACACTGTAAGCAAAGTTGTTGACATCGGTTTCTGTATCGTAGCCTTTTTCAAGTTCAGGTGTCCATACATTAATATCCGATTGGATTGTACACGGACAATTATTCACTTTTTTCGATTGAGCGAAAGTGGTAGAAACAAGTGGCAGCATGATGAAAAGGAGTTTTTTCATAGTTAAAGACTTTATGGAAAATACCGTACATGATCATAACAAATATGGTATCGGGTAAACCCAGGTGTGATGTTTACGGAAACCTCGCTCCCATTTCCAAAGAACTGATCTTTTTTCATCAAAAGCTATTTAACAAACATTCCAGAAAGCAACATATTATCATTAAAATTCAAGGTCACTTTATAAGGTGAAGTTTTAATTTCGATATAATTGGCAAAATCAACTGGGTGATAGTCTATTTTGAGCTTTTCCAGCAACTTGAGCACTTCATCAAATTTTAAACCCGGTTTTAAACCATTTTCAAAGGAGATCTCCACCTTTCTAAAGTCGTTGATGGCGAAGCCGTTAATGAAATTTTCCTTTTGATTATCGGGATTGCTGTTGCTTACAGCAAAGTAAAAGTAGAAATCATGATAGTTATTCTGATAATAGATTTCATTTGTTTTTGCCGTGGTCCCATCAATTTCTGCTATTCGTTCAAAACGCTTGTTTGTAGCTGATTTTAGAAAGTCTTCTTCTGTTGTTTTACCAACAATCAAACCATTAATGTTCCAGTTTTTATCAATTTTTATAGTAGGTTTCTCTTTAACATCTTCTGGCCTGGTTGCATTTTTCACCAAATCTGCCATGTACTTTTCATTATCGCATCCGCCAAAATCAATTAAACCATTCATAATATCCCAATAGCACGATTTGGACAGATCCGTATTGTTCAAAATGATTAATCTTCTGTAATCTGGAGCATAAAAAACAAATTTATTTTGAGCCTTTATATTCCAGTACAAACCGTTGTCAGTATTCGGATTTTTAGTGCCCTTACCGTATTTAGCCTCTAGTTTCTTTAAAATATTGGCCTGCAGTTCTGGCGTTTTCAACTCAATTCTTACGCCGTAGATCTTACTTTCAGCATCATAATTTTTTAAAGCCTCATTTAACTCATTGATATTTTTAGCCTGTTTGAGATCGATATGTCCACCGCCTAATCGTGTAATGCTATCTGTTTTCAGTTTCTCCGATTCAATTTGAAAAATAATCCGCTGGCCTTCCAGATCAATTCCGTCAAAACTGTATTTCTTCGATTTTTCAACCTCCAACAACAAACTAAAAGGATATTCTACAGTTTCTACACCGATCAATAATACGTCATCAAAACTGCTGATTTTTTCAATCGGCTCGTTTAAGTTCAAGGTTGCCAGATCTATTTTCTCTTGACTTTTACAAGAAAAAATTAAGGGTAAAATGGCTAATAATAGTCTATTCATATACGATTATTCTAAAATGGAATGTATTAGTTGATGATGTCAGCTTTATTCTATACTCAAATTTAACTGTAAAATCTATAAGAAATTAAACAAATTATAATTCGCTGGCGATGGGTTATCATTCGTAGGCATTTGCGGTTTTTTCGGAATTATCGCACCTTAAAAAATATATAGTTGCTTTCGCCGTATCACTTTCCATCTGAGTTAATGGCTGGAGTGAACATCTATACTTCCCAAACTTTTCACTACCTGCTGAATGGCTTCCTCAACTGTGATCCCTGAGCACTCCGCTATTTCTTGCATCATTCCTTTTGCACCATATTCCCTGCTTACCACCTAAAGTGGAAAATAGTCTCTTTGAACTTGACAAAACGTTAATTCCAGTAATTTCTATATTGGAATCACGGGGTGACGAAAAACAGGAACAATTACGCGAATTGATTAAAGTAAGTTCCATTCTCGCACATGAAGGCTGGTAAAAAAAACAAGAATCAAAATTAAATCAGCTTGGAAATATTCATCATGAGCTGAAAGTGTAATTTCTATTGACTTAAAAATGCTTCCGTCCGAATATTTCGTTTATGCATTTTCCCCCAATCCGAAAGTGCTAAAATAACGTTCTTAAGGGTTCTGCTGTAATCTGTGGAAATATACTCTACGACCACTGGCGTTTGCTCGGCGTGCACGACCCTTTTGACAAAACCGTTTAATTCAAGATCTTTCAATTCATTTGAAAGCACTCGCGCTGAGATGCCCCTAATATTTCTTTGAAGCTCATTAAATCTGATATTCCCGCTTTCCTGCAAAACAATAATAATCTTTAATTTCCATTTTCCGCCAATAACATAAATTGCATCTTCAACAGAAGAAAGATTTTCAGAACATTTTGCAGCCGTGATAGGCTCCGCTAAATCAATTGTATTTTCCATGGGATTCAACATTATACTAACCTAAAGGTTACTACTAACCTTTTGATTACTACTAACTTTTAATAAGCGAATATACATAATTTTGCTAAAGAAATTTTAACAAAGAAAAATGAAAAATATACTTCACATTATTTCAAGTCCACGAGCAGAGGTATCTGCAAGTAGAAAATTAGGAAATGCTGTTATTCAAAAAATTCAGGAAAAGTATTCCGATACCATTGTAAAGGAACGCGATCTGACAAAAAGTAAAGTTCCACTTTTGGAGGAGGTACATATAAATACGTTTTTTACACCCGCTGAAAATCATTCTGAAGAACAGCAATCAATTAGCAAATATTCGGAAGGTCTAATTACGGAATTAAAGGAAGCCGACATTATCGTCATTGATTCTCCAATGTACAACTTCTCAGTTCCAGCGACTCTGAGAGCTTATTTCGATTTTACTTCAAGAGCAGGATATACCTTCAAGTATGATGAAAATGGACCAAAGGGCCTGTTGAACGACAAGAAGCTCTACGTCGCTTTTACCTCTGGAAATATCTATTCGGAAGGCCCATACCAAATATATGACTCCAATATTCCTTACATCAAAAATATCTTTGGATTTTACGGTGTTTCTGACATCAGTGTTTTCCGCGCAGAGGGTCTTTCAATTCCCGGGATAATGGAGACATCACTAGAAAGAGCAATTGAGAATATTGCCATTGATTAATATAAAGATCTGATCGGAAATTAATCCTTGTCATTTAAATTTTGGCAAGGATTTTTATCTGGCAGAGAAATCAGCATTTAACAGGAAAATCGCAAATGTATTCAATACAGTTTCCTCTTTCCATAGAAATGCCGAGATAGGAAGCGGTCTTAACATAACTTTTGTTTAGGGAAGATAGCGGATCAGAAAATGGGAAAAATAAAAAGTCCACTGAAATCGGAAAGTTTTCCGGTAAACGTATTGTGGAATGCCGCTTTCAGAAAAAAGTCATTGATAATTAACAGGAAAAGAACAAAAATAAAAAGTGGCGAAACAAGATACTTTAAGCGTTCATACATATTTCAGCGTCTACGTTTTCTATTGATACCTATTTGTACAACTTGGCAACCTGCCAACTATACCTGACTCATTAAATAGCTAAAAAACGGAGGCCAGGATAAGCTAAATTTCACTGCTTCAGTAATACTCTTCCTCGATAACAATTGGCGCATACATTAAATTGATAACATAAAAATACATTCAATTTTTGCCCGTCATTAAAATTTAGCGAATTTATCCTATCTTTAATACTCGAAATATTTAAATTTTATGAAGGCACATACATACGAAACGCAGTCAACAATTACTCCTGAAAAAGCATTAGACTTCTTAAAAGAAGGAAATCAGCGCTTTGTCAATAATCTAAAAGCAAACCGGGATCTTCTCGAACAGGTAAATGCTACCCGTGAAGGGCAATGGCCGTTCGCTGTAGTATTAAGCTGTATAGATAGCCGTACTTCTGCTGAGCTTATATTTGACCAAGGTCTGGGTGATATTTTCAGCATCAGAATTGCCGGAAATTTTGTCAACCAGGACATTCTAGGCTCAATGGAGTTTGGTTGCAATGTAGCCGGTTCCAAACTCGTTGTTGTATTGGGCCATACCAAATGTGGCGCCCTGAAAGGTGGATTGGATGCTGCACAAATCGAAGGATTGGGCATGGACAACCTGAACCATTTAGTTAATCATTTTGATGCTATTATCAATGAAGTGATAGATAAAGACGAAGAACGTTCATCAAAAAATAGCGTATTGCTGGAGAAATTAAACCAGCAGAATATTAAACACGCCATTAAAGATATTCGCAGACAAAGTTCAACTCTTCGGAAGCTTGAAGAAGAAGGCAAGATCAAGATTGTCGGTGCCAATTACGATGTTGAAACTGGAAGCGTAAGTTGGCTGTAAAGCTATCGCTGAAATTGCTATCAACTCTTTTTGAATATAAAATTCTGATCATTAATTCAAAGGAACAGTATGCTATATAACTAAAATATACCTTATGCTATAAAAGAAAAATGGCCGCCGGGAAAGTATCCGGACGGCCATTTTTCTTTTATAACCTCAGGCTTTTTTTCCTGCGTACTTCTTCGCATACTCTCCGCATCCCGTTTATTCCTTAAACTTATATTACATTGTACATCTCACGTTCCTCATCCTTTAGTTTACCTTATCAGCCAGCTTAAGCAGTTTAAATTGGCATCCACAGATCAATAGAAAGCCCCTTCGATGAAGACCTATTTTAGGCTACACATGGCTGTAGTTTTACTGACCTTGGTATATTGATTAAAGCCTGTCGACCGCTACCTGAATAAGAAGTGACTTCCTTTTCCTCACTATCTCTCTTTTACATGCAGCCCAGTAACAGCGTCTTTCTCGCACTATTCGACCTGCATCCGAGCAATCAGGATTAGGTGCTGGCTTCGTTATCTCCACGATAAGGAAAGGCAATAGGAAAAAGTGGGCGAAAGATGATTTCACATCAATGAGTATCAACTTTTGAAATGAATAAATATTTGGTATATCAAAAAAGCTGTAAAGAGATTCTTTGCAGCTTTTTTGATGCAATTATATCCTTAGCACTTCGTCTTCCGGCTATAGATTGTTTCGAAGGTAACCCTGAAAGTTATCCTGAAACTGAAGGCCATTGCCCAGCCTATATTTGCTTAATTTGTTATTTAGCGCCAACCCCCAAAGGATGAACTCGCTCAAAAAATAACGATCTTCGGATTTCGTTTGCGGTTGGTATTGCTCAATCAATGTTTGGATAGCTGTCACTTGGTCCAATTGGCGTTTGTAATCTGCATCTGTAAGTTCATCGGACAGCTCAATGCCTTCCGATTCTGAAAACCAGCGAATAATATCGTCGTAAGGATAGCGCTCGTTGTCCCTTTCCAGTTTTTCAATTTTAGGAAATAAAATCGGGAATAGGCTTTTTACTGCATTTTCGATCAACTGCAACGCGACGGTAGCAGCTCCCTCCTGTTCACCTTCGTAAACGAGCTCAACTTTTCCGGTGATAGCCGGGACAATACCCACAAAATCGCTCAGGCGTACTGACGTCTTTTTTGATCCGTTTTTGAGCATGCGCAGTTCAGCTGTGCTTAATAGGTTCTGAAATGCTGTAATGCTCATCCGTGCGCTGACGCCACTCTTTTCATCAACATATTCGCTATTTCGGGCTTCAAAACTGATCTGCTCAATTAATTCACGGGCCAGTTCAGGAACGTATATTTGCTCTTTCTGTGCCGCCTCCAAGTTGGATTCCTGGGCAGTAATTGCCTTCGCGATCTCAACTGATTCGGGATAATGTGTCAATATCTGCGATCCTATCCGGTCTTTCAGTGGCGTCACAATACTCCCCCTATTGGTATAATCTTCCGGATTTGCAGTGAACACAAACTGTATATCTAAGGGTAGGCGCAATTTGAATCCACGGATCTGGATATCCCCTTCCTGCAAGATATTGAAAAGTGCCACCTGAATCCGGGCCTGAAGATCAGGCAGTTCATTAATGACAAATATCGAGCGATTTGCCCGCGGAATCATACCAAAATGAATCACGCGATCATCGGCATAGCTCAATCTCAAATTGGCTGCTTTGATCGGATCGACATCACCGATCAGATCGGCTACGGTCACATCTGGTGTAGCAAGTTTCTCGGCAAAACGTTCACTTCGATGAAGCCAAATTATCGCAGTGTCGTCACCTTTTTCCTTCAGGAGCTCCAGGACATAGCGGGATATGGGGTTATAGGGGTCGTCATTAATCTCAGAACCCGCTACTACAGGCACATATTCATCCAGCAGATTAACCATGAGCCTAGCCAGACGTGTCTTTGCCTGGCCACGAAGACCAAGGAAATTAATATTGTGTTTGGAAAGAATAGCTCTCTCAAGTTCGGGAATAACGGTATCCTCATAACCATGTACTCCGGTAAACACGGTTTCGCCCTTCCTAATTTTTGTAATCAGATTCTGACGCAATTCTTCTTTTATCGTCTTAGGCTTGTAACCTGAGTTTTTCAGTGCACCAAATGTTGTAATCTTTGTGTAATCCATGTCTTCTGATGATGAGGCGCAAACCTTGCGCAAGATTTATATTTTATTGCCGCTAAATGAATTGTTTATCGTATTCTTTTTTTGCGATTTTCTTCATAGTCTTCAAAAATCATTCCGCCCAGATCTCCAAGCCCAGTGTAATAAGCCTTGCCCTGATTTGAAGCCGTAAATTCGTCGATAAATTGCTGCAAATAGGGATCTGAGGTGATCATAAAGGTCGTAATAGGTATCCCCAATTTTCGGGCCTGCGCGGCCATGCTATAGCACTTTCCGGTGATAAATGGATCTAAGCCCATTGGATTCTTATAGTAGGTCCCATCCGGCATGTTTAAACAGCTCGGCTTGCCGTCTGTAATCATAAATATCTGCTTGTTTGCATGCCGCTTGCGCCGGAGTATATCCATTGCTAACTGTAAGCCAGCGACAGTATTGGTGTGAAACGGACCCACTTGCAGATAGGGCAAGTCTTTGATCGCTATCGGCCAGGCATCATTACCGAAGACAATAATATCAAGCGTGTCTTTGGGATACCGTGTAAGGATAAGCTCCGATAGGGCCATGGCTACTTTCTTTGCAGGGGTAATCCGATCTTCGCCATATAGGATCATGCTATGGCTGATATCGATCATCAGCACCGTACTCATCTGCGATTTAAACTGTGTATCTTCTACAACCAGATCATTTTCTGACAAACCAAACTCGCCTATACCATGATTGATCTGTGCATTTTTCAGGCTTTCAGTCAAAGCAATTTTCTCGAGGCCATCTCCATACTGATAATTTCTAAAATCGCCCATGTTTTCGTCACTCTGGCCTTGTTGGCTGGTTTTATGATTACCGGACTTTCCTTTTCGCATCTTCCCAAAAATCTGGTCCAATGCATTTTGTCGCAAGGCCTTTTCCATCTTTGAGGTAATGTCTACGCCACCGTTGCCATCAAATTCCATTTTTTCCCTGATATATCCCTTATTCTTCAGATCGGCAATGAAATCATCTATGGTATATTCTGGAGTGGTCAGTTTGAACTCCCGATCCAGTTCACGCAGCCAATCAATGGCTTCATCAAAATCACCCGAGGTATGGGTAATCAATTCTTTGAAAATATCAAATAATTTTTCAAAAGGTGTCTGGAACGGCTCGTCATATTGCTTGAAGAAAAATCCCCTATTTCGTTTCGTGCTGCTCATACGTTCATTTATTAGGATGAAGAAGCTATTCGCCTGTTAAAACCAGAATAGCTTCATAAGATAAATTTACGACATAATAATCCATATAAAGAGCCATTCCCCATTAACACTGGAGAATGGTTATCGTCTGCGGTCTGACAACAAGTGGTCGTTTATTTACTCGCTTCGTTTAAAAGGCCAATATCTTCAGCATCCAATGGCAGTTTCGGAGCAGCAAATAAGGTCTCCAGTTGCGACGCACTGGTTGCGCTCACAATCGGAGCAGTGACCAATGGCTTTGCCAGAAGCCATGCTAGCGCTACTGTAGCCTGTTTAGTATCGTACTTTTCAGCCACCATATCCAAAGCTTTCAATACACGTTTACCTTTGTCATCAAAATATTTCTTTATGCCGCCACCTCTGGCGGTATTGTCAAAATCTGCCTCGGTACGATATTTTCCAGTCAAGAAACCCGCCGCAAGAGACCAGTATGGGAATACACTCAAACCATAGGTTTCGGCTATCGGGGCGTAGTCATTTTCAAAACGGCTGCGCTCAACCAAATTATAATGAGGTTGCAATGCGACATATCGAGGTAGACCATTTTTTTCCGCACTATCAAAACTTTCAATAAGCCGTTCAGGAGAGATATTTGAGGCAGCGATAAACCGAACTTTACCGGCCTTTATTAGTTCATTGTAGGCTGATAAGGTCTCCTCAACAGGTGTAACGTTGTCATCAAAATGGGTATAGTATAAATCTATGTGATCTACCCCCAAACGCTGCAAGGACTCGTCAGCTGATTTCAAAATATGTTTCCTGGAAATATCAAAACCATGTTCCTTCGTCTCAGACCCAACCTTAGTCGCCAGTACAATGTCGTTGCGATTACCGCGATTTTTTAACCATTTACCAATAATTTCTTCAGATTGGCCGCCTTTCCCGTTTACCCACCAGGAATAGGTATCCGCAGTATCTATAAAATTAAATCCGGCTCCTACAAATTTATCCAGAATCTCAAATGATTTCTGTTCATCAAGTGTCCATCCGAAGACATTACCACCAAAGTTGATCGGAGCAATCTCTAAATCTGTGTGTTGTATTTTTATCTTTTTCATCAACATTAATCTTTTGTTGTTCGCTTGTAAAAAGGTGCTTCTCAGTCATCAATAACCAGTACCTAATCTAAAGTTACAGCAATTAAAATAAAAATAGGATATGAAGCTGGAACGATCACCATATATTGCACAAGATAGACATAAAGGTATCAAATCCATGCCTATTAGTTGTTGTTGCGATAATGTTCCAAAATAATAAAAGCCTTAGCTACAATAGCAGACTATTTTTTTTATGAATCCGTCAATCTGTTGCAGATGGTGTTCTCTCACATCGTCTATTGCCAAAGTTCCTCCAAGGATGAACATTTCCTTGTGCTTAAAGCGTTGCCCCAATCGGTCGTCAAGCATAATATGCTGCATACTCCGTGCAATCCCGATTTCCTCTAAAAAGTTGTTAGGATGGCCTGCTGTACAGATAACTAATCCATAGTTGATCGTTTTCATTTTTGGCAAATCTGGCTTTTGACCATAAGCATAACCAACTGCATATACCCGATCAAACCAACCTTTCATCATAGCCGGGCAATCGCTCCACCAAACGGGGTAAAGGAAGATAATACAATCTGCGTTTCCTATCTTTCGATGTTCTTCAAGCACATCTTTTGGGATAGGCAATAACGTTTGAGAAAACCCTTCTCGCAAGTATTCTTCTGCGGTCATATTGCTCTGAAAATTATTAGCATACAGATCGGAAACCTCAATATTCCAATTTTGTGCCGACAGAAGGGTCTTTAAATGGTTGAAGATCTCAAAAGTATAAGATCTCTCACTCGGATGACAGTAAACAATTAAAATATTCATAATATTCTGAGGATTACTTTTGTTATTCAAAATTTCATTATAAGTTCGAATCACTTTTATTTGATCAAAACAATATCGGCAACTGAACGCTTGCTATCATGATCAAATAATTTATTGTCTGAAGGATAATTAACAATTCCATTTGCCATAGCCTTTTTAATATAATAATGTTCGGCCCGAAAACTAAATTAACCATTTTTCAGGTAAAACAGAGTCGTTTCTTTACATACATACGGTCCGAACCAATCTGGTGCATGCCTATAAACTGAACTAGTTAAGGAAATTATCCAAGAAATCCTTAAAGCATCTGTTTATCTGTTTCATAAACCGACCATACACTGCATCCGGGACGATATAGGAGTGATTGCGAAGAGAACAATCACCCAGTATTTCGGATCCGTTACAGGTAAAATAATAGCCTCCGAAATTAAAGCACTACCAACCATTTGTTCCTAGCCGTAATGCTCGCTGCTTCAGTCGGCACCCCGAAGGTATTCGCAGCAAAATCAACATTCGCTTTTGTAATAATTTACTAATGACCCAAAGTTAACATCGGCTTCCTAAGTTATTCCGTTACGAATGAATCAGCCCACCAAGCTTAACCCTATAAAAAAAATGTTGTACAGCAGACAGCCAAGTTTTTAAGGATAAATTGTTATTTTAGCGATAGCATATAATAACCGGATGGGACAAAAACGGATGAGATACCGACACAAGTAAACATCTATAGCGAGCAAAACAGAGCTAGTCTAAAAAACTTATTATGATTTATGACTCAAATAAATTTATCAATTGAAATATTAAACTATGGCCTTCAACTATCTATGGAGTTTGGACAAAATTGGTTAAAACCAATTAACGAAAGGTTGGCTACTAAATTTCCAGATCTGCTCCCGCAGCAACTGGAGGAATGCAATACTCTCTGCAAAAAAGTACATCAAATTGCACACCGTTTTATAGTCGAGAATCCCATTCGCTCCGATACAGGAATTGAATTTGTAGATTTCTACCAATTTAAACAGTTTATATACAAAAAATATAGCTGGCTTTCTTCAGCAAATTTACAACGCCTTTACAGTCAAAGCTGTTATTACGCCTATAAATAAAAGCTTGGTCAATAAAAATTATTTCCGGGCACAATTTGGCATACGCCGTGGTCTTCGGCCCAAACGCCGCAGCCTTACTTCTTTTCTGTGAATATAGTTGCTTTACGTATGGTAAAAGGACTCGCATTTCGAAACTGGGACAATTTAAATGGGCAATGAAAGATATTAATATTTATACCAGCACAAATGGCACAAGCTGGACCTTGATTAAATCCGCCCAATTGAGCAAAGTCTCCGGTTCCTGGATCAATGTTAACCTGGATGCAACGATCAGTACCCGTTATCTTAAAGTAGAATCGGTGAATTCCTGGGGTGATTTCTTTTATTCACATCTTGCTGACTTTGGGGTCTTTTCTAATTAGTTTGCAGTAAAGTAAAGCACAAAGAGTAGCCATTATGAAGTAGCTGCTCTTTGTGCTTGATATAACAGTATATTTCCCAATCTATCAGTTTAAAACATAACGGCTAGAATGCCGTTGGAAATTGACAAAAACAGCGATAATGGAGTATAAATATAGGTGTCCCGTGAGGCAAATACAGTATTCCTATACTTCTTGAATACGCCGACATATTTCAGATCCCCGATAAATCGAACAAAGAAAATACCACTGATCATATACATGCCATAACCCGCGTAGTTGTTATCAAAAGGTCCTTTCAGAACGCCAATTGCACAGAGGTTTGTCAAAGCAAAAAATATTAATCCAATCGCAACCAGTAACGTACCGGGCCGGCCTGGATTAAATACCCTTCTTCCATTGAGGTCTGTGGGTATAGTAGCACTTATCCCCCACTTTCCCCCAAATACCCAAAAGAGATGAAGCAACGCTAACAAAATAAAAATAGTGGCAATCACAATTGATAATAAATGTTCCATTGAGTAAATATAAAATATTCTTTACGATCTTCGTACGATTCAATTTTTATTATTTTGACATTATGCGGTATCTTGTAGATTTCATCTTTCGTATAGTTATAGCCCGCTAAATTTGCATTTTCTTTACCAGGCTTTCTCTGAAGTTCAACAAAATAACGCAGTGTAATGGCATTGCCCAAACTGTTCTCCGTTTTCAAATCGGATTTTTCCAATCCAGTTGATGCGATGTCCACTCGAATAAATATTTCCCTGTATCCGAAATTTTAGATTTTCAGCAGCTTTGGAAAGCATAAAAATTTGGTACGGGAGCCGCTTTGCAACATTTATTTGTTACAGTTGGAAAGTTAACACGACAAAAACAACATCTAGCCGCACAGAAAAACAATTAGAAACCGAACTTTAACAACAGGTATTTCAGTCACTTATTGACAAAAATGCCTCTAAGACTACTTTATATAAAATACACGCATTGTTTCCAATATTTTTGTATAATAGCTATATTTTAAAAAAATAGCTAGGTAATGTTATCCATCGAATATTATTTCAAAACATATTTTCTACAGCTCTGTACATTTGCCTTTCCATGGGTCAACTCGGAGGAAATAGCTAAGGATATTGTACAGGATGCTTTTATTGTCTTGATGGATAAACCAGAGCTGTTGGAGAAGGGAGAACGTGTTATCAAAAGCTTTCTCTACACCTCAGTAAAAAATATGGCAATGAATGCCAAACGGCGAGATAGGGCATTTGATAAGATACGGGATGCTATTACCATACCGGAGTCTGACGATCGGAATATCTTAGACGATCTTATCAATGCCGAACTGATTGGTGCATTACACCGTGAACTCGACCAATTGCCTGAGGGCTGTCAGCGGATCTGCCGTTTAATTTATTTGGATGGTATGAAATATGATGAGGTCGCACAGGAATTAGATGTTTCCGTCAACACCGTAAAAACGCAGCGTATGCGTGCAATAAACCTTTTGAAAACCAAATTCCTGAATTTAGTATTGAACTTCCTTTTATTTTAAGGATCATTTGCCCTTCTATTTTTAAAAAAAATATTTTTTTTCATTTGGAGTCACCCATTTTGATTCCTCAAGTTATTTAGTTATTGAATTATGATAGAAACAGATAAAATAGTCTTGGCTGAATTAGCTTCATTACTCCTGAAAGACGGACAACTACCTACTGCACAAGAGAATGAACTAAGACGTTTGCTGGAAAAATATCCCGATGCAAAGGATAGTTTACGCCACCGGCTTGCCAATACAGATATCCATGTTCCATTTGATTTACGTACCACTGACCTGGATCAGGAGTGGAAAATTTTAAAAACCAAATACAATGAACGAAAAATTGCACCAAATTATCATCGGTTAAATGGGAACTGGAAACCCGCTATTAGAATTGCTGCCGCACTATTATTGCTCTTTACTTTTGTCTGGATCTGGAAATCTTATTTAAAACCTATCAATTATCTTATTCCGGACAAGGTCTATGGACAAAAAAATGATGTTCTTCCCGGAGAAAACGGTGCTATCCTGAAGATTAAAGGACAAGACGAAATTAACTTAATGAATAAACAAGTTGACGGAAGTCTTCCTCAGGGGATTATATTAAAAGATGGTAAATTGCTGTACTCACAGCTCAAAACCGAAGAGTCTAATCCGATCCACACCTTAATTGTGCCCAAAAGATCTACCATAGCACTAACACTAAGTGATGGTACACGGGTATGGGTGAATTCGGAATCGGAATTGACCTATAAGGCCAATTTCGAGAAAAACGAACGGAAAGTAAGATTAAAGGGTGAAGCCTATTTTGAAGTTGCCAAAGACACAAAGCGCCCATTCGTGGTGGAGGCCAATGACCTTAATGTCCAAGCTATAGGAACAGCCTTTGACATCAATTCCTATAAACCTAATGCTAAAGTTTTACTTACAGAGGGACGCCTAAAAGTCAATGGACAGGAAAATGAGATTTTTATAGATGCAGGAAATGGGGTAAAAATGATTAACAGTCAATTGGTAGCCTTTCCGATACCAGATATGGAAGAAGCAACGGCCTGGAAAGATGGTTACTTCTATTTCGAAAATAAGAGTATGCAACAGATTCTCGATGAGCTAAGCCGATGGTATGGTATCAAAATTGACTCCAACGTCTCATTGGATAAAAGACGTTACAAAGGTGGCATAAAAAGAGATGTGACCCTTGCAGAGGTCTGTAATCTACTAAAAGACCTGACTGGTTATCAGCTGACAATCGACAAAGAAAAACTAATCGTTAATAAGCTGATCGACAAAAAATAAATAAACTATCTAACCAAGAAAAGGAGGGCTTAAAATATGTAAGAAGAAAAATACCTAAATATTGTATAAAAAAGAATGCAGAAGTACTCCAATACTCCTGCATCTGATTGAATTAACAACTGATCGTAAACTATTAATTCTCTACCAAATTATGAATAATTTATTTTATTCAAAAGGAATTCTTTGTCCTATAGACAAGGGAAAATTTTTGAACAATCTAATCAAAATGAAACTGACAGGAATATTATTAGCAACATCCATGATGGGTGCCTATGCTTCAAGCTCTGCTCAGATTACACTGCACGCCAAAAACGCCAAGATCGAAACCGTCCTCAAAAACATCACCAAACAGACAGGAGTACGTTTTATCTTTATGGAGGGCTTACTGAACAATGAAAAAGCAAATCTTGAAATAACAGATGCACCCCTGAATAAAACACTTGATCAGCTATTTAAAAATAGTGCCTTCTATTACATGGTACATCGTGGCACCGTAGTCATAAAAAGAAAACAGGACGATGCCTCTGATGATCGGTCAGGCAGCGAAAAGCTGTATCAGCAACGATCCATCAGAGGGAAAATACATGACACAAAAGGGAATCTATTAAGTGCGGTCAGTATTTTGCTCAAAGGGACAAACATAGGAACCTCGACAAATACCAGGGGTGAATTTCAGCTTTCTCTACCAGACGGGAACAAGGGCACATTGATTTTCAGCGCGGTAGGCTTTAAACAGCTTGAAATTCCTATCAACAACAAAACTGAGCTCAATATCGTCATGGACAACGACGAAGTCGGGCTTGAGGAGGTTGTGGTGGTCGGATTTTCAGAGGTCGATAAAAAGCACCTGGCTTCCTCCGTATCCCAAATGGATATGGAAAAAGTAAAAAACCGGCCCATTTATAAAATGCAGGATGCTTTTTCAGGAACAATTCCCGGTGTTACAATGATGCGGGGAAATAGTCTTCCCGGCAGTGTCCCCGGGACGATTTCCATTCGTGGTATCAGCACCTTACAAAATGCCGATCCTCTGGTCATCGTGGATGGAATGGAACAAAGTATTCACGATATCGATCCTAACCAGGTGAAAAGTATTACCGTACTTAAAGATGCGGCTTCAGCGTCTATGTATGGCTCACGTGGTGCCAATGGCGTTATTATCATCGAAACAGAACGTGGGCAAACGGGTCAATTCAAGGTTTTTACAAATAATTGGTATGCCATAAACAAACCGATAGATCTTCCTGAATTTGTAGGGGCAGTTGATTTTATGAAATTGCGAAATGAAACACTGGTCCAACAAGGACAACCTGCGATCTATTCGGATGAAACAATTGAACAATATGCCAGCGGAAAAATAAAAGGGGTCAATTGGTTGGACGAAGTAATGGAACGAACCTCCACAGCAATTAACAACAACGCCAGTATTTCCGGTGGCGGCGGTGTGGGGACCTTCAACCTTATGTTGGGCCATATTAAGGAAAATGGACTTAATAACATCGAAGGAACACAGAAATTTTCGGCACGATTCAATACCAATATCAATATTGCTGATAAATTCGTCCTCATGGCTGACTTCTATGCGCATCGCTTGCAAGTAGACCGTCTCATGGCAAACGACGATGGTCACGGGCTTTACCAACAAGCCTGGCGCCTGAATCCAACACAACAGATTTATTATAATGCTGACAGACCCGAACCCTTCATCCTCCATAACAACATTAATCCTATAGCTTCGATTAAACATGGGGGAACCAAAAACTATATGCATGATCGCAGTACCATTAATCTTCGCCCCAAATACAATATCAACAGCAATCTAAATATTGAAGGAAACGTGTCATACATGATCAACAAATCTGCTGACAAACAAAGGCGGTTAACCTACAAATTCTTTGATGAAAAAGGGGCTCCGATCAGCATATGGGGAAATGATGTGGATGCTTCACAAGGTGTAAGTGAGAGCCAGCTGACCGCGAGGGCGTTGGTAAATTATAACAAAGAACTACGTCAGGATAAAGACAAAATCTATCTCACTGCCGGTTCTGAGATCATGAGCTATACCTTCACTGATTTTAGAGAAATTAGCAAGGCTTCTTTTTTCGGTAAACTGAACTATTCATTTGATAACCGTTATATATTTGAATTAACAGGTCGATCGGATGGAAGCAGTAAATTTGCACCGGGTCGTCGCTGGGGATTCTTTCCATCGGGAGCTTTTGCCTGGAATTTACATAATGAACGCTTTTTCAAACCTATTCTCGAATCCGAGGCGATCAGCAATATTAAGATTCGTGCGTCATACGGGTTGATTGGTAATGAAAATGTAGCGCCTTATTTATGGCAGGAATCTGTCAATACCTGGGGATGGACGATGCGCGTCCCTAATTCTAATTTTTCCTGGGAGAAACAAAAACAATGGAATCTTGGCCTCGATATGAATGCACTCAAAAATAGACTTTCTCTTACAGCGGAGGTATACCATAAGAATTCGTATGATTTAATCTATGATCAATTTGCTGTCCCACCATTAACGGGTTCATACACCTTAGTATCCGCAGTAAATATTGGCGCGGTAGAGAACGATGGTTGGGAAGTCTCGGTAAACTGGTCTGACAAGAAAGATGATTTCTCCTATAAAGTCGGTGCAATGCTTTTTAACAATCGTAACCGCATACTCAAGGCTGGCTATAATGAAAATGACCGATTGATTTTCAAAGGCAACAATGACCAGATATGGTATAAAGGGATCCCGATCAACAACTATTACGGTTTTCAATCAAATGGTTATTTTCAGAGTCAACAAGAAATTGATGAAACCGCAGCGAAAATGCCCAATTCCAGACCTGGCGATATCCGCTATGTCGATCAAAATCAAGATGGTTTAATTAACGACAATGACCGCGTTTACCTCGCGGATCCACTTCCGTATTACAATTACGCCATCAATATGGACCTACATTATAAACGCTGGGATTTTTCAGCACTGGGTCAAGGTGTGGGCAAAAGAACTGGCCGATTAGCCGGTCAGGAAGCTTATCCAGTTTATGTCGATGGAAACAGTAATGACCTGGGGGCACCACGTGTTGAATATGTTGCCGACCATTGGAGCCCAGAAAATCCAAATAGCCGCTTCCCGCGTCTCTGGACAGGCTCCACGCCCAATACCCTTTTAAGTAATGTATGGCTCAGCAATGCAGCCTTTTTTCGTGTTAAATCACTTCAACTCGGCTATACTTTTCCATCCATTGGCAAAAGTGTTAAAAACTTACGGATTTATGTAAACGCGCAGGATGTATTCACCATAACAAAGTGGGAAGGTTTGGACCCTGAGCGGATCGAAAGCGGTAATGGAAATTATCCGCGGATGGCAACATATAGTTTTGGATTAAGCGCGAGCATTTTTTAATATCATCACAATGAAAAAGAAAATTATTACCCTTATAATAGCTTTGGCAACCCTCAGTAGCTGCGAAAAATTTCTTGATAAACGAGATCCAACAGCAACTTCTTTTGATGAGTTTTTTAACACAGAAGAAGATTTGCGTCGCGTGGTCTACAGTAGCTATTTAGATGCTTTTATGGGGCCAGGTGAACGTCGCCTCCTCTTTTACATGACCGAAGGTCGTTCGGACAATGCCTATGCCCGCATTGAGACAGATCATCACATGATCATCGCCAACGGCAATATGACTAGTAACTCCGCTTTGGCCGTTTATTACTGGAATTTACACAATCAGCATATAGGCCGTATTAACACCTATCTGGCAAATGTTGGGGTGCCATATGTCGAAAATGAATCTACGCGACAACGGTATAAAGCAATTCTCGAAGGTTTGCGCATCTGGCATTACTTCAGGATTACAGAGTTCTGGGGTAACGTCCCTTTTGTGCTAACTCCTGTCAAACTGGAGGAAGCAACACCACCGGTGACACCTAAAGCCGAAATCCTTGACAAGCTCTTTGAAATGAGTGAAGATGTTGCCAATAGACTTCCAGAAAATGAAGGCACCACAAACGCATATATGTTCAACAAGTATTCCTTTAAAACATTGGTCATGCGCTACGCACTCTATAATGGAAGGTACGAACTGGCGGCAAGACTTGCTAAGGAGATTATGGATAGCGGGAAGTATCAACTTCATCCCCAATACGCCAATCTATTTAATTATCAAGCAGATAAAACCAACAAAGAATTTATTATCAAGTTTGATATGGAGAGCCATAACAATTCAGCAACGGCGTCATTTCAGCATCTCGCTCCACAATACCGAACCGGAAATGGCCAATCCTATGTTGTTCCCTTAAAAGCGCTCGTGGATAGTTATTGGACGTTACAGGGCCGATCAATTGATAAATGTCCGCTACATACTAAACAAGAATATGAGCTTAATCCAAAATTAAACCGTGACCCACGGTATGAAGCTAGTGTATTCGGTCATGGCGATCTCTTCAACAATGAAAAAATAGATATCTATGATGCTAAAAGTGCTTTTTATTACCAAAACCTACGTAGCAGTAGATCAGGATACTGGTTCAAGAAATTTGTCGACCAAGCCGATGCGTTTCGTACTGGCGGAAATATGCATTTTCCCTTGGCTCGCTATGCTGAAGTCCTGTTAACCTATGCCGAAGCAAAGATCATGTTGAATGATATAGATGAACTGGCTAAAAGTTGTATCAACCAGATTCGTAAAAGAGCCGGACTCGATATGACCATTGCTGATGTCAATTTAACAGCAAAATCACAACAGGAATGGATAGTGCTCATCCGCAACGAAAGGAGAACGGAATTTGCTGGCGAAGGATTACGTTATAGCGATATCTTGCGATGGAAAACAGCAGAAACAGTCCTTAATCAACCCGCTCTCGGTCATATGCGTCTGAATGGAGGTGGACAATCCGAAATACTCAAAATTGAGGACCGAAAGTTCTTAAACCATCAGTACTTATGGCCGTTTCACGAAAGTAGTTTTCAGGTGGAGCCCAACTTGGTGCAAAATCCGGGCTATTAATCAAATACAACGATATTCTTTTGTCCAATATTGCAAGAGCGGTATTCCTTAGGGAATGCCGCTCTTGCATTTTTTTTTGTTAAACACAACTTTTAACAGGAATAGCCTACCTAAGTGAAAAGATAGATATTTCCTATAAATGGCAGGAAGTAGAACACCCTTATATGCGCAAATAGCATAGAATTCTTTATTTTTTGCCAATAAATAAACCATCAAGAAAAAGGTATCTGTCTCTGAATTTCTCTGGAGATGCCTGCGCTTCGATATTGAGGTCAAGTATATTCATCACCTTGTCTGTTGCTGTAGTTTTTGGCCACACAGCAAGATTTTTCCCATTCGGATTACCAGTCTTAATAAAATTGATGAAGTAGCGCTGTCCCAGTAGTGAAGCTTTGTAGTCATCCTTCGTCCAGGCAAAAACATCGTTGCTCTTCAGATTTCCCAATAGATATTCAATATCACTGGCATGGAACGCTCCTGGGAGGACGGGTGGCAGATTCTCTTTGTCTGCAGTGGTAGATTTTTTCTTATCCCACCAGCAAGCCCTGTCTCCACATTGTTATAAGCTGCTTTCATCGGTGGCCGTGCTTTGCTAAAGGTGTAGACATAAACAGGTTGGCCGCTGTTTATTCGTTGCAAATCGAGCCATTTCCAAGTACTGTAAACAATAAAATTATCACTGGCTAGCGCGGTCGCCGATGTGATGACTTCACTTTCTGTTTTCCCCGGATACAATTTGAGCACTTCATCAGCCCTAGCACCGAATTGCTCGCGTACTAATCTCTCATAGTTGTCCGGTGATGGATAAGACTTGCCGGTGAAGGCAGTATAAGGAGCCTCTGTAGACGTCCAGCCTGCAAGTAGAGAAACTTTGGACTGCTCCCCTGCTTCAAATATTCCCAACGGTGATTTGGGGAGAAAATAACCATCTATGATCAGACGTGTCATAAAGGCGCCGGGCTCACTGGCCCGGTCAAGTAGTTCTGCGGCGGGAATTTTACGCAATTGGTCAAGGTTGCCTACATTGACTTTGGTAGCAAAAGCTACACCTTGTTGTTCTTGCTCCCCAAGGGAAATAGTGCCATATCTTAAATTAAAAACACTTCCGCTCTGACCGATAGCACGCTTAAATAACCCTTTGGAAAGCAGACTACTCATCTGGGCGGAAACAGACATGCTTCCGGCAGATTCTCCACCTATGGTAACCTCATCAGGATCACCTCCAAAGGCAGCTATGTTCTTTTTGACCCATGCTAATGCCGCATATTGATCCAGGAGACCATAGTTCCCTGACGCATTTTTTGGTGATTCTTGGGTTAGTTCCGGATGCGCAAAGAAACCAAAGATGCCCAGACGATAATTGACGGTAACGACAATAATGCCTTCCTTGGCAAAACTCTCCCCATCGTAACGATTTTCTGATCCATCACCGGCATTGAAACCGCCACCATAAAAATAAACTAAAACAGGAAGTTTATCGGAGCCCCCAGCCTTTGGTCGCCATACATTCAGGTAGAGGCAATCTTCACTGATACCCGGAGAGCGAAATCTCATGTCCCCATAGATCGGTTTCTGCATTGGTGAATTTCCAAAGCGATCTACCTTGCGGATCCCTGTCCAATGATCGGCAGGTTGTGGTTCTTTCCATCGTAAATTGCCAACCGGTGGTTTTGCAAAAGGAATCCCACGGAATGCCTGCACGCCGCTGGATAACGTAATTCCTTCCATTATACCCTCTTCAACCTTTACTTGGGGCTGTTGGGCAAAAACAAATGATATAACCAGGAACGCGGCGACGGTAAAAAAAGTCTTTATCATAATAATGTTGTCAATATTTTACACGGGACTGTTCCAATTAAATATAGAACATTTTTTGCATTTGCCCCAACTAGCTAAATGTTGCAATTGCACGATTGCGAATCTCTGAAACATTCAATCCCGCACCTTCAAGTTTTTGTGAAGCCTGTTTTTCTATTAAATCTTTTAACATGACAAAGGTCTGATCAAATTGGACATGCCTACCAATCACAAAAGACAAATCGTATTCGATCTCCTCCCAGGTAGAAATATCAGCATGATTATGCTGCAATTGAACTTCTAATTTATCAATAGCATTAGCCACCTTTGCTTCGAAGGTATTCTTCTCCTCAAACTCATAAAAAAGATCATATATCTCCTGACCATTACTTGCTGTAAGCAGCTCTCTAATTCTAAGAATTGCCTTCTCTTCATTTTGTTGTTTGATTTTTTTGATCTCTGGGTTGCGGATCTGATCCAATACCGATACGTCACCAGCTTCGGCTTCAACAAGATCATGGATAATAATCATTTTCAATAGGCGGGCGAGATCAACTTTTTGCTCTAAAAGCGGTTCAATCAAAACGGCCATCAACGACATCCGCCAAGTATGTTCTGCAACGCTCTCCTGACGACCATTAGACAGCCAGCTATGTCGCAATTCGAATTTTAGTTTTTCAGCCAGCTTCAGGACATCTAATATCGCCGATAACTGCTCCAGTTTTATTTTATTAATCATCTTATATATATGAAACTTTACTTCCAATCTGATATATTTATATTCTAATTATCAACAGCTAATTTAATATTTCTTACTTAGGATAAAGTAGATCTTCAACGAAAAAAGCTGTTGTCATCAAATACTGACACAAACTTTCTTGTTTTAATCGCGTCTAAAATCGACTAATAAAATTCTTGGAATAGTTATTTAGAACAGACACCTGAGACTATTTATAAGAGCTATTATTCACATTCAAATGCACTCTCGATAAGAGAATATTACAATTGCCACCGAATTGCCGATTACTCTTCCTACCTTTGTTTTCAAATTAAACACATATGCCAAAAGAAACAAAAGCGGGACTTTATCAAGGAATCATAGAAAAAGATGCAAATGGAAATTACTTTTGTGGCCCTTATCTATTAGATTACCAAACCGTAGAAGCTTATTTTAAATTGGGTGATCGCGTCAGCTTAAAAAGTATTATCAAAAATACCAGCCGCATGAGTATGGAAACTTATCCTCAAAAATCAATTAAGTTTTCATTTGCAACCGAAAATCATGACAATGATTAGCACAATGTAAGCTAGATCTTAGAATACAGAATTCATATTGAATTCAATTGTCTTTATATGCGGTCACTTAAGAGCATATGAAGACAATTGAATAAAATCACCATGGTGTAAGCTCTCCGCGCACGCATAAATTGACATCGACTTTTGGAGACAACAATATCCGGATAAACAATTTCGAATGTATACTGTTAGTTAGAGAATAGATTATACTACTAATGCCTCATTTTATTATAGACTGTTCGCAAGATATTCTTCAGACAATCGCTCCTGCTGAGCTCATGGGAGCTGTATACGAGACAGCTGCTGCTGCAGGAATTTTCGCTGCTAATGACATAAAGGTTAGAATTCAGCCTTACCAATATTATCGACTCGGAAACAATAAGACTAATTTCTTACATGTTTTCGGGTATATTATGGAAGGACGAACTATGGAACAAAAAGCAAATCTTTCAAAAACAATCACTGCCAGACTAAAAAAATTGCTTCCTTCAATCTCTTTCCTTTCAATGAGTATCAGCGAATTTGAAGCTGCAACTTACTGCAACAGTTCGTTAATAAATCCTCAGAATATTAATCATGATCGCCATTTTGAATTGTAGGATTTAATCCGTTAATCTCCCCGCGAAATGATCCAGCTCATTTACGTTGGAGATATAGATCACATCGATAGCAGATCATTCTTTTTACCTTAGTATATACAAAAAAAGAAGACAAACATGGCAAATACTATGAAAGCTGCACGTTGGTATGCTGCTAAAGATATTAGGGTAGAACCAACAGAAATCCCTGAACCAAAGGCTGGTCAGGTTAAAATAGCTGTCCATTTCGCCGGAATATGCGGATCTGACTTACATGAGTATGTACATGGCCCGCAATTAATCCCGGTAGATCAACCCTACCCGCTAAACGGACACCAGGGAGTCACTACGCTTGGACATGAGTTTTCGGGTGTGGTGGAGGCCGTAGGTGAAGGTGTACAACATGTAAAAGCCGGTGACCGCGTGGTCGTTGAACCGATTTTTAAAAACTTTGATAGTCCCTTTATTGCAAATGGCGCATATAATTTGTCCGAACCCTTGGGATTTATCGGGCTTTCCAGTAATGGCGGATTTGCTCCGTATGTTGTCGTTGAAGACTACATGCTACACAAAATACCGGACAGCATGTCTTTTGAAAAAGGCGCATTGGTGGAGCCTGCCGCTGTCGCGGTATATGCAGTGCACCAAAGCGGGCTTAAAATCGGTGAATCCGTATTAGTCTCTGGTGCTGGCCCCATAGGTTTACTATGTGTTCAGGCGGCACTTGCAGCAGGTGCGACAACAGTTATTGTCACGGATATCGCAGACAAACGTCTAGAGAAGGCAAAAGCCATCGGTGCAACACATACCATCAACGCGAAAGAGGAAGGGATTCCACAAAAAATTAAGTCCATTACAGGACTTGGTGTAGACGTATTTCTGGATTGTGCTGGCGTACAGGCCTCCTATTCAACAGGGATTGATAGTTTAAAAAATGGTGGAACAGCGGTTTTAGTAGCTTTGTTTGGCAAGCCGGTTACCACGAATGCGCTGGATCAGGTACTGCGGGAAATCACGATCAAGGGTATTATTGCTTATCGTAACATCTTTCCACAAGTTATTGCGCTTATCGATAGTGGACGTATGCCAGTGGAAAAACTTGTGACAAGCAAAATAAGCTTAGAAAATATCGTTTCAGAGGGATTTGAAGCTTTGGTTAATGATCCTACTGAAGTCAAAATATTAATTGATATACAGAAAAAGTAGTATCGTCAGTTGATACTGCAATGGCCTGTTTATATCAGAAAAAATATGCTGATCCATTCATGAACAATGTCTTTCGGGATATCCCGAAAGACATTGTTCATGAATGGATTGACCTCTAACTGCGCTTATTCGTCAATGGGAAAATTGCACTTTCAACATGGGCCTTCTAATTCAGCTGACGCAATTCATGCACCTTTTTTGGATTGCCATTAGCAAACATTGTTCTGTTCTTTTGGATGTTGTTTGAGATCATACATTTCTACTGTTGGGTTACCGCTCATTACTTTCTGTAAAATAAGTCTCTAGTCTCATTTCCGCAGGATTTGACGCAGTCTATCGACAATTTGACCTACATAGGCATCCATACGAGTTACCATGCTAGCATACATCACATGCGGTCCTATGCATTTAAGATTTTAGTCTTTATCGCAAAGCTTCTGATACCGCATAGCTGTCTTCCAATAAGGTGTATTCGATAATTTTATTATTGTGTACCTTCATGTGGATAAAGAATATGGAGCTGACGAGCTTACCTGTTTCTAGCATCTTAGAGGTAAATTTCCCTTTTAAAATAGCCTGATTTCCATTAGTCAATATCGTCTCAATTACCGCTGTCACCGGTTCTACCGCAAACCACAGTAATTTGAAAAGCTGTTCCACTTCTGGCTTTGAGCTTCGCTTCCCCAACCATTTTATCTGAGCCGTATTACCTGGAATTTCGAGTTGAAATTCTTCCGCAAAAAGGTTTACTAAATTTTCTAACTCCCGTCGTTGTAAGTAACCTAAGAAATCATTTATCAATAGATCCATATTTTCCATCTTAAATTCTGTTTAGATTTTTATGCTGTAGATAAACCATCATTCCGACCCATCCCGCGACCGCTAGGATCATAACAGATCCAATCGTGCTAATGGAAGAAAACAGGGCGATGACGCTAGCTATAACCCAAGTAATATCTAGTGTGATGATAAACTTGGTCCAGCTGATCGGGATACTTTCCTTCATAGCAGTGGCTAAAACAAATATCGAAAACACAATGAGGAAAACGCCTACCGGGATAAATGTTGTATTATTTCCAGTTTCAAATAGCTTTGTAAATACAGAAGGCATGGTTACCAATAAAACGCCTGTCATTCCTGAGCTGATCGCATTGGTCAGCAATACATTTTTTAGTGTCATAATTTCTTTTTTTTATTACTCAAAAGTACAACTGCTTACAAGGCTTTGGGCTACCAATAGACGACAAGATATTGACATTATACGACAATTTGATACAGGCTGCAAAACATATCAGTACATTTACAATATGAATTATAAACAGACCATGTTGCAAGCCTTAATTGCTTTTTGTGAGGATCGAGGTTTGGATAGCACTAAAATTGTCTCATTATCGGGTTTTTCAATTGCTCAGTTAATGAACAGTCGCCAATTTGAGATCACTGATCAGCAGATTGAAAACGTATGGAGGAATATTGTACAGCTTTCAAAGGATCAACTGATAGGCCTGCATTTTGGAGCAACCATGCAACTAGCAGCCTTAAATATCGTTGGGCAGATCATCCAAACAAGCTGTACCGTGAGGGACGCACTGCTTCAAGTGCGATCGCTCATGCATTTCGTCACAGATCTTTATACAATGGAAATAGACTTAAAGCATAAAACATGCGTCATCGAATACCATAAAAATGGAGGTTTTGATCACTTGCCTATTACCCAAAGACAATTCGGAGATTTCTTAATAGCATTCACAATCTATGAATTAAAAGGGTTACTCCTTAAAAATTTGAGCCCTACCATGGTAGGGCTACCTAACTTCCAGCGGGAAAGCAGTTCGGCTTATGAAACGATCTTAAGATGCTCGGCAAGAAAATCAACACATTATACCGTAGAATTTCCAAAGGAATACCTGGATTTTCCGATAATTACAGCCAACTACGAGATACAGACTTTGCTCATTAACAAGATAAATCAATTACAAAACCCGAACGAACTGATGGGATCTCTTTCAAAAAGAATATTTAACTATCTTATCGCCAATTCTTACCTCTATTCCCTCTCCATAGAAGCTGTAGCTGGAAATTTCAATGTAAGTGTAAGGACTTTACAGCGTAAACTCAAAGATGAAGGAGCTTCTTATATACAAATTGTTGAGGAGGTTCGTAAATCTCTAGCCATAAATTATATGCAGAACACGACCTCATCTGTAAAAGAAATATCAATCATTTTGGGCTATGCCGAACCGAGTGCCTTCGTTCGTGCCTTTAAAAAATGGACAGGAGAAACACCCACTGGCTACAGACTATCCAGTCATTAAGTTATTCTTGTTTAGAATAATACTATACATTTATGCTGTTACAATACTACTTCCTGTAGCGCTTCTACATTCTTCTCTGTCAATTGATAGTCTACGATAACATTCTTATTTTGCGAAGTAATATAAATTGAGCTCTTAATTTACATTGTAAGACTTTCACTAACACTTCCTTTTGGTGTTTGGGCAAACAATGCTTGCAAAAAATAAACAAGTCCAATGATAATGATTGTACCTAAAATAAATAACACGTTAAAATAAATAGATTTCTATTCGGTGATCAGCGATTATATATCAAGCTGTACGCCAAAATTGGCCATAGTTCCACGGCCCTTTATATAGTAGCGTCCCTCATTGGTAGCACCGCGCACCTCAGCATGAGTTGGATAATAATTGGCATTGAAAAGATTGTTGATCGAGAATAGAAAGGTAAGTTTTGAGTAGAAAGCTATATTGTCCATATTCATATCTGGGGTAACCAGATCATCCTTCATCGTTTTCTGTACCGTATGATCTTTCAGCAGGTCTACTCCATAGATCAGAGATAGCGGAGTAGATGTCCCCAGCTGAAAAGGAGTGTTAAAATTAAGCCTCGCCCCTTGATGGTCAGAGTAGGTTTGATTATATGTCTCAAAAACCGTATTCATATCTTCGTAATAGAGGCTTAAACTTGCAGCAGTCTTTCCATATTGGCCGTCATATTTTAGGTGAAATGCCTTATTATAGGGAGTATCACCGTTGATTACCGTATCTGATGACCAAAATCACCAGTAGTACCCACATATTTGCTATCCTGTGTTTCGACCAAACGATAAAGCCTTAAAATAGAGGATACGCTTACTAAAACAAGAATTAAAGTCATCGTTCGTAGACAAATCTTCGAATATAATTTTCAACATCAATAATATCAAAAGGCTTAGCTAAAAACCCATCAGCTCCACATTCCAACGATATACTTCTTCCATCGGGACTTCCAGAAATCATGACAACAGGCAGCCTATGATGTTTATCCGAAGCCCGTAATTCGCGAAGTATTTGATCGCCATCTTGGTTAGGCATATGGATATCCATAAAAAGTATGTCAGCTTTTATAGCATCCAATACAGCAGCTAAGGCCGAGGCGTTAGCAACCGTTGTTACGACAGTCTGATCGTCTTCTAAGATCATAGAAAATGCATTTAAGATCTCTATATCATTGTCACAAACCACAATTTGTCTTTTCATTGTTATATTTTTAAAATCATACAATGAGCATAGATTAATTCATAAGCGACATAGGTCTTTTGTTAGCTATTCGTCAGAATACAAAAAATTCCGATTGTTAATGATAGATCTTCGCTTTGCTGGTCTATGACACATTTCCTAATGCCCACAACAGTACAATTACTCTGTTGCAGCTATGCAAATTGGTTACTTTGATGGCCCAATACCATTCTTTTAATATTTAAAATGTCGGACTTTTTTCTCAAGAGAACAGTTCTCAATGTATATTAGTTCACCTAGAACGAATTTGATTGACACTTAAGGTATATACACCAGGGATAAAGAAAAAATCCTCTTTTATTTATTTTGTGTAGGAATATTACAAATAATTTTAGTAAATTAAAAAAAGGAAGGCTCAGTAAAAAAACGTGTACATTGAAATCTATATATCACTGGGCATCGAAAGAGAACGCTGCGTTTCCACTAGATAAAATACAATTGCTAACTCAATAGTTGAGAAACGGAGGGACATTTATGAATACTAAAATTATTGGGTCGGGCAGCTATCTTCCGGACACTATAATAAACAACACACATTTTGAAAATCGTGTTTTTTTGGATGAAACAGGCGAGCCAATCAAATATCCCGAGTCCATTATAGGCAAGTTTAAAGATATTACCGGAATTTCCGAACGTCGTTATGCTGCGGAGAATCAAGTGGCCTCTGACCTTGCATTTATTGCGGCAGAAAGAGCAGTCGCAAATGCTGGAGTAGATCAAGAGACACTCGATTATATCATTGTAGCGCATAATTATGGAGATGTACGTTATGGAAAGACTCAATCGGATACCGTACCTAGTTTAGCCGCTCGGGTTAAGAAAAAATTAGGAATAAAAAATCCGGGCTGTATCGCTTACGACCTTCTATTTGGCTGTCCGGGCTGGAATGAAGGGATGATACAGGCGAATGCATTTATCAAATCGGGAATGGCCAAACGTTGTATGATTATTGGTACCGAAACTCTCTCCCGAGTCGTAGATCCCTACGATCGTGATTCGATGATCTATGCTGATGGTGCGGGTGCAGTTATTGTAGAAGGAACAGCTTCGGAAGCAGGATTGCTCTCCTATCAGAGTGCAAGTTATACTTTTGATGAATCCGATTACCTTTATTTTGGCAATTCCTTTAACAGCCAACACGAACCAAATACATACTACATAAAAATGAAAGGGCGGAAAATATATGAATTCGCACTCAACAAAGTCCCTTTAGCCATGCAGGCCTGTATGGAAAAAGCTAATTTAGATATTACTGCAATAAAAAAAGTATTAATTCATCAGGCTAATGAGAAAATGGATGAGGCTATTATTTCACGATTCTATGGTTTATACCACATGCAGCCGCCAAAAGATATCATGCCCATGTCTATTCATAAATTTGGAAATAGCAGTGTCGCAACAATTCCAACGCTTTACGATTTAATCAGACAGGGAAAAATGAATGGTCATTCCTTTCAAAAAAATGACATTATCTTATTTGCTTCGGTAGGTGCCGGAATGAATATCAATGCTTTTACCTATAAGCTTTAGTGTTAATGACTCCTGAAATTTTTATTCCTCTTCTGAAGAGAATTTAAACACTTGGTCTTAATCGAAAAAAGTTTAATTAATGAGGCGAGCATAAAAAATTTGCACATAAAAAAGCGAGCAAAAGCATGGTCTAATACTCCATCCTTTATACTCGCTCCAAATTAATAATCTACCATTATTTTAAGACAAGCAATCTGCTACACGGCTTATTTCTTTTTCTTTCGGAAGACATTATCTGTTAAATCTTTTGAAACCGAGTCTTTCTCTTTTTGATAAGAAGACTGCGTTTTTTCTTTGGTGCTTTTTTCCTTTTTTTGATCTTTACTCATGACCTATGAAATTTATATTGTGAAGATACCCGATAACCATAAAAACATTAGCAGCGGGTGATTAAAATTATGTGCGGTTGGTTCTAACAGAAAATTTCGCGATTGGGTGATTGGGGAAATTTAAAGATAAAACAAGAAGCTTTTATCATATTTGGCTTACCGAATGGGTTATGTAAGTAGTAAACCTTATTCCTAAAGATACGAATAATAATTCGCATTAAACCATTTACGAAAAAACAATTATATACACCGGAATTAATATAATTTAAACGGTCGTCTTTTAAAGGCCATTCGCATCCGTATTCATTTATTGACTTTAAAAAGCTGATACCTCAGTCAAATAATTTTTTCATTGTCAGCGCTCTTGGCGCGTAAAGTTTGGATAGCGCAAATTCAAAGAAGACAGCAGATAAGTCATTTAAATACTTGTCTTAGGACAAGTATTTAAACCAGAATATCTTTTAGTTTTATAACACAAATCTGTTTTTCTATGCACGTTCTTTTTTCAGTTTTCACCTTAGCATGTATCGTTTTATTTGGACTCGCGTCCCCTAATAAAATGATCATCATTCCTATGATGATATGGTCATTTGCACTTTCAGCAGTCTCATCATTTAATATTTTCCTATCATTTCCACCTTCTTTTGTGCTCATCCTTGTGAGTGTTCTCCTGCTCAGTATAAGCTACTATAGATTATCAAAAAATGTAGGGTTGAACGTTTATTACCTGTTGGGTATCCATATCATTAGAATCCCGATTGAATTCATCATTTTCCAACTTTTCAAGCATAAAATGCTCCCCATCGAAATGACCTTTCTTGGTTGGAACTATGATCTATTTTTTGGTGTCACCGCCATTTTATTTTTAGTATTCAGTAGCCTAAATCCCAGAATATTGACATCTGCACTTTTCAAAGTATGGAATATTTTAGGGATATGTTCGTTATTGCAAGTCGTTGTTATTGGTATATTATCATCGCCACTACCTTTACAAACAATGGCATTTGATCAACCCAATATTGCTGTACTACAATTTCCATATGTCTTGCTTCCAACTATCATAGTACCTATTGTCATATTATCTCACTTTCATCTTTTGAGGAAAGCCATCAAAGTAGAAAAAAGGTAGGATGCTGCAAACATCACTTAACTTGTAATTATCATGTTTTTTGCAAATTAAACACTGTACCCGCAGGGTCAGTTATCCAGTGCATATTTTCTGGAAGTTCCTCGATTTCGTCACAGGTTTCCACTCCATTTGATAACAGATAATCGGTTGCCTCCGAGACATTAGGAACAGTAAGCTGCAACCAAGTTTCGGAATGAGTATAATTATCCACGCAATCTAACCAAATGATATTGTGTCCAAATTTCACTTCATGTGTCCTCGAAACCGTCGGGTTATTGATTGGCTTCTCCTCCACATCCAATTTCAGTATATCCCTGTAAAATGCAACAGTCTTTTCGTATTTATTTTTGGGAATTTTTATAGCGATATTAATCCCCGCTTCAAATTTTATGTTCATATTTTTGTTCTTAAATCACAAACAAAATAGTAAAATTAATTAGTCAAAACGCTTGTCCTATGACAAGATTTAGCTTTGGTAGCAGGACAAATCCATATCAGGATTAACATAAAAAATAGTACTTTAGATATAATTAATCAATTTTCGACTTATCCCTTAACAAGGTAAAATTTTATATGATCCCACAGTTATACACTTACCTAAAAATTATCGTTATATTTCTTCTTTTTGACGTTTTAATATACTTAAGGTTACGCAGACTGGCTGTATGGAAATCACAGCCATTAGTTGCAAACATCATCTGGTGGCTATTGAGTATTTCCTCTTATGTCTGTATATTCTTAAATTTATTTTTTGAATGGAGCAATTTTATCGCTGTTTGTTTCATGTTCTTCCCTATTTCCCTGTTATTGGGAAAAGCGATCCTGTTTCTATTTATTGGCGTTGATGTACTATCGGCGTTCATCATAAATATTTTTAGACGGCCAACAGAGAACAGCATGGTAGTGGATTCAAATGGTAACAGCGCGCGCATGGGAAGATCTGATTTTATTATCAAAAGTGGACTTTTGATAAGCAGTATTCCATTGGTGGCGTTGACCCGTGGGTTTAAGTCCAATCTTTATAATTACCGGGTCAAACATGTTAACCTGATTTTACCAAATCTTCCTAGATCTTTCGATGGTATTACTATCGCTCAGATTTCAGATATACACGCCGGGAGCCTTTATAATTTAGATGCAGTAACAAAAGGTGTAGCACTACTGCTTGCACAGAAACCGGATATGATTTTTTTTACAGGAGATCTAGTAAATGATTTTGCTGAGGAAATGGATGATTACCTCCCCATTTTTAACAAGCTAAGCGCCCCGCTCGGCATTTTTTCAATTTTGGGAAATCATGACTATGGAGACTATCATTTTAATAGATTTCATTTCAACAATAAACATACCTCGACAAAGAAGGAGAATTTAGTCAATGTAAAAGACATTCATCGTAAACTTGGTTGGCAGCTCCTTCTCAATGAATCAAAAGAGGTCAGCCTAAATAACGAAAAAATCACCCTCATCGGTGTCGAGAATTGGGGCGTAAACAACCCGCACAACTATGGTGATCTTGATCTGGCTATGTCCAAAATGGATCCCTCCTCAGCAGTCAACCTGCTGCTTTCACATGACCCCTCACATTGGAGAGCTGAGATATTACCAAAATACCCCATGATTGATGTCACCTTTAGCGGACACACGCATGGCGGACAATTTGGGTTTAGCCATCCTGACTATCAATGGAGTCCAATCCAATACGCATATCGTGAATGGGCTGGCCTATACCAAGAGAAACATCAATCGCTTTATGTCAATGTTGGTTTCGGCTACCTCGATTACCCAAGCAGATTGGGGATACTGCCTGAGATCACGATATTCCATTTAAAAAATAAGGTGTAGCCCCATAAATATTGAATTATGGAACACACCTTATATAAATTAGAAAGTTTTATCAATAAAAAACTTTCGCTAGACTAAACGACTTACTTAAAATGTCGAAATTCGTTCCTGCCTCCCCTACCTCGGATATAGTATATCAATCTAGGGTCGTAAGTGGTATGCTTTGGGCTGAACGAATGCCCGAATTCCCTGCGCGGATAAGGTTGATCCCAATCCTGAGTTTTTCCGCCCCGACCAAGGGACATTTGGACTTACCCTATCGCAGCAATTCCAATATACTGTTCCCGTATCCATTTTTTCGAGGATGGTCATGGCCCGCTCTTCGTCACTGGAAAACACAGCCGCGGTCAAACCGTATGTGGTGTCCTGCATTAAACGGACTGCCTCATCATCTGAAGTTACCTTCTGTATGCCGATCAATGGCCCAAAAGTCTCTTCTTTCATCAATTCCATTTCATGGTTACAGTGTTCAAATACCGTAGGCGCATAATAATATCCGGTTTTTTCTAGTGCATGCCCACCTAGGCGCAACGTCGCTCCTTTGGCGAGTGCATCTTTTACTTGTGCATCAAGCACAGTAAGCTGGGCGGCTCTGGTGAGGGGCCCGATAAATACATCCTGCATCATCGGATCTCCAATAGTATAAGAGGCTACCTCTTCAATAAAGGCTTCAACAAACTGATCATAAATCTTATCCGAGACATAAATGCGTTCTACAGCACAGCAGCTCTGCCCATTGTTGTAAAAAGCACCTTCTGCGGCGAGAATCGCAGCTTTCTTAATATCAACGATATCATCGGTGACATATAATGGATCCTTCCCCCCTAGCTCCAGTTGAACCGGAACCAGTTTATGTGCTACTGTGGTAGCAATATGGACACCGGTCTTATACGAACCTGTAAAAAAATAACCAGCTAAAGGCAGCTCCAACAACCGTTGTCCAATTTGGCCATCTCCGACAATACATTTAAATACGTCTTCAGGAATCCCCGCTTGATATAGGTATTTTTCAAATCGTATGCCTGTAACGGTAGCGAACTCGGATGGTTTATAAAGCACGGCATTTCCAGCCGCCAACGCATACAGGAATACATTAAATCCAACGTTATATGGGAAATTCCATGCCGATATATTGGCGATCACTCCCAATGGTTCATACACGATCTTTTCATGTGTTGTCCCTTCCGTCGTAATGAGTTCCTCCGAAAGCCATCGGCTGGCGTTTGCTTTAAGATGCTCAATACGGTTTTGTGCACCCGCAATTTCGTTCAGCGATTGCGTTATAGGCTTTCCTGTTTCCCTTGTCAGAATTTCAGCAAGCTCCTGTTTATTGGCCAGAATTAACTGACCAAATTCAATTATGCAGTCTAAACGTTGTTGTAGTGGTACTTTTGACCAGGAACGTTGCCCCTTTTTCAAAACGTTAACCGTTACATCCAATTCAGCAGCCGTGATGGCAGGGATCACAGCGTCCACCTCTCCTGTGGCAGGGTTTCTAATTTCTATGTTGTTTTGCATGTTCAAGAAAAACATTAAAAATCAATTCTTCATCCAAAAGCTCGCCAGCTTGCGTGCCGGAGAACTCTGGGTGCCATTGTACTCCCATAACTTTACCGGCAGCTACTTTGGTATATCCAAATGCTTCTATAAAACCATCGTCTGAACGAGCATATACTTCCAAATCCTGTCCCAGTTGTTTGATCGCCTGATGATGTACAGTGTTTACCTTAGGGTTAGAAACATGTCCATACAGATCACCAAACAAGGTTCCGGAAACAAATTTAATAGGGTGATTAATCGTATCGTATAATTCCGCCGATCGGTGGACTCCCGCAACGGGTACCTGTGAAGGAATATCCTGATAAAGCGTGCCACCAAAATAAACGTTCATTAATTGAAAACCCCGACAAATCCCCAATATTGGCTTCTCCTGCTTAATCGCGTAATCCAGTATTTTTAATTCATACTGATCCCGATAAGCATCTCCTTTCCATCGACCTATTGGAACTTCACCATAATGCCCCGGAGCGATATCACTTCCGCCCTGGAGGATGATACCATCCATCTGATCAATGATTTCCGTCAACAAGCTATCATCCAAATCGGGGAGCAGCACCGGAAGTATGCCCTTTTTCCCGACCCAACGTGCCATGTCATTTTCCATATAGCTCAACGATTTGGGCCCAAAAACAGCACGATCCTTGTCGGGATAAAAAAAGCATGCGCTTATACCTATTTTGATCATACTATTTTTACTAAAATGCTGTTTCATAAATAGCTTGAAAGTCTTCTGTTGTAACCGGCTTAGGATTTGAGGGATGACAGAAATCTGCGTATGCTAATTCCGACAATGGTGCAAGATGTTGCTTTTGCACACCTATGGAGGATAAACGCGTAGGTAAATTCAAACGTGTATTGAGTTCAAATAAATAGTCTACGACTTTATCCCCAGCATTATTACCGATACCAAGCGCAACTGCAATCTTATCAAAACGATCTTCGAATCCTGCATAGTTAAATTGCATGCCATAGGGTAGATTAATCGCATTTGCAAGCCCATGATGTGTGTCCAACAAAGATGAAAGCGGATGTGCAAGGCTATGTACGATACCCAGTCCCTTTTGAAAAGCCACAGCTCCCATGAGTGAAGCTAAAAGCATCTTGGAACGCGACTGTAAATCAGATTCCTTGGTTGCTTTTTCAATAGACCCGGCTACCATAGCCATCCCTTCTAACGCAATACCGTCACACATTGGATGATATCCTTTTGCCAGATAAGCTTCCATATTATGGGTGAGTGCGTCCATCCCCGTTGCTGCCGTAACAAATGCCGGAAGGTCCATGGTAAGGAGTGGATCCGCAAAGACTATTTTCGCCATCAATCTTGGACTGAACAGAATACGCTTTTTCTTGGATTCGTCTTCGGAAATAATGGCACTTCGGCCGACTTCACTTCCGGTACCGGCTGTAGTGGGTACCGTGATCAAGTGAGGGATCTCATTGGTCACATAGATATCTCCCCCGATAAGATCGTCATAATCAAAAAGATCACGGTGATGATGCGCGCGAAGTGCTATTGCACGGGCAACATCAAGTGCTGCTCCGCCACCTACACCGATAATAGAATCTCTATTGTTGTCCCGATAAACATCACCGCCCTGCAGTACATCAGATTTAACGGGATTTTTGTGCAGATCGTGATACACGACCACATCAATTCCTCTGCTCATCAATTTACGCTGGATATCCTTAAAAAAAGGAAGCTCAGCAATAGTTGGATCCGTTACTAATAAAGGCCGAATAAGACCATTATTCAACAGATAATCCGGTAATTCATTGATTGCTCCTGCACCGAAACGAATGGGTGTAGGAAAATTAAAGCCATAAATTTTAGCTGTATCCATCTTGCAGTTAAATAATTTCAAAATATCTTTTTGTTTCCCAATCTGTTACTTGTTCCGAAAACTGACGCCATTCCCAAAGCCTTGATTTGCAAAAGTGATCAACAAATCGTTCTCCAAACAATTCCGAAGCGATTTCAGACTGTGCCATCCGACCGGTAGCTTCATAGAGATTCCTCGGCAGAATACCATGTTGTAAATCCTTATAACCATTGCCAACAGTATTCGGATTATCCAATGATAGCTTGTGTTTGATCCCGTAGAGCCCACTGGCCAAACAGGCGGCGATGGCAAGGTATGGGTTGACGTCTGAGCCGACAACGCGGTGCTCAATACGAGTCGCCTTCGGTCCACCATCAATAACACGGAGTGCAGTAGTTCTGTTATCAATCCCCCAGGTTAAGGTCGTCGGAGCCCAAGCCCCTTCCGTGAGTCTTTTATAGCTATTTACAGTAGGAGCAAATAAGGGTAGAACATCAGGTAAACAATATAGCTGCCCAGCGAGAAACTGCTTCATCAATTCACTCATACCCCGTTGGTCATCTGCGTCATAAAAAAGATTTTTCTCCTGTTTGAGATCCCACAGGCTTTGATGTACATGTCCACTACAGCCGGGCAATTCTTTAGTCTGTTTGGCCATGAAACTGGCAACGATACCATGTTTTTTACCGATCTCTTTTACGGCTGACTTAAAGAGTGTGGCCCTGTCAGCAGCTTCAAGTGCATGACTACATTGAATAGCAGCTTCCAGTACACCAGGCCCTGTTTCTGTATGCAATCCTTCCAAAGGGACACCAAACTGTTCGAGCATCGCCAACAGGTCCTGAAAAAAGCTGTAATTGTCAGCCATCCGCAATATGGAGTATCCAAACATACCGGAGGTGATCGGTGTCATGTCTTTAAAACTATTTTGGGAAGATCCATTAGTTACTTTTACAAAATTAAACCACTCAAATTCCTGTGAAAAAATAGGTTTGTATCCCAAATCCTCCGACTGTGCAATGATATTTTTAAGAAGTGCCCTTGGACAGACATTTTTGTCTGTAGCTTCTGACGTCTCAAAATCGGCAAGAAAGAAAGGAATATCTTCTTGCCAGGGTATCTTACGGAAGGTGTTTCCATCTATACGTGCAGGAAAATCGCCATAACCAGTATGCCATCCTGTAATTTCTACATTGTCATAAACCTGATCATTGACATCCCATCCAAATACCACGGAACAAAAACCAAATTCACTGTCCAATGAAGAGATAAACTTGTCCCGATGCATAAATTTGCCACGCAATACACCGTCGATATCCGCTACTGCGACTTTGACATGTGTACTCTTACTTGTCTTTAATTTGGAAATAATTTCTTTTTTGTCTATCATAATTTGACGGTTTTATCCTTGTCAAGGAAGATTAGGAAATAAAGATATGATAAGATGACAAGCCCAAAGAATAATAAGGCTGTCAATGGGTTATAAAATATCATAGCAACCAGACAGATCACGGCAATGATCAGTGCGAGCATCGGAAATACGGGATATAAAGGAACTTTAAAGGGGCGTTCCAATGAGGGTTCTTTTTTACGTAAGGCGAAAAAAGACCACATGGATATGATATATAGACTGATTGCTCCAAAACAGGCAATGGTAATAATTCCTGCTGTCTTACCCGTCAGTAGTGCAACAATACCAACCGCCATATTAATCAATAATGCATTAGCCGGCGTTTTAAAGCGGGAATGAACTTTTCCCAAGATGGATGGTGCATACCCTACCCGTCCAAACTCAAAGGTAGCACGCCCCCCAGCCAAGATAATTCCATGGAAGGATGCAATAAGTCCAAGCAGACCCACGCCGATAAGCAGTTTGTAAAGGATGTGTGAACTATTCATAACGTTGGCAATGGCAAGAGGTAAGGGCGAATCCGAAGCTTCGGTGCTGCCCGGAGGATAGACGACAGCTTCCCAGCCCGCGACACCGACTGCCGATAAAAATGTAATGATACACAACACGACCAAAGTGACAATAGCCGATCCAAAACCGATCAACACATTTTTTTGTGGATTGATAGTTTCCTCGGCGACGTTGGCAACACCTTCAATGGCAAGAAAAAACCAGATGGCAAAGGGAATGGACGCAAAAATGCCAGAATAACCATTCGGAAGCGCATTTTGCTGTAGATTGGAAAATTCAAATGCCGGCAGTGTCACACCAGCAAATATCAGCAACTCAATAACTGCCAGAACCGTAACAACCAATTCAAAGGAAGCGGCAAGTTTCACCCCTAGAATATTCATCGTCGTAAAAATCAGATAGGCTCCGATAGCAAAAATTAGGTAGTCAACATCGGGATGGAGCAGATGTAGATAAGCCCCTATCGCCGCCGCAATGGCTGGCGGTGCAAACACAAATTCTATATTTTGAGCAATTCCGGCAACAAATCCCAAGTGTTTTCCAAGTCCTCGATTGGCATATTCAAAAGCTCCCCCAGCTTTTGGTATGGCACATGCCATCTCTGTATAACTGAATGTAAACGTTAGGTACATAATAATAACAAAAATCGTTGCGATGGCTAACCCCAATGTCCCTCCTTCTGCCAGTCCGAGGTTCCACCCAAAATACATTCCTGAAATAACATACCCTACACCCAATCCCCATAACATAACGGGGCCAAGGACTTTCTTTAATTGGGGATCACTCATAATTCTTTTTCTAGGTTGGCAACTGATATTAAGCAAGATGAATTTACTACTTTAATTTAAATTATAGTATTTAAAACCTATCATTATCTTTATTTTAGTAAAATAATATTGAAATATTATTATTTTTGGATGTAAAAACCTAACGATACGCTTATACCCCTTTGTTTTTAGATTTAAATTACTACGACAATGAAATTAGATGAAAAAGATTTGATGATCTTGGACCTTTTGCAACAGGATGCCAACATGAGTAACAAGGAAATTTCCGATCGCGTCAACTTATCCATGACTCCTGTATACGAACGGATAAAAAAATTGATGACAACAACTGTGCTCAGGCAAAAAGTATATCTACTGGATCGGCGAAAACTCGATCTGAACCTTATGGTCCTTGTATCCATCAGTATGGAAAAACATTCAAACGAAAGCGCTTTGCTGTTTATGGAAGAAATACAGAAATTTCCGGAAGTGGTCGAATGCTTCCACGTGACCGGTGCTTTTGATTACCAGCTCAAGGTTATGGTCAGGGATGTCGACCACTATCATGAATTTAACTTCAATAAACTGGCGACGATTAAAGGAATCCGGCATATGGAAAGCTATTTTGTGATGAAAGAAATTGTTAATACTACACGACTGCCACTTTTCCTTTAAGTTGCCCTGCCTTGCAAATTAAAATTTAGCTGTAAATTTCCGGAGCATGATATGCACTTACTTGACGAAAGGTGCAGTCCCTACAGCTTATTAGCCTTCCATTGCTGGTATCTTTTGCGCATACAATGGCCACAAGGTCTATATCCATTGCTGATTGCCGCGGTTTCATCTTTAAAGAAAATCCGATGCTCGACTTTCATTCGTTTACCGGACAGGCAGTCTAAACGGCCATAAATCCTCGCCTTTTGATAGCCACCCAAAGTAATTTCGCCCTTTCGAATGAAGGAATTTAAGGACTTCTTTCTATCGGCAGTTGTCTCTCCCAAATCTATATGTCTGACCATTGTGTAGGACTAGTTTTTTATGATTTAGCGTCATGAAAGATCAAGCCTAAGGTATGCCGATTGCCACTATGAATAGTCGATACACCATGCTTCATGGTCACGCGGTAGTAACCCTTTGCCCCTTTAACCGGACGGAAATTAGTAGCGAACACAATAATATCACCCTTTTTTGGCTTAATGACATGCGTACGGGATTGAGCCATCGGTATATTTTCAGTTAAAATAAACTCTCCTCCCGTATAGTCTGTATCGATATCATCCAAAAAAAGAACAAGCTGCATCGGAAAGAAAATCTCCCCATAAAGATCCTGGTGCATGGTGCAGAATCCACCGGCACCATACCCAAGGATTAAGGCTGTAGCCTTCTCCTGACCATTCTTCCTACATTGTTCAATAAAATCCTGATGTGTTGTCGGATACCGTCTAGCTATTTTTAAAACTTCCATCCATCTGTTGGCAAGAGGCATCAAATAACCGTAAAAGTTTTCTCTTAATTCGGTTAGGATACCGGGCAATGGATAATGAAAATACTTATAAACGCCACGGCCAAAACGGTAGCGCTCCATGACAACGGTCTTCCGATAACGATATTCACTCTTAAACTCTCCTAACAATTCGGCACATTCCTGATCATCTACAACATCGGGAACAACCGCGAACCCCTTGTCGATCAATGCGTCAAGAATAAGATCCCATTGTTTCGTTTTTAATCTTTCTTCTATTGTGTGCATACCTGTTATCTAAATAGTCTATTTTACCTACCTGGCATCCGTTAGCTAAGTCCGTCATGGAATATAATGCCAAGGCTATGCCTCATTCCGCTGTGCAATGGGCTAACGCCGTGTTTCATATGGACACGATAATGGCCTTTAGTTCCTTTCACTGAGCGAAAATTACTCGTAAAGACGATCATATCACCGCGATTGGGTTTTAAGACATTGACCTTCGATTGCGCTCGCGGTATCTGTTCCGTGATCACAAATTCACCGCCCGTATAATCCTGATCCACCTGATCTAGCAACACCACGATTTGTAAGGGAAAATAGATTTCACCGTACAGATCCTGATGTAATGTATTAAATCCGCCCACATTATACTTTAAAATAAGGACGGTCGGTTCCAGCTGTCCATGTTGCTGACAAAGATTTCGCATGGCAGCATGCGAAGCCGGAAATCTTTTATCCATATTGAGTTCCTGCATCCATTGATTGGCAACCGGAGCGATCATACAGTATACTTTTTCCCTGATTGCCGTGATCAGTCTCGGCAATGGATATTGGAAATATTTATATTCCCCTAGACCAAAACGGTAACGCTCCATCACGATCGTCTTTCGATACCTATTATCAACTCCGTACGCTGCAACCAGTTCATCACAGTCTTCTTTATTCAGTATATCAGGTACAACCACAAAGCCCCTATCATGCAATTCCTCGGTGATCAACTCCCAATCCTTGTCCAAAAATCTTGATTCCATATTTTCCATGACGATAATTTTCAACAGTTCAAAATTACCCCCAGCAAGCAAGATAAAAAATCCGAAATATGCTATTTTCTCTTTTTTAGAAATAGGATATCAATTGTAAAAAAACACAACGAATTATCATTTGTATCGCTTATCGAAAACCAGTGAAAAGAACCACTTAAACAGCTATTTTTCAGTTGTAGGTACACGAAAGTTTATTTAAGGCAGATCAGCAACACATTAATTACTAAATATTTAGTTAATTATTTCACCGTTCCCTTCGGTCCGCCGCTCACGAAATCTTTGAAGATCTTCCAGGCTCGGTCTGTCCCAATCTTCTACTTCACCAACAATTTTCAAAGCAGCTGTGGACCGGTATGAACGCGTCGGATTACCCGGGAATTTTTTATCTGTTAGATTTGGATCATTTTCAAAGATTCCCGTCGGTTCAATAATATAGACACGCTCGCGACCTTCTCCTTTTGCCAAAGCAGCAGCGAGTCCTGCACCGCTAACTAGCCCCGTAAAATAAATATGATTCATGGTCAGTTCAGGCTGATAATTCGATTTCCCGCCAGCAGTCAATAGGTCGCCTACTTTCAAGTCAGCTTTGGTGCCATGGTAAAAAGGTCCAGTATCCGATGGTTTTTCGTTCAGGATTGTAGACAAGTCAGCATATTTCACTGATTTTTGGCTATCTCCCAGATCTCCGTAACATTTGGCAAGCTTCTGATACAGGTTCGGTAGCGCACTTTTAACTGTATCGTCATTTAGTTTTAAGGCATGGCTCAAGGCCTTTTCGAGCCATATCAATCTATCTGAAACAGTTTTTTGCTGCCGGGCTACATAATAAGCTGCGAGAAAGCATTCGTGATCGTTGGTAGCTCCGCTCCAGGCCTGCATAAATAGTTTAAGGGCTTCTTCAGGCTGTTTTGCTTCTTCCATGCTCATGCCCTGAAGACAAAGTTTAACAACATTGTTGAAAGGTGAAAATTCCATATATGCATTATTTTTCTTACATCGCTGAATTGCCGATAGCACATGGAGACTTCAAATCCACATGTACAGCTAACTTATGGATTAAAGTTACGCATTCCACCCTTATATTGTCGCGATTGCACCGCATTCGTATTTTTAAACTTCGCTAAATTTGGATTAATAAGCAAACACTTGAAACAATGAGAAAGATCAGAATTTTCGAACACATCTCGCTCGACGGCGTCATCGAACACGATGGAGATTACACTTATGGCGCATGGACAACAGCCTATAGAAGTCCCGCAGGAGCGGAAATGCTCTTTCAGACCTATGGTCCGGACTTTGACCTTCTTTTGGGCCGTCATACCTATGATATCTTTAGCAGCTTCTGGCCCAATGCAGGCGATTTTCCAATGGCCAATGCAATAAATGCTGCTACGAAATACGTCGCAACTCACCGTCCCAACAGTTTAATCTGGGGGCCTGTCAAAAATTTAGGCAACAACATTGAAATTGCTATTCATACACTTAAATCAACAGACGGTCCCGATCTGATCGTTGCGGGAAGTTCCGCACTGACCTCCCTTTTACTTGAGCAAGGTCTCGTTGACGAAGTCGTGCTCATTACTTACCCTGTTCTGTTGGGGCATGGCAAACGTTTACTGTCAGACAAGGTAAATGCGCAAAAACTCGCTTTTATCGATTCAAAGGCAACTCCTACAGGCGTTTTCATCAATAGTTATAAATATATTGGATTATTAAAAAAATAATAGTTCGACAGGAGAAATAAGGCACTATGCGATTCAAATGTATATCGGTTAAGCATACTTCGAGTTAGTTTTATGTTTCAAAAGGCTTACGCTCAGTGACCTGCAGCGATAAACTATGGGATCACGATGTTATTTATTTAAATATGTCCGGTTTCTTGTATATTTGATTTAAAACAAATCATTTCTATGAAAAGAACCTTATTATTCGTTGCTATTATCTGTAGCTCTTCCTTTGCCTTTGCGCAAAAAACAACCTACAAAGTCAATACACAAACATCAACGATCAAATGGGAGGCAAAGAAAGTCGTCGGTGGTCATGTCGGTACCATAGCCTTGAAAGAGGGAACGATCCAAACTGATAAAGGTAAAATTACAGGAGGCGGATTTACCATTGATATGAATTCTATGGCCTGTACTGATGCGCCGAAATTAACCGGTCATCTTAAAAACGAAGATTTCTTTGATGTACCTAAATATCCAACGGCAAAATTCGTTATCGCCAAAGTGGATAACAGCAAGACTACTCCAATAATCACAGGTAATCTTACAATTAAAAACAAAACGAAAGCCATATCTTTTCCAGCAAAGGTAACTAGCACCGCCGATGGGCTTTCGGCTGAAGCATTGGGTGTAAAAGTAAATCGACTGGATTTTGATATCCAATATCGTTCAGCAAGCTTTTTCTCTGATCTTGGAAACCGGGCTATTGAAGACGAATTTACTTTGGATATTCAGATCAAAGCCACAAAATAACTTTCAGAACAAAAGAGGTTATAGCAACCTCTTTTTAACCTGCTATCATTGATTGCTTAAATCAATTCAATTCCCTGTGCGATATATTTATTCATCTGTGGGCTCGTTGAATCGTTCTCCGTGACGATGATATCAAGCTTTTTGGTCTCATCAATGATAAAATTTGACTCCGTATCAAATTTATCCGATGTACACAATCCAACGATCCGGACGCTCTGTTTCATCATCGCCCGCTTTGTTTCAGCATCCTCCTGATAATTGCACGATAAATTTTCGGGAGTAATCGAACAAACACCCAAGAAATATAAATCAGCCCTAAAATTAGCGATACTTTCCAACGTCGTATTGCCAAATGTTGTAAAGGCCGATTTGTAAAGCCTGCCTCCCAAAAATATCATTTCTATCAAAGGATGGTCCTCAATCACACTCGCAACAGGAAAGCTATTCGTAATGATCGTAACCTTAAGATCCTTCGGTAAAATTTTAGTTAACTCTAAAATGGATGTACCTCCATCGAAAAAAAGTACCTGATCATTTTTAATCAATGATAGTGCTTTTTGCGCAATGATCCTTTTCTGTTCCAACCCCGACTTCTCGCGATCACGATAATGGTATTTTTTTTGAACAATGCTGTGCGCTCCCCCCCTTACCCCGCGAAGAAGATCCCGATCATTCAATTCCTTAATATCTCTCCGTATGGTATCTTCGGATACCGAAAGCTTTTTACTCAAGGTCTGAAATGAAACCGACCCCTCCCTATTGGTGATATCTAAAATGGTTTGTAGACGATCGTACTTTAGCATAGGAACAAATATATAGATTTAACAGAATAAAATAAATTGCAAAAAACTGCTATAATTGCAATATTTTGCAATTATATGATTACATTTGTGCCATAATAAAAATAAAAATTATGATAAAAAAGACAATTTCCATCGATATGGACGGTGTACTCGCAGACATCCAACGGCATTATCTTTCACATTATTTTGATGAAACTGGTATACGGATAAATGAGAACGATATCGTGGGACTAAAAGAAGCGGATTGTTTACCTGATAAAACGGCAGTCTTAAGATATTTGCATAAACCGGGCTTTTTCCGCAGCATTCCCGTTGCACAAGATGCACAAGACGTGGTGAAAGAATTACAGCATTATTACGATATTTTTGTTGTATCCGCCGCGATGGAATTTCCAAATAGTCTTTTAGAGAAACGGGAATGGCTACAGGAATATTTTCCATTTATTTCTTGGAAAAACATTGTGTTCTGTGGGAGTAAAGGGATTATAGACACCGATTTTCTCATTGACGATCATCTAAAAAATTTAGACAGCTTTTCTGGAAAAGGGCTTTTATTTGATACATTTCACAATGTCAATGAGCACCGGTTTGAAAGATTGAAGAACTGGACGGACGCACATCGTTTTTTTACCGCTGATCTGTAAAATAAGACGTCCAACGGTTAAACTACAGCTGGCCAATCGCAAGATTAATTTGCCAGCAATAGCTTACTGGATTTTATTTTCCAGTCTGGAATTTCCAATAGATCCAATAAGAAACTGAAAGCAAAAGCATAAGAAAAGCCACCACCATAAGCGAAGTTGAAATTCCATAAAACTGTGCGACTCCGCCCAGCAAGGCAGGTCCCAATAATTGCCCCGAATGCCCTAAGGTTGACATCACCGGAATACTTGCCGAAGCCCCTACTCCTTTTAAATTTCCGGCATGACTAAATAAAATCGGAACGATATTCGCAGCCCCGAAACCCAGAAGAATAAATCCTACCAATGCCCCCCAATAAGAGGGTGATAAAACAGCTATCAACAGACCGAATACCGCTAAGAGTCCCCCTCCGACCACAACAACACGATGATCTAACCAAACGACAAGCACGTCACCAAAAAGTCGCATTGTGGCCATGGCGATAGAAAATGCCGCATATCCTATACCCGCAATTTCAAGCGGTGCTTTTTTTTCCTCATGCAAAAATACGGCACTCCAATCCAGCATCGAACCTTCGGAGAGATAAGCACAAAAACAGAGCATACCCAGAAATAAAACATGTAAATTGAACCAACCTGCCCATTTGGACTGGCCCACTGCCATTTCCTTATCGTCGTGATGGCTATTAATGCGCGTTTCATCATCATGCGCACACAATCTACGGTACATGACAAACATAATGATAACAATCAATAAGGAGACCGACAACATGGCATAAGTTGCCTGAAATCCCAGCTTTATCAATAGTCCTAAACCAAGCGATCCCGTTAATCCCGCAACGCTAAAGATGCCATGCAAACCGGATAAGATTGGCCGGTCAAAAAGTTTTTGGATCAGGATCGAATGTGCGTTTGCCGAAACCTCTATTCCTCCCATGCACATACCAAAACAGAATAACGTAATCCCCATGGTCATTATGGAATTAGCAATTAACAACATCGGCAAGATCAGTCCAAGTGTGATGCCCGAAATAAAGATAATTTTTCTTGTTCCAAACTTATTTAGAAGAACAGTCGAAAATGGCATGATAAAAAGGGCTCCACCGCCGATAAGAAGCATCAAAAGCCCCAACACACCATCATCTATACCGAGCCTCTGTTTAACATAAGGAACGACAGGCGCCCAACTGGCAAGCCCCAGCCCGCACACAAAAAAGATAAACCTAACAGCATTTCGCGCTGTATCCGGACGAATGGGCAATGATTTAATTTCCATATAAATTGAGATAAACTAAAATAGTATAGCGATAGACTTGTCTAGGCTCAGTACACAAAACTATCAATAATAAAGCATATTATTGCATAATGTTGCAAAAAATGCAAATTAAAGCAATAGAACAATTGATATAAATCAATATTACCAATACTCATGTGGCCCCCGACCAGAACTACGATTTCCAAAAAATGATTTTACACCTTATGTTGGAGGACTATTTTGCCATAATCATGATTTATCTTTAAATTACTGGCATAAACAACGTCTTTCCTGCAAAAAGGCTTTATAGTGAACCATAAAAAACAGCTATTTCACGAAATGAATTATAAAACTATAGGTTATTTTCTTGCATCAACGCTAATTATCGGATTACTTTATACGAATGGCTGGTTTGATGTATCTTACGCATTCCGACAGTTTCTGGGGATTATATTCCTAATACTGTATTTCGTAGGGACGGTCTTTCTTGTCAAAAGACCGATTTTAAAGGATAGAAAGTTAAGAAAACATCTCTTGGTCAGATTGAGTGTCCTCTTATTTATTGCCCTGATCATCGTTATTTCCCAATGGTTTATAGATAAAGAAACTGATCGTCTGGGCGCGGGTTATTTACTCTATTTTGAGCTGCTCGGTTTTGGAATACCACTTATTATTTATACTGCGATAGAATCAATACGATTGCTTGCTAAAAAGAATTATGCAGCATTATGCATCAATCTCTTCTTAGTGATAGGAATCTATTGTCTTGTTATTTTCAGCGGACTCTTCGGTTTCTAAATAAATAGCATTTTCCGTGACCTTACTCACAAACCTTTAAATTACTAAAAGTAAATAGATTAAATAGTTAAATCTGCACTAAAAATATGCTATTTAATGTATTTTCCAAGGCATCTAGAAAGTCGTATACCCGAAATTATAAAATATATAAGAAAGATTGCCAATTTTACTACATGTAAAATCTAAAGGCGTACGGTTCAACAAATATCGGATCAGGTAGAAATTTGGAACAGCTGATTTGTTATGAACTTGTCACGCAGACAAATTTTTCGTATATTTTTGATATTCGCCGCTCCGAATCTTTTGGAAAAAAGATCAGCGACATGCAGCCGGCAAATAATAGGGCAGTATTTATCAATAAATTTAAACGCATGCAAACACGTGAAGAAAAATTAAGGCAAATTATTGATTGGTCGCAAAACAATCCGGATATCTGCGCAGTCCTCCTGACAAGTTCATTGGTAAATCCTCTGGCTCCAATCGATGAATTAAGTGATCTAGATATCGAACTTGTATTTGATGACAATACAAACTATATTCTGGATAAGAATTGGATAAATAACTTTGGTACCCCTATTGCCATGGTTGAAGAGGATGAAAGCTACTTCGAGTACAAACACGCAATGAAGATGGTTTTATACGCTGATCATACAAAAGTTGATTTTAAATTATACAGTAAATCAAATTTTTTAGAAGAGGTTCACCAAGAGCACTTACCTGAAGACTGGGATATTGGCTACAAAGTACTTATAGATAAGGAAGGCATAACACAGACGCTCCAAAAACCGACATATCAGGTATCAGTCATCAAAAGGCCTACAGCACAAAAATTCGAGCAGCTGCTCAATGACTTTTGGTGGGACTGCACCTATGTAGCCAAGTGTCTCGTTAGAAAGGATATTTTTTATGCGAAATTTATGTCCGAAGATAATATACGTACCAGTTATCTGGTACCATTAATTGAGTGGGATATAGCCAGCCAGCATGAATGGAACATCACAACCAATAAACACGGGCGTCTATTTGAGAAATATTTACCCCGGCAGACCTGGGAGAAAGTAATCCAAACCTTTTCAGGCAGCGATATAAGCGAAAACTGGAAGGCATTATTTGCAATGGCAGACCTCGTCGCAGCGATCGGCAGGGAACTCGCAAGTAAGTTAACCTATGAATATCCCACAAAACTTGAAGCGGATGTCAGAATATATCTCAATGCTTTAAAGACAAAAGAAATATCCCGTAGTCCGTCAATATAGCGATAGTGGTACTCAAAAATGCATCAGACGCTTAGGCTTAGTTATTGTTAACAACTGGAATCGAGAGCAATCTCAGCCTATTTTGCCATTCTTTTCTTTTTGCTCATTTGACTGATTTTTTAATATCTTTAATTATAATATTTTCAAAATTTAATAAGATCGTTATGACACTAAAAACACTAACATTGAATATGTTCTTCTTGCTATTGACCTTAAGCGCATTTTCGCAAAACAATGCAGGTTTAAATTCGCTATTAAATAAGAATTCAGAATTTATTTTTCCGCAAACAGCACAGAAGATTGAAACTGCATTAAATACGAAGACCGTTTACTACGAAGATGCAAATGAAGAAAAATATGCCAAATGGCTAACAAAATCCGGACTGGAACTGTATGCTAGTCTTGGAAAAAATAATACTATTAATGAAGTATCTTTTGATATTCCGGACGATAAACCACTCATTGTAGCGGGGCTTCCTTTCAATCTTGTGATCAACAAAACAACCCTAAAGGAGAGCAAAGCAAAATTTAGCGTATATGCTGCTAAAACAGAAAAAATGGAAGCTGGAAGCACATTTCCAGGTGGTACAAAACTCACCTTTAAAAAAGGAAAGCATTATGCTACGCTAATTTTTGACAGCAATGACTTACTGCGATTTTTAGGACTTACAACCGAACTTATCGCCGCTGGAGTAAATTAAGCAACCTTAATTTGATTCATATCAAAGCCTATATCGGAGAGAGATGGCTCGCCAGATGTGATTTGCTAGATCCTGATCTAAATCATTTTGGAGAAAAGACCATCTCTCTTTTTTCTTTACCAATGTTTGTAGCCCGCCATCTAACAATACTTCCAGCGCTGTTTCGTCTTTGGTAGGGCTTTTTTTTAAGAGCTGAACCTGAAAATCCTTTTCTTTAAATGTAATGCGAAATATCTGCCCTTTATAGGATGTATCTAACTGTCCAATCGTCTCTTCCATGACAAGCAACTCAAAATTTATTATTCTATCAAAAAAATGTTCGGCTTATCTAAAGCTCATAAACAAATATGGGTTCCCTAATCTATCGCTGCCACCAATCTAACAATAAATCGATCAATAGCACTATAGTGCAGCAAATGGAACATGTAAATATACAAAAGAAAACATTAAAATACTAATTATTTTAGCCATCAATAATATATCATCCTCTTCAAGACCTTCAAGTCTATAAAAATCAATAGATTGACCAAACGACAAGCAAATTCTGCGACAGTTGCCCTTGGCGCATCAGACTTTTTTCTGGTACTTTGATCATAACTACCTCGTTTTCATTACAAAAAACCAATCGTTAATCTTTTACGGCTACCACAGCATATACCATTGGAATTTTGTCCTCGAGTTGTTCAATCCGATATTTATTCTTTTCAAACTCGATCGTCCCTTTAAAACAATTATAAGGCGAATAATCAAATTCATCAAGCTGTGTTATACGGAGTCCATTTTTGATCAAATTATTCACCACTTCGCTTATGCTATGGTTCCACATCACATATTCCTGTTTTATAGCTGCATTTTTATCCGCATAGGTTCCAGTTTCTGTTTCTATAATCGCTCCAGAATTAAAATACCTATAACCAACTTTCTCAAAATTATCATCGAACATCCAAACGACGGGATGGAATTCAACAAATACAAATTTCCCATTGGGTTTCAAAAACCTGGAAACGACCTGTGCCCATTTATCCAAATCTGGCAACCAGCCAATTGTACCATAACTCGTAAAAACAAGATCAAATTGCTGGTCTAAATGATTCGGCAGATCGTATATGTCACAACACATAAAGTGAACATTGGCATTTGTCTGTTCAGCTATTTTTCGCGCACTGTCAATTGCCTTATCGGACAGGTCCATTCCGGTCACCTCCGCGCCTAGCCTGCTCAGTGAAATGGTGTCCTGGCCAAAGTGACACTGTAAATGCAAAACAGTTTTACCCTCCAGATTACCAAGTAAACCTAACTCGATCTCATTTAACGAGTTTCTCCCTTGCAGAAAGCTGGGAAGATCATAAAACTCAGAATTAAGATGCGCATCTGTTCTATTGTTCCAGGATGTTCGGTTTATGTCCAAATATTGTTGTTCTTTATTCATAGACTAATCTACCCTTTTTATCCAAATAATTTATACGATTCTCCCCATTCTTGCAGAAGAATAATCTCTTTAACGGTAGTTATCACCTTTAATCCCCTATTTTTTTAAAAATATCAAATCCATAGCGGAATGCTGGTAACGCCCCAACCTATTTTTGTCAATTAGCTTAAGCTTCTTGTCTGTACGGACAAATGTTAAGCCTGTAAAATCGTAATAACTCCAATATGCTCGCGTGTAAAAGTGAAATGAGCGAAAAGGGATATGATCAAAATCAAAAAAATAACTTTTCTGCGCTTGCAGACTGTCAATAATTAAAAGTTTATTGCTTTGTGGCTTTTCAATAAGTAAATATTGATGCAATGGGATCTTATCTTTTGCGCCCTCTATCCAACCAAAGTCCCCATCTATTACACAGTTTTTCACCCTCAGCTTTTCAAATCCTCCATTTTTAAACTCAAACGCCTGATAATATTGCGGTTCAGCGATATTATCAAAATAGATCTTCACGCTGTTGGCATCAATTTCCTCATGGGTTTGATACAAGGGCAGAAATTCTGTATTCGTAGACCAATCCGTTGTAACATCTACCTGCGACGGCATTGAAGAGAAAAAAGTCAACGTATCATTCCTGATTGCAAATGTACCCCTGGATTGATTTTCATACCCCACATCCTCTCCTGCTTTCAAAGGTAAGTTTGTTTCCTTATAAAAATAACTGTGATCACGGAAGTTTAAAACCAATTCATTGGCTGAGTCACTTTTATATTTTACAATTCCGTTGTCATCATCAGTAAGATGTATGGTACTGTCCACGGCTTTCTGTACATGGTTCCCACAGCATTGCAGCGTTAATACAAACAGCAATATTTTGTAATTTTCAAGTGCCAGCATAACAATCAAGTTTTAACTTCTTAATATCACTCATGTATCACCCCTATGCCTGGTTCAATAAGAAAAACAATCATTTCGCCTTTTCGATAATAATATCAGATGGTCCATCGCCATAATACGCCGGTTTCTGCTCAACCATTTTAGGATGGCCATTTTCATCTTTTTCTAATTTTTTGATCCCTGTTCTTGGCGGGCGCCTGGTATCCAGCTCCATTTCGAAAGATATAGTAATTTTATCGTTTACGCCAAGACTATTCCCTTCTTTATCAAAAACCTGCAAATCGTCGGCTGTAAACTTATCAGGAATATACATCCCATTTTTATTATCCTTATAGCCCAAATCTATACTGGCGATATAATCTCCCTTTCCTTTGGGTTGAGAAAACAAGGAAACGGCAATTTCCATGTCGTTACGAACTGTCACATCGCTATTAAGATAAGGATAGCCCGTCAGGCTAAATCGTTTACCGTCATTGTCTTTGTTTTCATATAATTTTTCAAACTGTTCCGCATTAATCGGTATTGCAGGCTGATCTTTCCCTGCACCACAGCTTGATATCGCTAAAGTCGATCCGGCCAACAGGGTCAAGATTGTCATTTTCATTGTTTTCATGTTATTGAAATTAATAGTGTCTAAATAAACGCAGTAGCTATCAGGAAAATATTCCGATATTTAACCCAACAACCAAATATAAAATATGCGTCATCTACTTTTAGATCAGTCTAATATTCGACCGAGCACAATGAATATCCGTCTATAATAACGAAATTTTCAAATAGGCGCTGACGTTAATTGGTTCATTTTGGAAGGTTTTAAGGTATTGCTTTTATGCCCTATTGTTTCTACCGGATTTGATGGTCTTCCCCGATTTTCTCAATACTGTAAAAAATAATACAAACGCGTACCTAATGAATAGGCTAATCCTAGAAAGGTGAAAAAAGGCAGGACATATAACAAGATAAAATACCGCGCAATAAAATCAAAGGACCTCTTATCACTTCTCACTTCTGCTTTATCAAAATATTTTTCGACATCCTGTTTTATCTCAACCGGAAGATAATGAATATGCTGTCGGCCTGCTTTCAACCTGATCCGTAATACAAAATAAAGTTTCAACGAGTCAAACAAATGATAAGAATCAATGTCCTGAAAATCAATACGATTTCCATTCAAAACAATATGATTTTCTTCAAAAATCATATTGTCGCCACTCGTTTTTATTTTCGAAACAAACAAGGAGTACGGGAAACCTATAACGAGAATGGCATTCCATAAGGGATGGATATTGCCAATTAGTAGTGTGCTAGCGAACATGAGAGCAAAAGAAATTAAAGCGGCATATAAGCTATACCGAAATATCCGGTCAAAGCTGTATGCCTGAGTTTGTAAGTGCTGTTCCATTTATAAAGTTCTTCCTTGAATTAACTGTAAACCATTTATACAGCTAGCCGATAAATTATACTAACCGCATATTAGTTGCATTTCATAGATATAAAGCTAATACGCCCGCAACAAAAAAATGAGTTTATTTACAATTCGCGCTATTCCTTTTACAATATGTCCACTTTCATGATTTTTAAGAATCAGTACCAAAGATTTTAAACTTTCGCAGGATCAATTGACCTTCTCGGAAGAAGCAACGGAAAGAATCCTGGAAGCAGGAAAGTCAAGTGGAATAAATAGTAAATTTCTGGAATTTACGACGAATTGGCTTTTTGTTTTACCGACTTTAAAAGCAAAAGGCCAAAAGACTGAAATAAAGTAATTTATTTTCATTCACCGTTGGAATATCTTCATTAATTTTATGCACATAGTTTCAAGTAAAAAACAAAAACAACACCGTATTACAGGAGATTTACTTAAATTGTACCAATTGATTCAACACAAATTAGGACGCTATGGATTTATTGGACCTTGACAAAGAATATTGGGACAATCGCTATAAAAACATGGAGATCGGATGGGATATTGGTTATGCATCACCAGCGATTATAAAGTATGCAGAGACCGTAATTCCCAAAGACGCATCTATTTTAATTCCCGGTTGTGGCAACGCGCACGAAGCTAAGGCACTTCTGGAGCAAGGCTTTGAAAATATCACCTTGCTTGATATCGCACCGACATTAGTTGATCAGGTTCAAAAAGCATTTGGTGAAATTCCGCAGCTTCAAATTATCTGTCAGGATTTTTTTCAGCATGAACAACAATACGACTATATTTTTGAGCAGACATTTTTCTGTGCATTGGATCCTGCCCTACGAAAAAGCTACAGCAGCAAAATAGCTTCATTGCTCCAACCGCGCGGTATTCTCGCAGGTTTGTTGTTCGATAGGGAATTCCCGTCAGAGGGGCCTCCATTTGGTGGAAACAAAGCGGAATATCAGCATTTGTTTCATTCAACCTTTGATATTTTAAAGATGGAGACCTGTTTCAATAGTATACCGCAGCGACAAGGAAGCGAGCTTTTCATCGAATTAAGACAAAAATAACCTACTTTCCGGGCATGACCTGATAAGTTGGGTCATCCTTAATATTAACGACAGCAATTCCCGTCGCATTTTTGAGGAGGGAGCGACAATCTTCACTGAGATGCCAGAGTTCCACCTTCTTCTGTTGTACTGCATAGCGCTCGGTAATTTTATTTAGTGCATCCACAGCAGACATATCCACTACTCTACTTTCTTTAAAGTCTACAATGATATGATCAGGATCCTCCTGAATATCAAACTTATCTAAAAAATTAGCTGTGGAACCGAAAAACAAAGCCCCATATATTTCATAATGTTTTATACCTTCTGGGTCAACATATTTTCGCGCCCGTATACGCTTCGCATTATCCCAGGCAAAAACCAATGCAGAAACTATGACACCGACAAGTACCGCCAAAGCCAAATTGTGCAATAGTACCGTTATGCCGGCAACAAGAATACCAACAAAAATATCTGATTTCGGAAACTTATTGATAATCCGAAAACTCACCCATTGAAAAGTGCCGATAGCAACCATCATCATCACACCGACAAGTGCTGCCATGGGGATTTGCTCAATAAAAGGAGCTCCTACCAAGATAATCAACAGGATTGTCATCGCTCCAATAAAAGCAGATAACCGCGTCCTGGCGCCCGCATTCAAGTTTACCAAAGTCTGGGCGACCATCGCACATCCTCCCATACCACCAAAAAATCCATTGACCATATTTGCTAGCCCTTGAGCCATGGATTCGCGATTAGCATTCCCTTTACTCGCGGTAATCTCATCGACCATATTAAGTGTCAGAAGTGATTCAACAAGTCCTACACCTGCCATAACAAGGGAATAAGGAAAGATTAATTGCAATGTTTCCCAATTCCATGCAATATGCGGTAAACGAAAATGCGGCAATGACCCACTGACCGAGGCAATATCCACCACCTTCTTAGTTTCGATCCCCAGTAGGGAGACGATAGCAAAAACAACCAAAATAGCAATCAGGGAAGCGGGGATTGCTTTGGTGAGCCGCGGGAATCCGATAACAATCAACATAGTCAATAGCGTAAGTCCGCCCATGATATATAAAGTTGAACCCGACATCCAAACCGCGCCGTCCCCACTATTCACTTTAAATTGGACGACCTGTGCCAAAAAAATAATAATCGCCAATCCATTTAGAAATCCATACATAACAGGTTGTGGTATCAAACGGACAAATTTTCCCCACCTAAAAACACCGACCAAAAATTGCAAGATGCCTGCCAGGACCACAGCTGCGAAAAGGTAATCTATACCGTGGCTTGCCGCAAGCGCCATCAGAACAACAATAGTAGCTCCGGCTCCACCGGATACCATACCCGGTCTCCCTCCAAACACAGCAGTCACAAGCCCCATTAAGAAAGCGGCATACAAACCTGTCAAAGGAGGCAAGCCTGCTAATATGGCGAATGAAAGCGATTCAGGTATCATGGTCATGGCAACCGTCAAACCGGCAAATAGCTCGTTTTTCAAATTGACAGGCCGTATGTTTAAAAATTCAAAGGTATTGTTCATATCAAAATCAGTTGAACAGTTATAAAGCGTTGCAAAGGTAACATTCCCTCGTGCATATCAGCAACCTAAATGCAGCTAAAAGAAGAAAGAAATGATCATCGTAAAAACACTTTTACTCAATATTTGTTATTGAATACAAATTTTATTGCAAAACAGTATATTGACCCGTATGAAACAAAATCCAAAGTTTTATCGCTATATTTTATTTTTGCTTTTGAATGTATTTACTACCGTTTTTGGCCCCCTAGTTTTAGCCCAGTCAGCTGTCATTGCCTCCGTTCAAACAAATCAAAATAGCCCCCAATATGCCGCTGTAAATCCGGTAAATGTATCGGATAGCACATACTTGCCTACATTGGTAGATAGTGTCGTTCGAGCCGTAAGGAGCGCAAATTTAAAAGACAGCATAGCCGTATCGAGACAACAGGCAAGATGGATTTCCGATCGGATCAATGCCAAACTGCCTGATAGTGTCATCAATTATCAAAAGAAAAACTTTTTGCGGGCGGGCATAGAATGGTTTTCCATTCAGGCAATCCCTGCATCGGTTAATTATTTCATCCGTAAAGATCCGGTCTCCCATATTTCATTCAAAAATTTCTTTAGCCATTTGAAGTTTTCAGCTTGGACCTGGGATGATAATCTCTTCGCTACCAATCAGATTGCCCACCCCTACCATGGCCAGTTCTATTTCAATTCATTCCGGTCCAACAATTTTAGTTTCTTGCAGTCTACATTGGCTACTGTTGCCGGGAGTTACATCTGGGAGACAGCTGGTGAAACGGAACCGCCTTCGATCAACGATATCATTAACACCAGTTTTGGCGGAACGATCCTTGGGGAGATGACCCATCGTCTTTCACATCATATCCTGGCAAGGCCCAGTCTCACAAAAGGACAACGCAATAAAAAAGAAGTATTAGCCATGCTGATCAATCCGATAAACGGGTTAAACAGACTGCTTGATGGCCGTTGGGGAAATACCACGAAGGGAGCAGTCATTGACAGTTCGCTGATTCATACGGAAGTTGAATTGGGAATCCGGAGATTTGATGCCAAAGAACACAATGTCCTAAGTCGGGGAAAGAACGATATTTATGCGCGCATCAAGCTGATATATAACAATGACGATATCGACAAGAAGAAACCATTTGACGATTTTTTCCTGAATCTTGAGATTGGTTCAGACGATAGTTCCGTCGTAAATGCCGTTAATGTTTATGCCTCCCTTTATGGCAACCGTATATTATCCAACTTAACAGGGCGACATCGTGGAATCGTCTCCGCTCATTTTGATTTTCTGCGAAATGAAGCCTTCTATTATGGATCACAGAGTATCAACTATAACATTTATTCCAATTTTAATATCGGCCAACATACCAAGTTGACCACCGTCCTTGCCGGTGGCCCGGTAGTTTTGGCAGCGGTACCAGATCCGTATCTTCATTTTGGCGAAAGCCGCACCTACGACTATGGACCGGGAGCAGATATTCGGGCATCGGCAACCCTAAGTACGCTCAATCGCTTCAAATTTGGAATAGACTACCGTGGAGGCTATTTTGTCACCATCAGTGGCAATAAATCCCATCATTATCTTCATACCGCATCGACTAGCGCTTCAGTACGGATCTGGAAAAATTTTGGTGTCAATCTTTACTCAGGATATTTTAGGCTGGAGGGGCATTACCAAGACCATAAAAATGTGAATAAAGACTACCCTTTTATACGTTTAGCCCTCGCTTATAACTCTGAATATTAAATCGGAATATAAAAAAAGCCTTAACCAATCGCGGTTAAGGCTTTTATCAATTTGTCCAATATTTCTTCAGCGCCTCTTTCAGACGAGGATCATAGCCATAGATATCCGGGTAAGAAACTATTTTACCATCATCATCAAGCCAGGTGGTATAATAAGTAAGGTATACAGGCATCTGACGTTTCAGCGTTACCCAACGGGATTTGGAAATGGAGTCAGAGGTAATTTCTTTTGCGATCTTTTCGGCTTGCTTCTCATTATTGACCAGATAGCTGGCTAAGTCTACAGGTTTTTCAACACGCACACAGCCGTGACTCACGGCACGGTTAGTCTGCCCGAACATTTGTTTGGCAGGTGTATCATGAAGATAGATCGAATAGGCATTTTCAAACAGAAACTTCACATTCCCCAAAGAATTGTCCGAACCAGGGTTTTGCTTAAACCGGAATTTCTCCACCGAATCCGCATTCCAATTGACCGTACTTGGATCAACTTGTTTTCCTTTATAATAAGCCACCATATTACGCGAAGCCAAATAATTCGGATTGTTCCGCACGCTCGCTAACAATTCCTTTTTCACAATGCTGCTGGGGATATTCCAAACAGGATTGACCTGCATTGCATCCAGAATACCCTGCATGACCGGCGTTTCATGGTTTTCACCTTTGCGCGTATAGGCAGGGTTATCAGTTTCTCCAACACATACATTCATCAATTGACTGGTTTTACCATCTTCCATGATGCGCAATCGCTGTTCTGGGATATTGACAAAAATATACTTTTCTGGAAAAGCCTCCCTCATCCAGCGTAGTTTCTCCAAGACCATCAACACTTTAGCCCTTTGCTCATTATTCAGATTACCATTTTCCAACACATCCTGAAATTGAATATAATATTGGTTTTTCGGTTGTATCTCTGCCATCAGGGGGCCCATCTTGACACTGTCCAACAAGTGAACAACCGCTGTATAATTCATGCGCTTCTGAGGCACAAAATATCTTCCATATAGACGTTTTGGATTGACCACACCATATTTCATGCTGCTGACATAAGCCACAAGACCATCTGTTCCCAAAAGGTCCAGCTTGGCTAAAAGAGGGTAAGATTCCGCGACATCCTTTGGTTTCAGTTTCCGGAGGGAAAATAAGGTTTCTTTAATCTCCGCAGTATGGTAGTAACTGCTACGTATCCCATGTTCTTCACTTCGTTCAAAATAACTCAATAGGGTATCAATGCTTCCATCAAATAGATGTTCAGCGATTAAAGTCATTCCTGCCGTAGAATCAGATAATTTCTTCATCCAGCTCGGATTATGCAAGTTGGCTTTCTGTTTACTATATACTTCCTGAAACACCTTTACATAAGCTGTTGTATCAAATTCCTTATAAGATTTTTGTTCAAAACCTTTTGCCAGCACATCACCATAAGTGGGCGGATTCTCTTTGCAAGAAAAAAATACAATTGAAACGAAGGAAATAAAAACTAAAAAACGTGACATACTAAAAATAATGAAAAAGAAATGGCTTCGCAATAATGAAGCCATTTTCTGGGACAAAGATAAATAATTCTTATTGGCAAACGAATCTTCCCTGTCATCGAATCACTACAGGAATGAATTACTGGTATTTTTGGAGGAAATCTTCAAGGAGTTCCACCATTGCCGTGTTGCCTAAAAATGCAGCTGTTCGTTGATGCAGCGTCTTGGGTTCGATATCCAAAATACGTTGATACCCATTCGTCGCCTTTCCTCCTGCTTGTTCTACGATAAACGCTATTGGGTTACATTCGTACATCAATCGTAATTTTCCATTCGGGTGTGCTGAAGTCGTCGGGTAAAGAAAGATCCCCCCTTTCAGTAGATTACGGTGAATATCAGCAACCATAGATCCAATATAGCGCGACGCGTAGGGACGCTGGGTAGCCACGTCTTCCATTTGGCAGTATTTGATATATTGCTTGACACCATTGGGGAATTTAGAGTAATTTCCCTCATTGATCGAATAAATATGCCCCGCCTCTGGAATCTTCATATCGGGGTGAGACAGGCAGAATTCCCCTATGGAAGGGTCTAAGGTAAAACCATTCACACCTTTGCCTGTGGTATATACCAACATGGTTGAGCTTCCATAAATGACATAACCTGCGGCTACTTGCTTGGTACCGTGTTGCAGGATATCGTTACTATTGCAGGACACGCCAGTATAGGAAAGCCGACGATAAATGGAAAAAATCGTACCTACTGAAACATTAACGTCAATATTACTTGAGCCATCCAAGGGATCTATACAAACAATGTACTTCGCATTTTTTGAAACTCCAGATTGCATATAAACTGGATTTTCATGTTCCTCAGAAGCTACGACGCAGCATTCGCCACCGCTTTGAAGCGCTTTAATAAATTGCTCATCAGCATACACATCCAGTTTCTTTTGTCCTTCACCCTGAATATTGGTTTGCCCGGCATCTCCTAAAATATCGACCAATCCTGCCTTATTAACTTCTCTGTTAACAATCTTTGCCGCAATTCCGATATCACGTAAAAGCCTGGACAGCTCACCTTTTGCATAAGGAAAATCGGCTTGTTTTTCAATAATAAATTGACCTAATGTTGTTATACCACTCATAATAGTGTTTTATTGGATATTTGTTTCACAAAGCTAAAAAAGTAAAATAGATTTTAGCAAGACACTCCCCTCAATCAGCTAAACTTTAGCAGACAAAATACGCAATCGATTGCGTATATCTTTGAAAACTTTCTTTTGCTAAAACGATTACCAACTACAAAAAAGATAACAAAGCGTCAGAAGAAGTAGATATCTTTTAAATTTTGAGAAATAAAAAAAAACAAAAAATGATAAGTATTTGGTAATTTTGGCAAAATATATTGATACAATGCAACAACTCATACAGCTCGTTGAAAAGGAAAAGCTAAGTAGTCAGCCCGTTACGCAACATACCTTGATCATTGATGATAAGCAAGTCATTCATGGTGCGCTTTTTTTCGTTAAAACAGCACGTAAGACGTTTAAAATAATGGTTCCCGCTCCTTTTTATGAGGCATTACTCGACAATCAATTAACAATCCAGCGCTTAATGAAACATCCCGAAGCCATGCTCCTTTCCTAAATAAAAAACTACCGGACTAAGAAGCACATCCTATTCGCTCCTCAGAGGATGAATTTAACTTGTCTAATATATCCCATAGCCTGCGTACAACAGGGATAATTCGTATAAAACAAATCGCTCCTTTTATTTGTTTATTTTATGTGACACATCACGGCAATTATTTACCCAATACACTAATTTTCTTATTAGCACGACGGACACGCCAGATTGAAATATTACAAAAAAACAGTGTAAAAGTATAACATTCACCCAGCGATAACCCTTAAATTTATTTTACAATAAAATGCTATGCGATACCAATATAGACTTTCAGGAATGTCCTGTGACGGATGTAGAACCACTATTGAAAATGCGATTAATCAGCTTCCCGAAATTCAGGCTAAAGTTTCACTAGATCCACCGTTGTTGACGATAGAATCTCAGAAAGAAATACCGATCGAGCAACTACGGGAAATCCTATCCAGATTAGGTAACTACCAAATCACCGAACCGGGTCAGCCAACACCTTCCTTAATCGAGACTAACTCATCAAAGCTGTCCTCTTCGGGCAAGTACTACTGCCCGATGCACTGCGAAGGGGAGAAAACCTATGATCAACCCGGGCGTTGTCCGGTTTGCGGCATGTACCTCATACCTGTCGAACAGGCACAAAGCAAACACGAGCACAGTCATGGAAATCATTCGGATCATTTCGGACCATCTGCTGCAAACAAAACAACGGCGCCTGAACGGCAGCGACATACCACGGCAGAGGATCATAATCGTCACCCCAATCATGGGTCTTCCACACAGGAGCACGATCATCATGGGCATATGCATCAGCACAATGAACAGTCCGTTGCCGGAGTGTCCAAGCAGCATCATGCAGGTTCTGCAGGAAAATACTATTGCCCGATGCACTGTGAAGGCGACAAACTTTATGATCAACCGGGCCACTGTCCAGTTTGTGGGATGAACCTGGAGAAAGTTCCCGAATTATACAAAACAACACAATATACCTGTCCTATGCATCCCGAAATTGTCCGGGATCAGCCAGGAAATTGCCCCATCTGCGGTATGGATCTTGTTCCGATCGCGGGCGGGAGCGATGATGATGAAGACAGAATATATAAAGATCTCCGCATGAAATTGTGGCTGTCTATTTTGTTTACGGTTCCAATATTTATTCTCTCTATGGGAGAAATGCTTCCCGGCAATCCCATCGGCAAAGTCATTCCACCAAATTGGTCGGGCTGGATACAATTATTTCTGTCCCTGCCTGTTGTCTTCTACACTTGTTGGTCATTTTTCAAGCGTGGGTGGGTTTCTTTCAAAACCTGGCGTCTGAATATGTTCAGCCTGATTGCCCTTGGCGCGGGTGCAGCATTTGTATATAGCCTTGTCGGTCTATTCTTTCCCCAGATTTTTCCGGCTGACCTAAAAAATCATCACGGTTATATTGCTCTATATTTTGAGTCCGTTACTGTCATCCTAACATTAGTTCTCCTCGGTCAGGTGATGGAAGCCAAAGCGCATTCCAAAACCAATTCAGCGATCAAGGAACTCATTAAACTCAGTCCCTCCGATGCTACTCGGGTCGAAAATGGGGTTGACGTAAAAATTGGAGTCGATCAGATTAAGATCGGTGACACCCTGAAAGTAAAACCCGGAGATAAGATTCCCGTCGACGGTCAGATTACCAGCGGGAGCACAAATATTGATGAATCCATGCTGACGGGTGAGCCCCTGCCTGTCGAAAAACAGGAAGGTGACAAGGTCAGCTCTGGTACAATCAATGGCGAACGGAGTTTTCTGATGAAAGCGGAACGCATTGGTTCGGACACCCTATTGGCTCAGATCATTCAGATGGTCAATGATGCTAGCCGAAGTAAAGCGCCAATCCAACGTCTTACCGATAAAGTATCTGAAATATTTGTTCCGATCGTAATTGTAATAGCTCTGTTGACATTCTTTGTCTGGTGGATCTGGGGACCTGCGCCGTCACTAGCTTATGGATTTGCCAATGCATTGGCTGTTCTTATTGTTGCCTGCCCGTGTGCCCTTGGTCTAGCAACGCCGATGTCCGTTATGGTCGGTGTTGGCAAGGGAGCCAAAAATGGTATACTGATTAAGGATGCGAGTGCCTTGGAAAAAATGAACCGGGTTGATGTTGTATTAACGGATAAAACAGGAACAATAACCGAAGGCAAACCTACCGTTGATGACATTCAACCCAGCCCTATAAGCAGTATCAGTGAAATATTATCTTTAGCTGCCTCCCTAAACAGCAACAGTACCCATCCACTCGGACAGGCTATTATTGAAAAGGCCAAAAAGGAAGGCAATAAAATAGAGCAACAAGTCACCAACTTCGAAAACGTTTCTGGACAAGGTGTCAGGGGAGATATAAACGGCGAATTGATTGCTCTCGGCAATCAGCTGTTAATGGAATCCATGCAGGTGACCATTCCGGACGGGATACGCAAGGCTGTCGAATCAGCCCAATCTCATGGCAAAACCGTCTCCTACCTATCGAAAGGAAATGATTTACTCGGCTATTTTAGTATCTCCGATCAGATCAAGGCCTCTTCCAAACAAGCTATAAACTACCTGCTTCAGCATAATGTAGATGTCATTATGCTTACAGGTGACAATGCACATACGGCAAAATCCGTCGCGGAGCAAGTCGGGATCAGGCATTTCAAAGCAAATGCATTACCAAAAGATAAATTGCAGGAAATACACCGTTTACAGGAACAAGGACATGTTATAGCGATGGCTGGTGATGGTATTAACGACGCTCCTGCCCTTGCGCAAGCCGATATCGGTATCGCCATGGGAACAGGAACAGATGTAGCAATTGAAAGTGCATCGCTGACCTTGCTTCAGGGCGACCTAATAGGCATTGCCAAAGCCAAAATACTGAGCCGGAAGCTACTCCGAAATATTAAAGAAAATTTAGGGTTTGCTTTTATCTACAATATTCTAGGCATCCCGTTAGCGGCAGGGATTCTATATCCGAGCTTCGGTATCCTCTTATCCCCCATGATAGCAGCAGCAGCAATGAGCTTTAGTTCCGTTTCAGTGATTTTAAATTCTTTACGTTTAAACCGCGCAACAATTGGAATAGATAATAAGTAAATAAAAAGAAAAGCGCTTGATAGCACCGAAAAATAGATAATTACCTATATTCGCCATTCCTAATGACATATATTTATCATCATTATGCGCAACATACTTTTAATACTTTTGTCGGTCATCGTGACGCTGGTTTTGGTCAAAAATTCACAAACTGTCAATATTGATCTCTTTGTGGAGGGCAAGATAACATTATGGAAACTCCTGCTGACTTTTTTTGTGATGGGTACTATTTTCGCTTTTTTGTTAAAGGGCGGTAAAAAGAAACAACAGCAGGAACATACAGCAAAATCTGATGAATCGGAAGAGGATTATGAAGAGCCAAAATCCAAATTATCCGATGAAGATCGCGAATTTCTGTCCTAGCAATAAAAAATAAACTACTAAAAATGAAGGTTTAAACACATTAAACCCATTTTAATCGCAGAAATAGTTGCGTAGAATAGAGATTAACCCTATCTTTGCATCACTTCAAACAAGGAACAATAGTTCTAAAAGAAGTATGATTCCGTAGCTCAGCTGGTAGAGCAATACACTTTTAATGTATGGGTCCTGGGTTCGAATCCCAGCGGGATCACAGAGGAAAAGCTAATCGTAAGATTAGCTTTTTTTGTTTAAAGGGATTAAGATTCGAAAGAAGGGCGGGCCGGGTTCGATCCGTCGGAGGCTCAGGGATGTGTACGGGAACTGTGGGGCTGAGCCAATCCCAGCGGGATCACAGAGGAGAGGCTGTCTCAAATTTATT
>NZ_DLJD01000058.1:0-156 GCF_002484085.1 Sphingobacterium sp. UBA7625
AAAGATGTCTGTTCTAACGCAGGAAATTCTTTCTGGAATTGATTATCAACACTGTGGAAACACAAGAAAACAAAACTTTAAATATTTGCAAGAAAATCTGGGTGCAATAAATGAACTTGATATTGAAATGCCTGTAGATGCTGTTCCTATGGTATA
>NZ_DLJD01000058.1:450-935 GCF_002484085.1 Sphingobacterium sp. UBA7625
GCAAATTAGAGAATAAGGATGAACGACGGTTTGCAATTTGTCTTAAAGAAAACAATCAATACATAGGAAATATTCAGTTATTAGCTATAAATAATGGACTGGCATCCTTTCATATATTCATAGGTGAAAAAAGCTTATGGGGAAACGGAATAGGCAAGCAAGCTACAAAGCTTATATTAAAGTATGCTTTTTTCGAACTAGGTTTAAAATGTGTCTTATTAGAGGTAAATCCATTAAATATTTCTGCTTATAAAACTTACGAAAGAATGGGTTTTGTTGCAGTAGGCTCCAATGAAGCAAATGGATTTATTAAAATGAAATTAAATAAAAAAGAGTTTCCCATCTAACCTTAGTTCACTTACTATCATGAGAAAATTAATTACTCTTTTTCACAAAGAGCAATGGAAAGCCTACGTATGGCGCCAATGAGCCAATATATAATTCCTTAGTTGATCGTATAGGAATCGATCCTAATAATAAGATTG
>NZ_DLJD01000058.1:1006-365319 GCF_002484085.1 Sphingobacterium sp. UBA7625
CGAATGGAATTCTTACATTAAACGCTCTTTTGTACACGATTTTTATCATACCTGGCATTATCATTCTTTAGACAATAGTGGTAATCCTATACTCTTGATTTATGAAGAAGGTGAAAATTTCATAGCCTTTCCGTTCCTCAAAAGAGTTATCCCTGATTCGCCATTTTTTGATCTAAGCTCTGTGTATGGATATCCTGGACCAATTGCAAGTAAAAAATTCGAACACCTGGATGAAGGATTGATCGATAATTTTAAAAAGTCATTTTTAAAATTTCTGAAAAACGAACAGATAGTCTCCGTATTCTCCCGATTGAACCCTTTTTTTGATCAGTATATTTTGATGAAAGAATTTGAGGGGGTTCATGAAAATGGACTTACTGTTGCACTCGATCTGAATTTACCTTTAGATGTTCAGCGTAAAAAGTACGATCGGTCTGCCAGTAGAGCGATCAAAAGGTGCCGGAATAAAGGATACTTCGTAAAGGAATCAAAACGACAGGAAGATATTGATACATTCATTGATATCTATACAGAAAACATGCGTCGAATCGGCTCCACTGAATACTATTTATTTGATAAACAATACTTTATAAACCTAATTCATTCAAAAGAGTTTGACTGCAGATTATTATTGGTTTATTTAGGTGATGAAATAACATGTGCAATGATTATCTCTTTTTCTCACGGTATTATTCAGGCACATTTGGTTGCTACTAAAACATCATATTTAAATCAATCTCCTGCAAAATTTCTAGTTGATGAAATTACTATTATTGGACGGGAAAGGGGAATGAAGTTTCTTCATCTAGGTGGGGGGCTCGGCTTTAAAGAAGATTCCCTGTTCCGATGGAAATCGGCTTTTTCAGATCTGTTCTTAAACTATAAAAGTTTCCGGTTCATTGCAAACCGCAAAGCATACAACTATTTGCTTGATAAGCGAGGAATTGATAAAAAAATAGCAATCGACTATTTCCCTTTATACAGAGCTTTCATTACCTTATTTTCCTCTCTATTATTTATCTAAAATTACGCTTATTATGAAAAAGTTATTATTTAGTAACAAAGTACATTCAAGATGGCTGATATTATTGATCGATCAGTTAATCGTAATCTGGACACTCTTTATGTCTTTATTGCTGACAAAAAAAATTGAATCTGCTGAATTGTTTTACACCAGCGATATCCTATATATAGGACTTTACAGTGTGATCTCTATTTACGTGTTTATCAACATGAGAATTCATACAGGAATCATAAGATATTCCAATACAGAAGATATCTTCCGCGTATTCATGGCGGTGCTAATAAGCAGTATTGGTTTTATGCTTATCAGTAATTTGTTTGTTGCTCCATATTTTAAACTTCCGTGGAAATGGTTTGACAAAGTACTGTTATTGAACTTTTTTATTTCTTCATCCTTGTTAATTATTTTGAGAATAGCCGTTAAACACATTTTTGGATATTTAAAAGATTTACAACCCGGAAATATAAAGGATAATATTTTAATTTATGGCACTGACAACACCTCAATTCTGGTGAAACAAGCATTGGATACCTGTCAGGAAACACCTATAAATGTGTTTGGTTTTATTGATGATGATCAGGATAAAATAAACAAACATATAGAACAAAAAAATGTATACCCGTCATTTTGCATAGAAACACTTAAGAAAAAATATGCTATCAATAAAGTTTTATTAGTTGGCAACGATCTAAATATTAATGGAAAAAAGAAAGCAATTGAAAAATGTATAGAACTGGGTATTAAAGTAGTTACAGTGCCGTCTTCTGATAAATGGCTATATGGTAAATTAAGTCCTAATCAGATACAGGACTTGAAAATTGAAGATCTTTTACAACGGGAACCTATTATCCTCAAAAAGAATAATGTATCAAAAGAGATAAGCGGAAAGAGAGTTTTGATTACCGGAGCAGCAGGCTCAATAGGCTCCGAAATTGTACGTCAGGTTTTAAACTATAATCCAGATTATATCATCCTCTGCGATCAGGCAGAAACACCTTTACACGAACTTCAGCTTGAAATTCAAGATTATTATCCCGAAGGTAAAACCAAAATATTCATGGCCAACATCCAGAACAAAAGCCGAATGAAAACACTGTTTGAAGAATTTAAACCACAGATTGTTTTTCACGCAGCGGCTTATAAACATGTTCCGATGATGGAAAATAATCCTGCAGAAGCTATATTAACCAACGTATTGGGTACGAAAAACATATCCGAGCTTTCGATAGATCATGAGGTAGAAAAGTTTATTATGATTTCTACAGACAAAGCTGTAAAACCCACTAATATTATGGGAGCTTCTAAACGTCTTGCAGAAATGTATATCCAATCGCTAAATAACAATAATATATTATCAGCTTCGGAGAATGTTAGAGCAAATTTTAAGAGTTTACTTAAACCAAAAACTAAATTTATTACGACCCGTTTCGGGAATGTTATGGGGTCAAGCGGATCTGTCATTCCGAGATTTAAAGCTCAGATAGAAAAGGGTGGCCCAATAACAGTTACCCATCCCGAAATAACCAGATATTTTATGACTATTCCTGAATCTGTACAATTGGTATTGGAAGCTGCAGCAATGGGAAATGGAGGTGAAATCTTTATTTTTGATATGGGAGACCCGGTTAAGATTGTTGATCTGGCAAAGAACATGATCAAACTTGCCGGCATGGCGCCTGATAAGGATATCAAAATTATTTTTACCGGACTACGCCCCGGAGAAAAGTTATATGAGGAGTTACTCCTTTTGGAAGAAGAAACTATTCCGACCCATCATCAAAAGATTAAAATATCTAAAATTATTGATTATAGCTTTAATTATGTTCATCAGGTTACAGAGGAATTATTGTGCTTAAATAGCATGAACAATGACTATGAAATGGTAAAAAAAATGAAAGAAATTCTACCAGATTTCATCAGTAATAATTCCAAATATGAAGAGCTAGACTTGTGTGGGGACTAATTAGATCAACTTTTACATTTTTTTATTATGGGCATACACTTAGGAAATATTCTAAAACAGGTTCTTCGAATGGAACGTATTGGGATTAGCGAATTATCCCGAAAGCTTAAAGTAAGTAGGAGAACAATATATAATTGGTTTGAACAAGAAAATTTGAATCTTCAAATTCTCTTAGAAGTTGGTAATATAATTGGACACGATTTCACGGCCGAACTACCTGAAACGTTAGTAAAAAACCATCGTCACGTGCTTAGTGCACAAGATGCTTCTTCTATAAAAAATACAGATGCCGATAATAATTCTGTTTATTTCTGGATGAATAAATATATTGGCTTGTTAGAAAAATATAATGATCTATTAAATCTCAATTCAGAGAACTCACCTTCAAATAAGAATTCAACAGGCAAAAATGGTTATTTTTTATTGTAAAGATGACCTGAAGCCTACCCTCCTATTGATAATTCTCTGCACGAATAATTATATTTTATGGGATTACTGATATTATCAATGTCCTATCTCAAAAATCATGTTATAAGCGAGAAGGAAAAAACAAACACTCAATAAAAAGGCCCCGAATCAATACTGATTGAGGGCCTCACATATAAAGCTAAACAAGTCGCCACCTAAGACTTTTCAGCTTTTATATCATTGCTTTATAGTTCCACAATCCGAATGGCAAAGCCACCACCAGGTGCAGACTTTTGCTTTAACTTACTTTTATTATTTATTTTAAGTTTTTTAATCACATAAGCCTGAGGATTGGTTTTATAATGGGCATCTGGAGCATCGGCGTAGATCGTAGCTTCATATTTTTTGCCTGCTGCTAAAAACCCAAAATCCAACATGGATTCATGTCCTTTCTCCCCGCTGACATTCCCGACAAACCATTCATTTTTACCTTTTGATTTACGGGCTATCGTTAGGTATTCTCCCGGTTCTGCTTCAAGATATAGGCTACTGTCCCAATCGACGGCGACATCTTTGATAAACTGAAAAGCATCCATAAAACGCTCATAATTCTCAGGGAGGTCGGCTGCCATCTGCAGAGGACTGTAAATGGTCACATACAAGGCCAGCTGGTTGGCTAAGGTAGAATTGACATAGGATGTATTCTTTGGATTGATTTTTTGGATGTCCATCTCAAAGATGCCCGGTGTATAGTCCATCGGTCCGCCGATAAGACGTGTAAAAGGTAAAATGGTAACATGGTTTGCACGGTTACCCCCGAATGCCTGATATTCTGTACCACGTGCAGATTCATTACCGATCAGATTTGGCCAGGTACGCGATAAGCCTGTCGGACGTACGGCCTCATGCGCATTGACCATGATCTTATACTTAGCAGCTTTCTCCAAGGCGTATTGATAATGGTTATTGATCCACTGACTATAATGATATTCGCCTCGGGGAATAATATTGCCTACATACCCACTTTTGACAGCATCATAACCATTGTCTTTCATAAATCTATAAGCGCTATCCAAATAACGCTCATAATTGCGGACTGCTCCCGAGGTCTCGTGATGCATAATCATCTTAACGCCCTTTTGCTTGGCATAATCCCGGATGCCTGCCAGATCAAAATCGGGATAAGGCGTCACAAAATCAAACACATGATCTTTGGCATTGCCAAACCAATCTTCCCAACCAATATTCCAGCCTTCAACTAATACGCCATCAAACCCGTGTTTTGCGGCGAAATCAATGTAACGTTTTACATTCGCCGTCGTAGCACCATGTTTGCCATGAGGCTTCACTTTGCTATAGTCCGTTTCACCTAGGTGTACACTAGGAAGATCATAGGTATAGGACCACTCGCTCTTTCCGGTAATCATCTCCCACCATACACCTATATATTTAGTAGGCTTTATCCACGAAGGATCTTTAATTTTAGTGGGCTCATTGAGGTTGAGCGTCATCCGGGACGCCAAAATATCGCTGGCATCATCACTCACCATAATTGTGCGCCAGGGGCTCCGAGCAGGTGTCTGCAAATTACCCTTGGTTCCATTGGCATCGGGTGTCAGCCAAGATTGAAACACAAAATTTTTGTCATCCAAATTAAGATGCATACAGGCATAATTGATTAAAGCCGCTTCGTGGATATTGATATATAGCCCGTCGTCACTTTTCATCATCAAAGCCGTCTGTACACCTGTCGGGGAAAATGGGGTCTGCGAGGCATTGGGAGTAATCGCTTTGGCCATCAATCCTCTGATCTCAGACAGACGAGACTTGGTATAATCATACTCTTGGGTATCGTAATCTCCGGGGATCCAAAAGGCTGTATGATCGCCATTCATCGCAAATTGTGTTTTTTCCTCCTTTATAACGAGATAGGCCATCTCCTTTTGTTCGGGGAATTCGTAGCGAAATCCCAAACCTTGGTCAAATAATCTGAAACGGACTACAAGTTTTCTGTTGGACGTTTTCTGTTGCAAGCTAATAACTAGTTCGTTGTAGTGGTTTCGAATCTCACTTTCTTCGCCCCAAACAGGATTCCAGCGCTCATCAACATGTTTGCTTTCTTGTGCCGTTTGTTCAAACTCGTCATACAGTGAACTGGATAACTGTTCTCTATTGCCTTCTCCCGCCGCTGAAAATTCAACTTTCTTGGTATTGCCGGTCAATTCTAGTCCCAACTTACTGGGTTTAATTACAGCTTTGCCTTTATAACTCAAGGTATACGTCGGTGCACCTGATGCATCCAGTGAAAACTGAAGACTCAATTTTCCCGAAGGCGAAAGCAGCTCTTGGGCCTGAAGTCCCAAAGTGATTAAAAATAAACTCATCAAGAGTGTAGTTTTCTTCATTTTTTATGATAATTAGTGGATTTTTATATTTTTCGGATTTCGATTATCCGTTAATTTAATGGTACAGCCCCCCTGCTGGGCATCCCATGTCCAGCTCGGCTCATTGTTCTTTAGTGTTGACGTTTGATTATTGTCCGCTAAGGCGTAGGATATGGTCTTACCATCAATGGTGACGCTATTGGGCCTGCTGTCAAGATGATAGCATAAGTAGAGCTGTCTTCCTTTGGCGGGTATGTATTCTTTATCCAGAGGCTGAATAGCTGTTTCAAAATCTCCTTCTGCTAGGGTTGTGCAGGTAAAGCGTGTCTTTGAACCAATACCTTTGAGGTAATCTTGTGTCTCACCATCGTCTTCATAAAGTTCAAATGTAGCGGACTCGCCTTCATAATTGGGGAAGATATGGATATAAAGCGGATGTAATGGATCCTGACCGATATATTGCATGATCGGCATCATGGGTACGATAGCACCTTTTTTGACAAACATTGGAATTCGATTTAGAGGTGCTCGGTACGCAATCTGTTGCCCGCCCAGATAGACCGTCTTTTTGTCATTGAAATCAATCCATTCGCCGTCGGGCAGATAGAGTTTTTTCACCCGTTCGCCTTTTTTCAGCACAGGTGCCACTAGGATTTCCTGACCAAACATAAACTGATCATTGATCCCGATAACTTGGTCGTCTTGTGGAAATTCCATAAACAACCCCCTTAATATAGGTAGACCTGTCTGATGCGCTTTGTGTGCATAGGAATAGAGATATGGAAACAATTGATATTTGAGTTCAATTGCTGTCTTGGCATTTTTTTCGGCGACCTCACCAAATAACCAGGGTTCGACTGCATTGTTGCCCTCGTGATGAGCACGGCTCAATGGATTAAAAACACCAAATTGCATCCAACGTGTATACAACTCTGCCATAGCAGGGTAATCAGTAATGTCTCCACAGTAACCTGAAATATCTGTTGTCCAGAAAGGAATACCGCCAAGACCCGCCGATAATCCGACCGCAACCTGATTGGCCAATTGGCTCCAGCCTTCGGTCACCTCGGTACCACTGCCACTATCGCCAGACCAACCAAAGGTATAGCGCTGAAGTCCGGCATAAGCTGCGCGTGTCATCTGAAAGATCCGCTTGTTGGGATTACGCTTGTCAAACTGCTCTTTCACCACCTTATCCCAAGTAAGGCCGTATACATTGTGGATCTCGGCGTGCGTGCCCAGCTGATGTTGCATATGAAGTCTATCAACATCTTCTTCATTGCTCCAGGCAGGCTCACCCATATCCGTCCAAAAACCACACACACCATCAGCCAGAGGCTTCTGCTGGAGCTGCCCCCACCAGTCGGCCACAGATGGATTTGTAAAATCAACGACACCACAATTACCGCCCCATGGCCAAGGCATATCATAAGATGTACCCGTACGACGGTCCTTGACAAAATATCCTTTTTGATGGGCCTCCTGCCACTGACTTTTATTTGCTTGCGACACCACTGGATCTTGTGAAAGAATCATCTTAAAGCCTTGTTCATTCAGCTTTTTGAGCATTCCTTTAGGATCTTTATAATTTCCTTTACGCCAGTTGAAATCTTGCAGCTCCTGTGTCCAGCCTATATCCTGATAGATGATATCACAGGGAATTTGGCGCTTTCGAAACTCGGAAGCAATCTCCAGGGCTTGATCTTCCTGTGTATAGAGTCCACGGCTCTGCGCAAAACCAAATGCCCAACTCGGCGGCATAATCGGCCTTCCGGTCAATGTGATATAGTGCTGCTGAATTTCCTTATAGTCTTTACCATAGATAAAATAGTAGATGAAGGGGCCATCCGGTGCTTCAAAGGAGTAGGATTCTGTATTGGTGGTTCCAAAGTCAAAAGCCGTTTTATAGGTATTGTCCAAAAAAATACCATAATGGTAGCTGCTCATGAAAAAAGGGATACTTTTATACAATGGATCTTCTTGACTGCTATAACAGGGTTTGTCGCTATTCCACATCTTGTAAGATCGGCCTCTTCGATTGAGTGGCCCAGTCTTTTCGCCTAGGCCAAAGAATTGTTCATCGGGACGCAGCACTTTGTGTGCCACGGTCTTGGTACCGCTCGTGCTGTGTCCAAGACTTTTATAATCACTGAAAACCAACTTTTGCCACTTATCGTAAATCAGCAATTGCATGGGATTCTTGTTGAGACGGACACGCAGCTTTCCGGTGAAAATTTCGAAGGTTGCCGGTTCGTTATTCACCTTGATTTCACCGATGTCTTCAAGCTGTTCGTGAACTACTGCAAAGGAAGAATTCTTCCTTTGCAGTTTGCCGCTGGCATCATACCAGATCCGAACAACAGAACTGCTGCAAAAATAAAGCTCCAACTTAGCACCATCGCTGCAATTGAAAATCACCTTTCGCCCCTCGATCTGATAATCTTGGCATTGTATCACTTTCGTCACCTGTCCTGATGCTCCATGAATGATGGAGATAAGGCAAAACAGCATCAAATAAAAAGAGTTTAGTTTATGCATAATAGATTTTTAATATTCGATCACAACCATGTCCCAATACTTGAGCCCCGGCAGATCGATGGTCAATTTATTTCCTGTCTGCGCTTTAGTAAGCGAAATAGCGACGCCCCCTTGCATATCGGGCGATGCCAACCATACTCGCTTGACAGTACGTATTACGTCGAGGTTGATCTGTAGGCCATTGATATTGGAGGGTTCCTGTTGAGTCCCGTTGGTATCGCGCCATTCCATTGTATTGGCATCCTTAAAATTGATTAAATGGATCACATCGCGGTTAGCAAAATGTCGTCCATAGCTGGTAATACTGCCTGAGATTGCTTTACCATTGCTGATAGTCAAAGCGTTTGTACCGGTGACACTAAAGACCGTGGCGGTACCACCGTCTCGCAATACGTTTTGGTAGGCGACCATAAAGTCATAATATTGGATCAGCTTTTCCTTTGTTGTTCCTTTAAGCTGCAGATTGTTATTTGCAAAATATTCATTGGTCAAATAATGTTCTCCCATTTCAAGGTGAGCCCCTCCATTGGCAAAAATGACCGCATTGGTCAGCAACACACCTGGCTCATTGACAAAGCCTGCCTGATTGGACTTAGCATAGTTCATATAAGCTGCTAGTACGGTGTTCTTATTGTAGTTGCCAAAACGGTCATTATCTTGGATAATTTTCACCAATTCATCGTATGATTTGTTGGGATCCCAAACTTCGGTATATAAAAAATCAACAGCAGAAGGTGCTATTCCATACTCCTGACCGTATTGATTAACTGCATTCATCACATGATACTTGCCCGGAAAAGCCTTCTTTGACGCTGCAATGAATGGGGCGTAGCTCTGGTCTAGTTTCACTTCTTTGCCACTATAGTCATATAGTTTTCCGCGGTCTCCCAACTGATCGATGTGATAGCCGTCAAAATTATAGACCGCAAATACATCTTGATGTCTTTTGTTAATATAGGTCTGCCAGACGGAGTTGCCGGGATCGACCAAATAGATATTGCTGCGAAAGGGTGCATTCAACGGATGCATATCTTTCTCTTGATGTTGATTATCCTTAAAAAGGTACCATTGTTCGGATACCCCATCACTTGCCGCATTGGACAAAGCGCCATACAACAGGTTGTAGAACATCGCTTTCATCCCTTTATCATGAGCGGCCTGAATATAGCCATCAACGGTAGATTTGTAATTGGTCCGACCGATAAGATCCAGCCAGGAATCAGCCGGATTGGATACAGAACCGGCCAAAGGTTTATGCTGATCCATCTGCCAGTCATAAAACTGGATTCCATTGATATGGAAACGGTTGAGCGTTTCGACATTGCGTTGTATTGCCTGCTGATCAAGACGTCCGTAATTGGATACAAATCCATACCGTGGAAACTTGCGCCAGTCGGAAGATACATCCACGGCTATGCTGTAGAGCGGCTTTTTAGTTATATCACCAGTTTTAAAAAGATAGACCATGTAGCCCCGAAAATCTGTCGTAGGTGGTATCCAGGTCCAGCTCGACTGTGAAAGCGGCTCCTCTTTGATCAATTCGCCCAGATAGGTATAGGCGACACTTAAATTATTGTCGGAGATAGCAGCTGTAAATGTAATCTTTTCCCCAGGTTTATAAACAGCCTTATCCGTATTGATGACAGGCTTAAAATAGGTCTGCCCATAGGTGATCGGGGCTTTGTCAATATCGTAATAGTTGTTGCAGCTCACGCTTAGAAGCATCCCGCCGGCAGCCAAAAGTCTGAATATTCGTTTCATCTGTAAATAATTATATCATGTACTCTTAAGCTTATTCCTCCATTTTGCTGATGAGGAACAAGCTTAAGATTGATTTATTGTTTGACAATTGTGACTGTTTCCTGTAGCTGATCCAGTGTGATACTGTAGGTACCCCCAGTGGTCACTTTCCACTTATTATCTGGATTGGAGCCCGATTTGCTAAAGATCATCTGCTCGGTCTGCCCTGACGGTGTCTTGCCATTTTGTGAGGCCAAAAACCATGCGCCATTCCAATCGGCCTGTTTATCGCAACTGAACTTTAATTCCCCAGCTTTGAGTGTTCCAGACCAGGTAAGTCTGTGGGGTGTATCACCGTTGACCATCGGGGTTGCTGTGGCAATATCCCAACCATTGGGCGTCGCATCGCCCACAAGATAAATAGCCGGAAACGGTGTAAAAGGAGCAATGGTAATTTTATTGGTCCGTAGATCCAACCTGATCTTATAGGTTCCTTTATTAATACGCCATTTATAATCATTCTTATTTTCACTTTCGGACCACTTGACAACAGGTAGGTCTGTTCCAACGCCTTGTTGATCTGTCTCTGGTCGCAAAAAGACAACGCTTGGATCAAAATCTGGTTTCGTTGCAATCTTAAACTCGTCTGTGCTATTACTAGAATTCAAGACGGCATGATACATAAAAATAAAGGGATCATTCGGGTCTTTCACCATAGGCTGAAAGGACCAGCCGGTAAAGCCACCCACAAACCACAATGCATCATACATGGCTCCTTCAATTTCGGTAATGGCAATAGATAGGTCGATCAGATTGACTTTGACTTGATATAAGCCAGATTTGGCAACAGTAAACGGAACATCATAAGGATCTGACTCCGACTCACGATAATAGAGCTTTTCATTGCTTGTTCCTTTATTGTACGAAGGAATAAAATTGCCCAAGGTGCTGATAAATTTAAATTCGCCCGGGCTCAATACGCCTTGCCATATAAAGGCTCCTGGTGTACCCTGTATTTGATTCATCTTACTTGCTTTATGCGCATCCCAGCCATTGCTGGTAGCATTGCCCAACATATAGAGGGTTTCGGTGATCGGCCTATAGGTTTTGACTTTTAAACTAAGTATTTGAGACAGCTGTGTTGCGCTTTGTCCGCCTTGGATCTCTGCAGTAACACGAGCTTCCAGCTCTGCTCCGCTTCCTGGTGTGATGCCAAGCTTTTCAATTAACAATTGATTAAAATCTTTGGTAACATATCGTTGAGACCGCAATCCTTTCTCAAAAGTAGTGCTAATGGAAGGCTTAAAATCCTTACCTTTTTCACCGATTTCAAGGGTATACTTGATGGCTGCATTCGTTCCAAAATTAGAACCCGATGTCCAGTCGAATACGACAGCTTCCTGCTCCGGGGCGGCAACATTCAATACAATATCTGATGTTGAGACACTGAGTTCTAAAGGACCATCGGGATAGATGACATTGCCAAAATCGTCTTTACAGGACTGACAGAACAAGGACGAAATCAAGATCAAATTGATAATATAATATAGTCTTTTCATCTTTTTAAATTTGTTAGTTGGTTAATTACCAAAGGGATTTAATAACCTGGATTCTGCTTCAAATTTGGATTGGCGTCAATCTCAACTTGAGGAATGGGTAACAACAAATGTTTTGCGGTCGCATTGAGCTTGCCGATGCTGTGCAGAAAGTTAAGCGCATACTGTCCATTGTCCCAGCGAATCATATCAAACCAGCGTTTTCCTTCAAAAGCAAGTTCTATTCTTCTTTCGTGACGGATCTTGTCACGCATATCAGCTTGGGAAAGTCCTGTAATTGACTTTTTGTCGGTCAAACCTGCTCGTTGGCGCACCAAATACAGGGGATCCACCGCTTGAGCCGTATTGCCAAGTTCATTGAGTGCCTCAGCCTTCATCAATAGCACGTCTGCATAACGTAACACAACGATATTGGCTGCATTGGTATTGTAATCGGGTGAAATGGACAATGGAACCAAAAATTTGCGCACGTTATATCCTGTGGACGACATATTGGATTTGTAGGCCTTACCGTCGAAAAGTGGTCCTCCTTCATACAAAACAGTTTTATCTTTGCGCAAGTCTCCAGTTTCGTATTGGGAGACAAACTCAGCCGTTGGCTGATTCCAACCGTAGCCACCGCCCACCCAGCCGGAATTGCGTGGTCCCATATAGGTACTCAGCCAGTTTGCCTGATTTTCATCATCCCAAAATCCGGCCTTGGTAAGTCCATAATATTGTACTTCAAAGAGCGATTCGGCTGTATTTTTATGACGAGGCTCAGCCCCAAAACAATCACTATAGTCTGCATTAAGCACATACCCCAGCGACTCGACTTGATTGCATTGATCAATGCACAACTGATATTGTTTTAGCGTGAGGTAAACTTTTGCCAAAAGGCCTGCCGCAGCTCCTTTACTGACGCGTCCCTTATCCTGATCGGCATATTCCTCACGACGTGGTAACAGTGTAATGGCTTCCTTAAGGTCTGGTACTATAACTTCCTTATAGATGCGTTCTTTGCTCACGCGAGCCGGTTTAAGATCATCTCCAGGTTTTGCAGGTACCAATGAAAGTGGCACATCGCCAAACAGCTGAACCAAAATAAAATAATAGTTCGCTCGGAGGAATTTGGCTTCACCGATCAATCTGTTTTTCAATTGGAGATCTATATCCATCGAAGGGACATTTTCCAAGACGGTATTACAATATAAAATACCAGGATTGGGTCCTCGCCAAAGATCAACCGCCGAGAAATTGTCGGGGCCAGTGGAAAAATTGGACAGTTGGATCGTTTCTATTCCGTCATCGCCACCACCTGCGCCCACGGCACTATTCCCGGCCATAATGTCTAATGACCATATCCGCATATTGTATAATTTGGGTCGTTGGAGTGGCTGATATGCCGCATTGATCATTGCAACGGCAGCGGAAGCATCCTTGACGGATTCGGCACTGGGATCCTCAAGAGGTTCTTTATCCAAAAATTTTGAACATGAGCCCAACAAAAGGGGCATCGCCGCAAGAGCCATATAAAATATTTTTTTCATCATCACGAGTCTAATTGGTTAAAATCTAAGGTCCAATCCCAAGCTAAAGTTTTTTGTGATCGGGTAATTACTATTATCAACACCTCCTATCACTTCAGGATCAAAGCCAGAATACTTGGTCCAGGTGAACAAATTCTGTCCTGAAAAATAAAACCGCAACCGTCCTGCATGCAGACGTTTGGCTACAGCCTCAGGCAAGGTATAACCTACGGTCAGATTTTTCAGACGCAGGTATTTTCCCTGCTCTATAAAACGATCTGAATTACGTGTATTTTTATTGGGGTCGCTGTAAATCGCTCTGGGCACCTCGTTACTTGTTCCCTCAGCGGTCCAACGATCAAGAACCTTAGTCGTCTGATTTCGTATGGTATACATACCCTCCAAGGTAACCCTATTGGCATTATAGATCTGGTTTCCGGATACCCCTTGAAAGAATACTTCAAGATCGATATTTTTATAGGACAACTTATTATTTATGGCAAAACTCCAACTTGGTGTTGGATTGCCCAAATAGGTACGATCATAGTCATTGACGACTCCATCTTTATTGATGTCCCTAAATTTGATATCGCCGGGTGCCGTACTATTGGCTGGATCAGCCCCTTGGTATTGATAAGCATAACTATTCACTTCGGCCCAGTTCTGAAAAATACCATTGGTCAAATAGCCATAAAATGATCCAACAGGCTGTCCAATGGTATGGGACTGATAACCATAGTAAATAGGTACATCGCCATCAAGTCTAACGACCTTATTTCTATTATAGGAGATATTGAAATCGGTATTCCAAACCAATTCTCCTTGTAGGTTTTGGCTACGTAAACTCAATTCCCAACCCTTGTTTTCTACCTCTCCGGCATTGATCATTGGGGTGTAGCTGTCTGAATATCCTGTCGTAATGGGTACGCTCATTTTGACGAGCATATCTGAGGTTTTTTTGATGTAAGCATCCATCGTTAACTGGATCCTGTTTTTGAAAAAACTTGCATCAATTCCAACATTCTGTTGTTTGATCGTTTCCCAGCGTATACCTGGGTTAGGCATAACGAGTGGGTACAATGTCGAAACGGGAATACCATTGAAAACATATTGACCAGTTTTTAAGCGGGCTGATGCAGCATAATTGTCCAACACGGCCTGATTACCGGTAACTCCATAACCGATACGGAGTTTAACATCGCTCCAAAAATCATTTTTGTTAAAAAAAGACTCTTCAGAGATACGCCAGGCGGCAGAAAAAGAAGGAAAAGTCCCCCAACGGTTGGCCGAAGCAATTCTTGATGTACCATCACGACGTATAGTGGCGGTAAGGAGATAGCGATTTTTAAATGTATAATTGGCGCGTCCAAAGAATGACAATAGCGCCCATTCATTGCGGCTCCCACCTACGGTTGGATCCAACAAACCATTGTTTAACTGGTTATTATTGTCGGAAAGAAATTCCTTGATACTTCCATTCATGTAATTATAATCATTGTTTTGCGCACTAGATCCTATCATCATATTGACTTCGTGTCCACCCTCGAAAGTATTTGCATAAGTGAGGGTATTGTCCCACAAATAGGTTAGGCTCTTGTTGAAGCTTTCACTCCGATAGGAATTGGGAACAGGGATGGGTTTCCAATTGTATTTAGGCGAAAAGGTCATATTGTCCCAAGCCTTATAATCAAGGCCAAGCAAAGTTTTGAAGGTGAAATGTTTAAAGAAACTTGCTTCCGCATAGATATTTCCAAGAAGATTATAGCCTTTCGTTGTATTTTGTTCGAGCATGGCGGTACCGATTGGATTGCGCAGGTCGCCATAGAATATAGCTTCATTTCCAGGGCCTGAATAGGTGCCATCTTCATTAAAAATTAGCTGTGTAGGCAATGAGGCCAGCGTATTCAATACACTATAGGAACCGTTGTGTTTTATATCATGGCTTAGCGTGAGTGTATTGCCCAATTTGAGCCATGCTGTCTGTTTAGCTTCATTGTTAAACTGAAAATTATACCGTTTGTATTCGGTGTTTTTCACGATGCCATCCTGATTGAGTATACCAGCAGAGACATAGTACGTATTCTTTTCGCCACCACCGGAATAACTAAGGGCATAATTAGCCAGTTTACCTGTCTGTAAAAGCGCATCCAACCAATCTGTTCCCTGGCCAAGCAATGTAGGATCGGCAAAATCCGGTCGTTGACGGTTATTGTTGTTGGCCATCATCTCATTGTGCAGCGATGCAAACTGTTGTGCATTAAGCATTTTGGGTAGGCTGGTTGCCTGCTGAATCGCGTAGTTAGCACTTGCTGTAATACTGCCTTTATTTTTATTACCCTTTTTTGTTGAAATCAATACAACACCATTGGCTCCTCTAGAACCATAAATGGCAGTAGCAGAGGCATCTTTGAGGATATCGATTGTCTCCAAATCATTCGGATTGAGCGCGTTGAGAGACAGATCCGTTGGAACGCCATCAATCACTAACAATGGTGCGCTATTGTTGATTGACCCCAGACCCCGGATCTGTATGGACACATTGCTTCCGGGCGCGCCTGAGTTAATAACTTGTACACCAGAGGCACGTCCTTGAAGTGCTTCGCCAACATTTGCCACAGGCTTATCTTTCATTGCCTCAGCACCCACAGATGCTAAAGAACCCGTCAGATCTTTCTTTTTAACGGTCCCATATCCGATAACAACCACTTCGTCGAGTGCTGTGTTATCCTTGACTAGTATAATATCATAAATTGATGCATTGTCGACTTTTACTTCTTGAGTCTTGTAGCCGATATAGGAAATACTCAAAACTGAACCATGTGCAATGGTCATTTTAAAATGGCCATTTCGATCTGTCTGTACTTGTTGGGTTGTCCCTTTGTTGCTGACGGAAACAGCTTCAATAGCTAGCCTGTTTTCGTCTTTTACAGTACCCTGAATCTCCCTTTGTTGTGCAAATGAATTTAAACTGATCAAAATCATTAAAAGCATGAGAATGGGATACGTAAAACGTAATCGCCCCTGGTTTTTCATAAAATTTGATTTTTACGTATTACTTATAATTGTTATTTAATTTCGACTTGGAAACTAATGTCAAATCGTCCCCTAACTGGTTTATCCAAAAATAGGAGGATCAGAGGGCAGATAAAAGGGCTGTGTCAGCGAATATAGAAACAACAAAAACGTAAAAACCTAAAAAACAAGTAATTATATAAAATATCGTAAAGAAATATATAGAAGATCAGCTTAATAATTTAGGGCTTTTCGACCTATTTTTGTGACCAATTCATCAAAATCTTCGCGCGGAACAGCAGCTTTATTTCTGAATTTGGTCCGATAGGTATAAATGGTATTGGTTGAATAGTGCAGAAAACGGGCTATCTTTGCACTATCTGTAATACCCAAACGAATCAATGCAAAAATACGGAGTTCGGGGCTCAGTACTTCATTTGGCTTCAAGACAACTTGCATATCTGCGACTAATAGTGCATTGAAATCTTCCACAAAGTTCGGATATAAATGCAAAAATACATGATCAAAAGTGGCATATAATTCTCTTACTTCATGGTCGATCATATCGCGTGATTTAAGCATCTGCTTGAGCTCTTCGATCTTCTTGGCCATGACCATTTTGTTGAGCGAAATCTGGAATTTTTCGAGCTTGTCAATATATAAGGAACATAAATTTAGGAACTCGCCGATATAGGCTTCTTTGATATGATTGGTTTCTGCTAACTCACTATTCATAGACAGCACTTCGCTATTGGTGGTATGAAGCTCGTCATTGGTTGTATTCAATTGCTGATTTAGCTCCTGCAATTTTTGATTGAGTTCGAAGAGTTCTCTACGGACGCGATTTACCCGCTTCATCTGTCTATATATCAAAATAACTGCTATGATGAGGCACAACGATAGGATACTGACAATCGCTAGAAAGATTGTCAATTTTGCCTTTTGTTGTAATTCGTTTTCCTGATAGGCTGAGTTTATAATCGGGAATATTTGTGAGGCCTCATACGTCCTAAAACGAGCATTGCAAAATATAGCATCCTCCATCGACGATTTGATACAACTATAGGCTTCTTCAATATGATTTGTTTTATACAATAAAGTCGCAAGTGCCTGCATCGAGGCGTTCTCTTTGATGGCATTTTTAATGTCACTAATAGCAGACAGCGTCAAATATTTGCGTTGAAGGTCAACATTTCCTTCCTTTTCGTAGATATTGGCCAGGGCATAACATAAGATAGCATGTTCATGATCTTCTTTTCGGGAAAGATCAAGCATATACATCAACGTCTTTTTCGCTTCCTCAAATTTCCCTTCATCATGGAGCTTTTCAGCATAAACAATACGGTATTGACTACTTGTCGTATCCAGTTCACTTAAAAGCGAATCGCGATAGCGGTCACTCCGAATGGCATACTGCCGATCATCAGTGTTTGAAAATGAATAAAATTTATAGAGCCTTTTCCACGCATCGTAATACTTGATCAATAGTTCTCTAGGAAGCTTATTTTTCTCTGCAGTAGCCAATATCTTATAGGCGTCAATATACATACCTGCTGTGAAATAAAATGAAGCAAGATCCAGATTACTATCATTGACTTGAAAGGAATCGCCACTCGTTTGCGCTAACTTTACATTTTCCCTAGCATATATAATCGCAGAATCTAGTTTATATGAAGCATATTCTTGGTAAAGGAGCTTGTTTAATTCGTATTGTCCGGAAGTGTTATTTGTTGATTTCTGAAGCTGTCGTACCAAATCGTCTATTCTGGCTTCTTTAATGGCCATAAATTCTTCCTTTTTGTCGATCACCTGAAGCAGTTGTATCAACGAAGTATCTTGTCCGATTCCTGCTTTACAGAGAATGAACGATATTGCAATCAACAACACACAAATGACACGTTTATACATGATAGCTTAAACAAAAGTGACGAAACGCAATAGTAACATTTTCTAGGCTTAAAACAAAACTAGTATATATTCTATATTTCAGAAAGAAAAAGTCAAAAAATCCAATATATAAGCTGGCATTGGCTAGATGATATTAAAATCTTTAATTGACTCAAGTCCATTATTAGTGAAAAACAGAGCTAATTTTATTTAAATTAGACATTAAACATTGCCGTCCCATTAAAGCTTAAAAAGTTTTCTGAAATACAGTTAGTTACAGAAATTTTTCGATTAAACGGATCATATTATGCTATATTTTAGCTCATATTACCATAAAAAGCCAGAAAGGATGGAGCAATTTTAATTTTAGTACCATGGATTCCCATTCCGCTTTATTTGAAGATATCCAAGTGATACGAACGGCATACCGCAACAGAGATGGATATTTTCTCAGAGCTGAAAGTTTTTATAATGTTGCCACGGCAGTAGATCAATATGAAGCCCAGAAATCCTATGGTGGATCGCTACACGAACGTTCTCACGGTGAAAGCTTTCTATCGTTATTGCATCATCGTCTAAACGGAAACGGACTCTATATTTTTGATGAGCCAGAATCAGTTCTGTCTATCATAAGCCAACTAAATATGCTAAGCCGAATAAAACAGCTTATAGAACTCAGATCGCAATTAATTATTGCAACACACTCCCCTATCCTAATGGCCTATCCCGAAGCAGATATCTATCAAGTATCTGAAAATGGAATAAAGCTGATTGCATACCAGGATACTGAACAGTATAAACTGATGAAGTATTTTATGAATAATCATGAACGGATGTTATCCGAACTAGGATTTGATCTGATCCTTTAACGCTGGACAAGAACCTACAAAGAACAATAGCCGAGGTGAATTACCATATCCATACGGGCCCACTCGATCAGATGCCAGTTTTAAATTAAACTGGGTTTTCAATTCATTGACCAACGTTTCGCTTGTCAATAAGCCCATCGGATTTCGGGACCTCACATCAGATAGCCCTTCAGATTTTTTCACTGAACCAGTGGCGTTAACAGCTGCTAAATTTTTTGATGCATGGGGAGTTTTTCGAACACATAATTGTTCCGAAGCCATTTTTTTATGATATCAGTTCGATTGAACGTAGTATTATTAAGTTTCTTTAATATTCGGAAAAATAAAGCGTTAAAAAAACTTTCAGATTCAAACTCTACTAGCGTATAAGCCCGATGTTATTGTTCATCGCTTATATAATCCCGAAAATTGATGACTGAAATCACTACGTTAAAAATTGCTAAATAATAGAGGGACAAGGCTATTGGTTTTATAATTTTAATTATATTGTAAGTTCATTAATATTCGAAAAATATGAAATGTCCAAACTGTAACGAAACACTACTGATGACGGAACGTCACCGAATTGAAATTGATTATTGCCCAAACTGCAGAGGAATATGGCTGGATAAAGGAGAACTGGATAAATTGCTGGAACAAGCCAGCAATAATATGGACAACAGTAGCCAAGCTCACAATAAAGATGTTAGCGATTACAATAAGTACGAAAGAGAAAACTATCAATCAAAGCAATCCTACCGCGAAAATGACCACTATACGGACAATCACAAATATCCACATGGGCGAAAGAAGAAATCTTTCCTCTCCGATCTCTTTGATTTTGACTAAAAAGAGTGTAAAAGAGTTTGCCATTAATAGATGATTCAGAACAAAGAAAGTAAGTACAAACATAACTGTCTGAATGATAAATACAGGGTAAAGTAGATCTCCTTCGGCATAGCGATATCCAAAACTTACAATCGGTACCGGAAATGTAAATACAAGTCCAACAACAAACCATTCGCTATAAAACGTATCGTCAAATGGGATAAATCTGGCAGGATAGTCATATCGGAAGCCCAGAAATAGATAAATCCACATCTTATTAAATGTGGATTTATTATTTATCCTAAGCCTGTTGTGGAGATTTTGATATCATTGACCAATTAGATCAGGCGATAGCGGCTTCAATTTCTCCCGTCGCCAATAACATATTTTCGTCCTTAAGCCCAGGCAACATCGTACCCTCTGTCTTGAAGACCTCTACATCTGATATCCCGATAAATCCAAAGAAAGTGCGAAGATACATTTCCATATTATCCACGATTCCATTGTCATAGATACCGCCAACCGCAAAGTTAAGATAGACCTTTTTATTTTTAAGAAGTCCTTTTACATGACCATCAGCATACGAAAATGTCTTTCCAGCGATCGAAATATGGTCAATCCAGGATTTCAATGTCGAAGGGATACTAAAATTAGTTGCAGTCACCAGTAGCTTTCCTTGTCAAACAACTAATTTGGCTTAATAAGCCATATATCCTCTCATCGGACGATTATTATATTTTCTTTTCAAAAATTTATTAATTTAGCTATGGCTCGTAGCATTGTCCAAGGTTTGTGCTAAATTGAACTTTTAGTCCAATTTAGCACAAACTATTGCCAAGCTGTGAACCGTTACCCATACTACTCAATCGACCGATATGACAAAATACTTTCCCGAAATACTAACCAATGAAAAAATTAACGACAGACACATTGAGTTTCGCAATGCGTTATTTGATTTAGACAAAAATGTAATCAGCGTAGAAAATTCACACTACCTGACAAATATTTACTACTCCACCAAACAACTTGACATTAGAAATAAGATTTTAAAACTTTTGTATGACTTTAATTTTGCGACATTGAAAGAATTCTTTGCAAATGCTTACAAGAAAGAACGATATTTAGATATGAAAATCTATGCTTTGCGTGGGCTTTCAAATTTTATGGAAGAGAAAGAGATTGCTAAACTGCTTGATAAGTTTAATCAAACATTAGCAAAAAGGCAAGAAACGACACCATATAATTACCAAGAATACGAATTATTAAGAGGGAAAAACGCTTTGCCTTTTTTAGTCGAAAAATTTGGATATAGCTGTTTCAAAGAAACCTTGGAACAAGTGAAGAAACAATATGATGCAATGCCAGATGCATTCAAAGGACATTTTACGACAGACGAAAACGGAGAAAGTGTCATGCTGAGAAAACCGGAAGAAACTAAAATTATGATGGATAAATTTTGGGAAAACGCAAGAAAGTAATACACAAAATGATACTGCTGATAGTAAAGGTTTGCTATCATCAATTAGAAAAGCTATTCCACAACTCAACTATTAATGCCTTTGCAAATATCTTTAATTCTATCTCGCTATAAAAACCTATATAGTACAACGATCGTCCAAAACTATCAAACTCAGCTAGCTCATTGCCATTTTCAAACCGACCTCGATACAACAGGTCAATAGTCCCAAATTCCTCAGAAACATCTTTGTCAAAAACAAATAGGCATGTATCCATAACGGCATCAATAAACACTACATCAACTAGATTATAGTTAACATCAGTTTCTAGATTGACACGTTTAAAAGTAAGGCGAAATTCGTTATATGCTGCATTGTATACCAATTTAATGCAGTCATAGTCGTTATGTAGATCAAGATGAGCATCATCCAAATCTACCGGTATAATATTTTTAAATAATTCAGATTTTGGTAAAATAATCTTCCTCTTTATTATTGCGCTAGCCATGTACTTACAAAGGATAATAAAACCTATCTCAACATCAATCCCAAAAGGTACATATTAGGTTTTCCATCATAGTGATCCCTGATACGTTGCTCAACATGGATCGCATTCCAAGTCGCCAATCTTTCAAGTCCAAAACATTCAGACTTAGTCACTTGATTTCTTATACCATTATAATCGATCCAACATAAGTCATCATTACCTATTTCCTGCACGAAAAAAGGAGTTGCAATTTTGAATTTCTCCTCCAGCGGCTTAATAGCCAAAACTTTCCATCTTTTAGAAGTTATAGCAGCCCAGCCAACATGAATGGAAAATAGAATATTCTTTTCTAATAGCACATCCAAGTCAATATCTTCCTTTGATGATTGGAAATCAAAGAAAACAAAAATATAATCTTCAATGATTCTTCCGAATACATAATAATCCTCTAAATCGACAACAAAATATGTTCCTAATTTAATTGGTATTTTCATTCTCTATTTTCAATAAATGAACGTTTCGATTACTTTTCGCTGACATCTCATTCTCCATTCGTTTTTTTAATTGTTCGAGTTCATTTTCAGAATAGTATCCGCCACAACTGACTGCTGATACACCATTGGGTATCGGCGCATTTACAAATGGAGCATCTAAAAGTACATTATCCACAATAAAAGCTATACGGTCTCTGTTTCGACTCGCTTTTTCTGTTGCCGCCGCCCATTTCAGAGTTCCAATTTCATCGAATTGCATAGCAATGGTTTTATCTTTTGTAGCATTTTCACTTATCGTGACAGATTCAAAATTTGAAACTGTCAGAATAGGAACGCGGTGTAGAAATAAGATTGCGGTGGATTTATCCAGCTGCTTTGCGATAGCATTCGGGGCACCTTCTTTCACAACAAAGTACCAACCAGTGGAAATAATTGTATCCTGATCACCGCTAGAAACCTCATTCTTTTCTTGATTTTGGGAATTAACATCCAATGACTGATTATTATTACCTGAGGCTGTCAATATTATCATCAGGTTTATCAAAAATACAAGGATACATTTCATAAATAGGCTTAACAATAATTTAAAAATAATAAATATTTTATGAATGAGTGAAAAGTATTATTGATGATGATCCCAAGTGGTGTTTTTGACTCACCTTTGAGCTATAGCATAACCTAAATCATCGATAGAAAGTCGAATGAAACTATTTCCAATCCGATGATCTATTCGTATTTTTTCCTTTTTTGGTTTTAGATGTAGATTTCGGATAAACTGGTTCTTCCCCACTTTTGGGTGTCAATATAAGCGTAACCTCCAGTAAACAAACACTATAGATTATTTACAATAATAAGATTAAAATTTCTTTTTGTTTAGCCGATAACGTATTTTTGTATAAATGAGCACAATAAAGGATATATCACAATTTCTACCCAAGTATTTATTTTGGGATGTCGATCCAAAGAATTTAGATATTGAGGATGATAAGGATTTTATTATCCCGAGAGCTCTTATGGCCACAACAGCTGAAACATTCGCAAAAGATATACAACCATTGGAGCAACTTTATAGTAAAACCCAAATTGTTGCTGAGCTTAAAAAAACAAAAGAACGCATTAGTAATGAAGTTTGTAAGCTAGTTGCCCATCGCTATCATGTAAAGCAATTTCTACGTTATAAGTAATGTCAGCCATTTCTTCTGGTCTTTTAAAGACTATTCATGAACTACAATCTTTCCAAAGCTTTCAAGGTTCGGCACTTGGCGGGGGTACTAATTTAGCTATTCGTTATGGTCACCGTATCTCAACAGATATAGACATTTTCTTCCCTTATATTATAGGCAAAGCTGGATATGAATCAATTGTAAAAGAGGTGAAAGAATATTATGACAGTCGAGTATTCGGTATTCAAACTGTATAGACAACGATGCGATCTCTTAAACGAGTTACTAAATGCATAATTGGGCGAGATAGTTAATATCAATAAGCCAAATGGAGGTATGGCCTTATGGGGCAATTTCGATTTTCCTTTGTCAAAAATCATAAATTTCGCATCTGCAAAAGGAATTAAATTTAATGGGACTATTTACAATCTAGAAGATGGCGGTCATTATAATGCCTTAAGATTTGGATTCGCGTCACTTCAAGAAGAAGAGATTATTAAGTCTATTGATATCATCAAAGATGCAATACGTACCTTAAAATAATTATTATCTAATTTAATATTTGTTGTACTGCAATTTAATAATTGGAGATTGAACAACGAATGATTTATATTTAAAAACTGATTATTTTGTGACATAAAATTAGCGTTCTATGAAACGTAGTATTGCTGTATGGCAATTTATATTGGGTGACCTCCGGATCAAGTGGTTGGGACCATCGCTACCGGTCAGTTAAAACAATTGTGCCAATCTTGCTGTTTAGCAACAGCAGTATAATAAAGAATAATCAATAGTAATTCTTAAAGTAGATGAACTAAATTTGAGTTTTAAATTGCGAAGCATGCCAAAAAGTGATTCTATTTTATTGAACAGAATGGATTCCAGCAGCAGTATTGCTGTGGGAATATGGGATGGTTCAACTCCTGGCATTGTAAAAGCGCAAAACCCCCACAGGCATGACCATTATACCTGTATGCTTGTTGAAGTTGGACAGTTGGAGGTCCTATTTGATCTTGACAATTTAACTATGCCTGCCGGAACACTTTTTGTCTGTCCTCCGCACCAGGTTCACCAGATCACCAAGTCTGTTGGGACATCTGGTTATTATATCTCTTTTGAAGGCCACCACCTTACGCAATCAGCAAAGGATATGCTTGATGCATCTTTAAATGAAACTATTATCTTATCACTCTCCGAGCTTGAGCACCAATGGTTCACGTCAATTCTGGAGTCCCTAAAAAATTTGGACAGTATAAATATTACTGCGAGCAGCGAGGTCCAACAGCCCTTGCTGTCAGCTTTTATAACTCAGACGGTAATTTGTCATGAGCGCACATTGACAGCTAGCTCCACAAGCCATAGCCTCAGGGTAATCAGCATAACCAAAGAATTCAGGAATTTCGTGCGGACCGATTACCGTAACCTCAAACGCCCCTCAGAATATGCCGAAAAGTTAAATATCTCGGTAGCACACCTGAACGATGTTGTTAAAAAGGTGACCGGCTTATCCGCATCAGCACTGATCCAGAAGGAAATACTGAGCGAAGCACAGCGCCTACTCTATTATTCGCAATTGAGCGTTAAAGAAATTTCGGACCAGCTAGGCTATAAAGATACAAAGTACTTCATCAGGCTTTTCACAAAAAAAGCTGGCCGGTCACCGGGTGATTACAGGAAGACACTACGTTCAAATCCGGAGCAGGATTAGACAAACCATCCTATTAAACTTAATTACTATTCCATTTTTTGTCCACCTTTTACCTTTGTTTGTCAGTTTTCCTGCATTTATTTTTTGATCAATTTTGTACTATAGTTAACTGTACAGTATAGTACATTTTTTAATATAAATTCTTAGGTCTTATGGAAGGTCATAATTTAATAGAATATCCAACTTACAAATTATCAACCACCCCTGAAGGTATTGTTGATTCTCTTTTGGATCATTTTAATTCCAGGAATATTGAAACTATGCTCGGCTTCTATGAGGATGATGCCGTCATTATCAGTAGCAATGGAGAACCCAGACGCGGAAAAAAAGAGATCGCCCGTGAGCTGCAGCAGTCATTCGGATTCAGCCTGCCAATAAAAATTACTGGTAGGAAGATCTATTCTACCGATAATTTGGCCTCATTGGTATTGGAGTGGAAAATCGTTGGGACAGGCAATAACGGCGAAAAAGTAGATATTACTGGAACTTCGAGCGATTACGCAAAGAAAGGATCTGACGGATATTGGAGATGCTGGTTTGGAAATCCATTCGGTGTACAGGTAAGCAGCTTATTTTAATCAATTTCACAATTTATATAATTCACAAATGAAAATCTTAGTAATCGGTGGTACAGGTCTTACTGGAAGGCTGGTCACAAAAAAACTGGCAAACCTTGGTCATCAGGTGGTCATTGGCTCGCCTTCACATGGAGTAGATATCATAACAGGAGCAGGTCTTTCCCAAGCATTGGAAAACACTGAAGTGGTTATAGATCTATCCAACTCTTCCTCTCCTGAAGAAGAAAATGCAATCCATTTTTTTCAGAACGCAGGAAAGAATCTGGTGCAAGCAGAGCTGGCTGCAAACATCAGACATCACCTAGTTCTTTCCATTGTCGGAACGGACGATGCACTACAGATCGGATATCTTCGCGCAAAGAAATATCAAGAAGATAATATCAAGAACTCAGGAATCCCATATACTATAATTCGTTCAACACAGTTTCACGAGCATACCGATGCGATAATCGCAGTACAGGGAAATGAGGAGGAAGTATTTGTTTCCAAGATCGACTATCAGCCCATTGCGCTGGAAGATGTAACAGATTACATTGTACAATTTGCACTCGAAGAGCCCAAAAATGGCACTGTCGAGATTGCGGGGCCTACCCGGGCAAATATGGATGATTTTGTTGCAAAATATATCGAGATAATCGGAAAGCCTATAAAGGTTGTTTCTGACGAAGAGAGCAAATATATGCATCTTGTTGTCCCTAGATCACTGCTTGTTCCTGCTGGACAATATAATGCAGGAAAGACTCATTTTGAGGATTGGGCACTGCGTACTTTGGAATTTAAGGAATAACAATTATCAGTTCTTTAAATGATTTTTGATAAGTATTTATCTTAAATGCAGGTCTGTAGCAACCTGCATTTATTTTTTGATTAACATTTGAATATTAGGGTTTGAATTTTAATATAAGAAAGGGCGGACAAGCCAAACCATATGATTTAGCTTATTTACTTCAAGTGTATTTTTTTGAAAGATCTTGTTTCTGCCAACAGATTAGCATGGACTATGGATAGAAAATATACCGTCTAAATTTCTCAAGTACATCTCTGGTTAAGGTAAAATGAAGTTCCCCTGAATATGCATGATCATCATTAAATGCCGTTTGAAATTTGTTTTGCTACTTCATTTGGAGTTTTCCCGAACTCCTTCTTGAACGCAAATGAAAAATGCGACAGATCTTCGAAACCTACCTCTAGGTACACTTCACTCGGCTTCCGGGATTGCTCAGCAAGCTGAAAATAGGCCTCCTGTAACCTTTTCTTCTTGAGCCAGATGCCGGGAGTGGTTCCAAAAGCTCTTTGAAAATCCCGCTTGAACGTTGATAAGCTTCTTCCCGTGAAAAATGCAAATTTCTCCAGACTGATGTTGAATCTGAAATTTTTGTTCATATATTCCTTTAAGTTGATTCTAAATGGCAAAGAGAAACTGAACAAAATATCGACTAGGTCAGGATCAGATTTCAATAAAATCAGGAGTAGTTCTTCTCTTTTAATATCAGCAAAATCCGCACTGATCTCAAGGTCTCCGGTGTAATAGGGTTCGAGCGATGTAATAAAATTCTTTATAAGCTTATTTTCTGGTATAAATATGTATGAATCTCCAATGACAGAGGGTTTTGCTTCATAAGCATGCCGTTCAAGGAACCTTTTCAGAAATGCTTCATCCAGGGTGATGATAATTTTTTCAAAGGCATCATTGTCCTTATATTTCGTATAACGTACCAAATGATTTTTCCGGGCGATACAATAATCGCCCGGTGTTATTGTGTAGCTTTTCTCGCCGTCATAAGCCTTCATGCTTCCTTTCAATAAGTATAGGAAATAATTTTCCGCTATGAAATTTTCGGGTGAAATCTCCGGACCGAGGTGACAGGATTGGATATTGTTAACTTTCATGCTTTACCAAATATACTAAGCCACAGATTAATTCTGGACATTACTGAGTTTAAAGCTGTCCACGCTTGCAAGAATTGCTTCTTCTTTTGGGCGGGGATGCCAACCCAGTGCTACCGTTGCTTTTTTGTTTGACATCACTGTATACTGATCTGTCGGAGTTGGCTGCATAGGGGCTATGTTTCCGGACAGCTGCGGTCGCTCCTTTCTGATCAGCTCAGCCACATCATAAAAACTCATCGCACCTGTCGATGTCGCAAGGAATCGCTCACCGGCAGCATCGGGGTGCAACATGGCCTTAATGTGGATATCGGCAACATCGCGTACATCCACCACTCCGAAGGTAAACGGTGCATTTTCCTTGATGGATCCCTCAACAATTCCTTTAACGACAGTATCCAGGGAGGCTGAAGAAATTCCACCCAAGATGGGGCCAAATATTCCGACTGGATTAATGACCGTCAATTCCATGTCAGAAGCATGATTCTTTATAAATTCCCATGCGGCCTTTTCCGCTATTGTTTTTGATTTTATATAAGGCTGTATAAGTGCATTTTCATCCGTCCAGTCAAGTTCCGTAAAAACATGATTTTTGGGATCAATGCTATAACCAATAGCCGCAAAAGAGGATGTAAGCACGACACGTTTAACCCCCGCCTTTTTCGCAGCTTTCAACGCGCGTAAAGTACCTTCCCTTGCGGGGATGATAAGTTCATTCTCATCTTTGGGCTGCTCCGCCACAAATGGTGATGCTACATGTAGGACGTAATCACAGCCTTTCGTAGCTTCATCCCAACCGTTATCCGATAGCAGATCGGCCTGATAAAATGAGACCTGATCAAAAGTACTAATCCCACCTTCGCTCAGGGCATCCAAGATTTCGTTCTTACGTGAAAGCGTTCGCAGCGTGGTTCTTACGTTAAATCCTCTCTTCAATAATGCAAGAATCGTATTTACGCCTAAAAATCCGGTACCACCGGTTACTAAAACTCTCGTATTGTTCATTTTGGATTGGATATTAAAATTTATAGGTTAACTGTGTGGCATTTTCAGCATAGACCCAGAGCTTATTTGCAAGAACTTCATCTTTCATGGCCGGGGTGCTGTGGACTGACAGCGCGGGATATCCTGCATATTCTTTTTCTCCGTCCGGGCCATAGAAATCCCCGCCCTTGACCGATGGATCAGTGGCTGCGAATAAGCTAGGAAGGGCTCCCTGCCAAGGTTCCATGACCTGGTCAAAGGAGGCAAACATCCCTTCTAGGTTCTCACCCGGGATATTCCGCTGTAGATCAGTTCGCGTAACGCCAGGATGTGCTGCCACTGAAATGGCTGAGATACCGGCATTTTTGAATCTTCTGTCCAGCTCGTAGCTAAACAGGATATCTGCCAGCTTGCTGATAGCATATTCACGCCATTCATCATAGTTTTTTTCAAGCCTGAGATTATCAAAATCTATCGTATTAACTAAAGTGGCTGCGCCGCTGGAAAGTGTTACCACCCTGGAATGCGATGTTTTTTTTAGTAGTTCCAGCAAATGTCCTGTCAAGGCAAAATGACCGATATAGTTTACCCCGAATTGCAGCTCAAATCCGTCAGCTGTTTTGGAAGCTGGCGGAACCATCACCCCGGCGTTGTTTATAAGCAGATCAAGGTTCGAGTGCTTTTGCATAAAGTTTTCTGCAAATTTTTTAACACTGCTTAGATTGCCAAGATCTAGCACTCCAAAGCCCAACTCACCTTTTTCCACTGTCCCGGACCGGATTTTTTGAATGGCCATTTGAACCTTCTCAGGATCTCTTGCTGCTATGGTCACGCGCGCGCCCGCTTCATACAGTGCTTTTGCCGTTTCAAATCCTATACCGGTATTTGATCCGGTAACAATGGCTACTTTTCCTGATAGATCAGGGATATCAGTTGTTGTCCACATAATCCTATATTTTATTTCTGTACAAAATTCGGGGAATTGCTTTTAAGAAGTTTTGTTGTGGAGTTCAATTTAACTTTGTTGTGAGGGTCATGTTATTTCGCTGTTTTCGCCATGGCCGCATGATTTAGGATTTAGGGAGCTAATGAACGACTTCTTGTCCTTTTCATTAGCTCCGCTGTGTGGTACACATTTAATCTTCTATTTCAAGATGGGTGCTCAAGGCGATCCTGTTCCAGCCATTGATGGTCACAATAAGCATAATGATCTGAGCGATCTGGTTTTCAGTGAAAAATTCTGATGCCTGGCGGTAGGTATCTTCACTCAGCCCGCTGTGGTGAATAAGCGTTATTTCTTCTGTCATGGCCAATATGATCTGCTCCTGTTGCGTGAAGAATTTGGTTGCTTCTCTCCATGCACTTATCAGGAAGATACGTTCAGGGGTCTCACCATTTTTGATGGCATCTTTGGTATGCATGCTGATACAGTAAGCACAGTTGTTGATCTGTGACGCACGGATTTTGACTAGCTCTTTTAGCGTTTGTGAAATATCAATTTTTGAAAGATAACCTTCTAATCCTAACATCGCTTTGAATGCCTGTGGTTCTACCGTGCTGATGTTGATTCGTTTTTCCATTTTTCTTTTGTTTTAATTTGATACTACAAAATTGGAAAATTGAAATCGGGAAAAACTTAAACGGGTTTAAGAAAAATTCTTTTTACGGATTTCGCTCAGATATTCGGGTGTGAAGCCGAGATAGGAAGCAATCAGATATTGTGGGACCCGTTGCAGAAAAGCCGGATAATTTTTGAGAAATTGACGGTATAATTCTTCCCTGGAATGTTCATAAAGCAACTTGACGCGCATCTGTGCGGCGGCGTAAGCTTTCTGATAAATGCAGCGGAAATACTTTTCCATGACCGGGTGTTTTTCCAATAGCTCATCGTAGGCCTTCTGGCGGATTACCAAAATCTTGGCCGGCAGTACGGCCTGGATGTAAAATTCTGTTGGTATCTGGTTGATGTAGGAGAAAGTCTCTGTCATCCACCAGTTTTCAACAGCAAATTCAGTGGTCTGCTCGACACCTTTTTCATTGATAAAAAATTTTCTTAAAATTCCATCCAGCACAAAATAACTTGCTTTGCAAAATTGGCCTTCTGTTAGCAGGTTTTCCTTTTTTTTGAAAGTCTCCACCTGAAAATATCCGGCTATTTCCACAAATTCCTCATCGGAGACACAAATAAACTTCTGAATGTGTTTTTTGAATTGTTCGAGCATTATCTTAAGTCGGTTTTCACTATGATCTGCGCCTTTAAGATAATAAAAAATAGTGATCAATTAACTATTTTTTATTGCTCTATATCAATGATATGACTATCCTAAAATTTATATTGCTTGCACTTATATCAGCTGTTTGGTCACTGCGTTCTGCTACTGCGCAAAACACACTTCCTAGAAATCTAAAAGAAACAGCTTTATTCTTAAATCTTAACGTTTCAGACAGTCTAAAAAATGTAATCAAGCATATTGATGAGGAAGAGTTACATGAATTAACCGACAACGAGCTCGAAAGTGCATTTGAATTGATTGACTCGCTCCTTTCGTTTGGTAAATCTCCATTATTTACATATTTGAATAATAAAGGAATCCACAACTTAAAAAAGATGTGATATTAAAATACTATAAACAGCTGCTCTCAGCTAGTTATTATGTAAAAGAAGATTCTCTCCTTAAGGCATTTAAACCTAAGGAAAACAAATTGAAAAAGGAAATTAAAGAGCGAATGAATGCGGACACAATTGCCGGTATTTATATTCCGATAAAATACAGATAGCAGTCAATGCAAAAACAAGCATTTGACTATGCTACTGTTGAAGATGATTATGCTGGAATCTTAGATTTTTGTAAAAACGACCCATTACCTATGTTTTAACTAACCTATGATTACAATCAATTAAAAACAACTTTTGATAAAATAGTTTTGATTTTTTTCATTACCAGCTATCGGTCCGAAACGGTGAGGCCAGCAGCTGTTCCCTGTTGATCAGATTAGCATTCTCCGGATTATCACTCCAGGCATAGCGTACCGCCAAAGGGTGGGGTATATCCCTATGACTGACCACCACGGTATTGCCCTTGATAACAGCGTCCGCCCAGACAAACTGGCGATCCTCCCCAGCGATGGCAAAGTGTCTCAGTACCTGCCCGTCTCTGCTTGCCAGTCCAGTGCCTGCATCCTTAAAAAAGAGTAATATCCTATTGTGCTTGATTTCCATGCGCTCATAGGCGGGTCCTGTGCTTACCAAGTTTTCACCGTACACTAGTTTGCGGGCAGCCAGCAGCAACCGGGCAGCAAGGTCTTTTTTATTCAGGGGATGGATATCGTTCCACTCGCCAATATCATAGTTGACCGTCAGCGCTGTATAGGGGACCTCACGGGATACCTTAAACTGCGCTTCACGTATACCGGCCCATCCCGATTCAGAAGGACGCTCCTGTTTGCGCATATAATTAGGCAGCTGCACCAGCAAAAAAGGTAGCCGCGGGCGCTCCAGCGTCAGGCGCCAGTCTTTGATCAGCAGACGGAGATACTGCTCGTAGGTCTGCGGATTGCCAGTATTAGCCTCTCCCTGGTACCAGATCACGCCGCTCACTGCGACATCTTTTATCGGATAGATCATACCGTTATACAGCTTTGATCCCACTTCATTTATATTTTGGAGCCGCGGCAGATAGCTTTTGACCAGATCGGAATCCATACCCACCTGATATTTCCATGCTCCAGCCAGATTGATCTCGTTGTCATTGACCTGCAGCTTATAGGACTTGCCTTCCACAAATCCCCCATGACCGGTGTTGGACCGCAGGCGTATCGTCACGGTATTGTAACCTGCACGCAGGATACCTGCGCGTACAGCGTACTTGCGAGGCGGATACATATAGCCGGTGGCACCTACAAAGTGGCCATTAACAAATACCGAATCACTGTCGATCAGCGTTCCCAGATACAACATGCCGTACCGGCCCGCCAGTTCGGCCGGCAATTCAAATGATTTTCTAAAATAGAGCACTCCTTTGCTATCCAGCTGTTGATCCCGCCACCAGCCCGGCACGGTAAAGGTAGGCCAGCTGCTGTCGTCCCAGTCTGGTTTTATCCAGTCCCGGATACCCCGGTCCTGCTGCGCCAGCTGCATGCTGTCCAGTGCGGAGCGGTCGAGCAGCAGCCTCGGAAATTCTTTGAGCTGATCCTGGCTGATCCAGCTTTCGATGTTCGAGCCGCCGAGGCTCGACACGAGCATGCCCACGGGTACGCCGGTATGGGTGTAGCTCTGCTGTGCATAGAAATAGGCCAACGCCGTCCAGTTCATGACTTCCGAAGCCACAGCGGAGTACCAGCGCCCGCCACCGGCTATTTCGCTGCGGCGTTCCAGCACGCTCTGTGTCGGCACCTTAAAATAACGGATCATATGGTTATTGGATGAATTGATCTCCGGAAACCGTTCCACCAGCCTTTCTATCGGTGTCTCCATATTGGACTGCCCTGAGCAAAGCCACACATCGCCGATCAGGACATCGCGGACAGCGATCTCATTGACCTGCAGCAGATAGGGGCCTCCGGCTTTTTGTGCCGGCAACCTGATGGCCCAGTTACCGGCCGCATCCGCCTCGGTCTGGTAGCTTTGGCCACGAAAACGTACCGTTATTTTTTCACCGTTGACGGCCCAGCCCCAGATTTTCAGTTCGGTATCACGCTGCAGCACCATGCGGTCCGCTATCAGCGCAGGCAACCGCACTGCTGCGGACGCTAATGCAGCGTAGAGGAGCAGAGCTAAGGTCAGGGTAAGAGCACAAGCTTTTCTTTTTTTCATCTTCATAGATTGCAAATTCCACAAATAGCGGTGCAGGACTGCTCATCCTGTACAGATGGCATGTCCTGCAGTCCTATTAGTTATATCCCGGATTCTGGTAAGCTGCTTTTTCGGCTGCCGACATATCCATGGCATCCAGCTGTCCCTGCGGGATAGGCCGCAGGTAGTGGAAGGGTTGTATCGACCGGGTGAAGGTTGCTGGCGTGTGGTCACCTACATTCGAACCGGCAATACGATAGGTTTTAGCGATGTCGGACCAAGTCTGTGTACGCACGAGGTCATACCAGCGGTAGCCCTCACCATAATACTCACGCGAACGTTCGGCCAAGATGTAATTGAGCGTGATCTGAGCCGGCGTCGCAGCCAGCATTTCGGCACGGTGGTTGGCTTGCTTGGCCGTGTTGCCGTTGTTGTCCCAGCGCCATACCCCCGCGCGGCCGCGGATCACGTTGACCAGGTCGCGTGCGCTCTTGCCGGCTTTGGCCGTCGCACCCTTCACTGCCGCCTCGGCAGCGATAAAGTACAGCTCGGAAAACTTGGCAATATTGAACGGCCGCGTACTGCCCGCATTAGGTTGTCCCAGACCATTGCCATTGTCGGTGCGGTAAGGGCCCAGTTTCCACAGTCCAGGATAGACACGTCGACTGATGCCCTCCGGAGAGATCACGTAGTCGGCCCGGCCGGGGACTACACCCGCACCGATACTGCTCTTGTAGGTTTTGTTGTCATAGTTGATCGGCGTCTGTGGCTCCTCATTCAAAAAAGTCAGGATGGCCTCTCCCGGTTTGACGGGCATGTTATTGGCGTTGAACAGCGAAGGGTTGCTGATATTTGCCTTGTTCCAGTTACCGCGGTACACCGTGGTAAAGGTGCCGTCGTAGCGCGAGTCGTTGGTTTTGTCGGCAAAAGTCTCGGTCACCACATTAATCGTCGGTGCCATCCGTGTCCATGGGCGTCCCAGTGCCTGTGCGGCCTCCCGCTGTACCGAGTTCACTAGATCGGCGGTATTCCAGGCCGTTGTTTTGGAACTCGTGATCGACGTGTAATTCCAGGTCATCATCCAGCCCGCAAAGTTGTCGGGTGCACCACCACTGCCATAGCTCAGGCTGCCGCCGTTGTACAGTTCGCTGTCTTCGGTATGGTCAGCAAAGAGCAGAATCTCGTTGTTGCGGTCATTGGTCCCGACGTTTACATCGTAAAAGGTGGGCTGCAGGCCATACGGTCCTGGGTTTTCAATAGCAGCCACGGCCATGTCGTAAGCCTGCTGAAAATACCAGGCGCTGGTCTTACCGTCGGGATCCGTCCGTGCAGTCTCCGGATAAGTCGGTATATTTTTCGGATTTTCCAACCACCAGGCGTAGGTCAGATAGGCCTTTGCTAGATATAAACGGGCGACCGTTTTGCTGACGGCTCCCTTTAAGCGCGGTGCATCGGGCAGATCGCTAATGGCCTTGATCAGGTCGGGAAAAACTGCCTGGGTATACACCTCGGCCACGGTATTGCGTTTGGACTTACGTTCCACGGACGTGCTGTACTTGAGTTCGCCCCCACCCAGGTCGAGCGGCACACCCCCGAAAGTCTGCAGCAGCAGGAAATAATCAAATGCGCGGAAAAAGTGTGCTTCGGCGATGATCGCGGGCGAAGTGCCTACTGCCGGCGCATTCTCGATGATGCCCGAGGCCATGTTGATGTTGGGCAGGGCGGCCTGCCATGCCACATCCGCCCTGCTATTTACAGCCGTCATCGTACTGAGACCTGTAAGGTCCATCACCTGAAAGTTTTCGTCCGCGCTCTGCGCATAGGTCACTTCATCGGTCCCCGTCAGGCAGGCATTGTAATAATAAGCCTGTCCATAGATGTTGCGCAGGTGGGCATAGAGTCCCACAATACTGTTGTTGATACCGTTTGGTGTCTTAAAATCCCCCGGCGTAAAGATTCCTCTGGGCTGTTCATCTAAAAATTTGGAGCAGCTGTTCATGCCGAGCATCAGTGAACCAACGCAGAGCCCTATGATAAGTTTTGAATTGAAAGTTTTCATGCCTGAATGTTTTAAAATGAAAGATTGAGCCCCAGAATATAACTTCTCATTGCCGGTGTATTTGTACCGACCACCAATATCCGTCTCAGGCCACCCACGGCGACATTCTCGTCGCCATAGGAATTGGGTTCCGGATCACCGCCTGATTCCTTGTGGTAGGGCGAGAATAGGACGAATGGATTTTCCACCGTTGCATAGAGGCGCAGACGGCCGATGCCCATACGTTCCACCCACTTTTGTTTAAAGTTGTATCCCATCGTGATCGTACGCACCTTCAGATAGGACGCATCGAAATAACCCAGCGTACTGCCGTATTTAGGGTTGTCACCGCTCTGTATGCCCCCCGGTTTCGGATATTTGGCGTCCGTACGATCTTCACGCCAATAATCGACGCTCACATTGTTGCCCGCGCGGGTATTCAGCTGGTTAAGGTAACCGGTACTTCCGTAGAGCGAACTGATCAGCGTGCCCCCAATCTGGAAGGTACCCACCACATTCAGGTCGACATTTTTGTAGGCCAGACGCGTATTGAAACCACCCAGAAAATTGGGCTGGATATTGATGATCTGTCGGTCCGCAGCACCGATCGCCCGTGTAGGCACGCCATTTTCGTCGTATTCACCGGTATACTCCACTTTGATCATCCCCGCATTGCCACCTGGCTCGAGGATATCCCTATACGGATCGTCAGCCTGCCACAACCCGATTTTCTTGTAGTCAAAGATCACGTCGATCGGATGGCCGACAAACCATTGGTTGCCTTCATCGCGCTGGCTTCCGGAGGTCAGTTCGACGAGCTTATTGCGGTTGGCATACAGGTTAACCCCCACATCCCATTTCCAGCCGTTTTCATTGTCGATCACCGCACCGTTTAGGGAGACTTCAAAGCCTTTGTTCTGCGTCTTTCCGATATTGGCCATGTAGCTGCCGCCGCCATTAGTAGGTGGCAGTCCCACGCGCAGCAATATATTGTCGGTATTCTGCACATAGTATTCCATGGTACCGCTGACCCTGTTGTTGAAGAGACCGAAGTCCAGACCGTAGTTATAGGTCTTGGAAAACTCCCAGCCCAGCGAAGGATTGGGCAGTTCGGACATATAGTAGCCTGTCAGGAACTGCGTATCGAAATTATATGGTCTTGTACTCAGCAGCCCCAAGGTCTTGTACGGATCAACTGCCTGATTGGACGTCTGACCATAGCCGAGGCGCAGCTTGAGCTGGTTTATCCACGGCAGGGCGGACATGAACTTCTCGTTGTGGATGTTCCATCCTGCCGAAATCGCCGGATAGGCGTGCCATTTATGCCCCGGTGCCAATCGCGAGGAGCCGTCGCGGCGCATGGTCATCGTTAGCATGTAGCGGTTGTCAAAGGTATACATGGCGCGCCCCATAAAAGACATCAGGCTGCTCTTGGCATAGCCCTGCTGGTCCGGGTTGACAATAATCTCCCCCTGTGCGCGGCCGATATTATAAAACTGGAATGCATCGATCGGAATATCGCGGGCCGATATCAGCGTACTGTTGGTAGTGTTCTGCTCGGCTGAATAAAGCGCCACCAAGTTGAGGTTATGCTTCTGCGCAAAAGTACGATCGTAGGTCAGCAGGTTTTCCATCACCCACTGTACCGTTCTGCCGTTTGCGACCGAAGCTGTGGACACATTGTCGGGGGTACCGCTGAATACGCCTTGTCCGGTATAGCTGCCATCATTGTTCTGACGGAAATTGAGACCAAGGTTGGTGCGGTAGGTCAGCCCCCCCACGCCGGGAATCCGTATCTCCCCGTACATGTTGTTGTACGAACCGAACACGCGCTGCTGGTTGATATAGCTGTCCCCCAGCGCCTCATAGGACTCGCGGGTATGCACCCACTGCTGACCCGATGTCTGCTGCTGGATACGGGATTTTAGTGTGCCATCCGTATTAAAGGGATTGGCTATCGGCGAAGCGCTCAACACACCATACAGGCCTAGGTTGTTGCCATTGGTAATGCTATAGTTCTGGTTGAGGTTGAAGCCAAATTTAAATATTTTGCCCACCTGCTGGTCCAGTGCAGCACGGAGATTGTAGCGGGTATAGTTCTGCAGGGGAATCACGCCTTCATCGCGGAAGTAACCGGCACCGAAGTTGTAATTTCCTTTTTCTGCCCCGCCGTTGACACTGATATCGTGGCTATTGACCATTCCATTTTTGTAGAAGAGGTCCTGCCAGTCCGTATTGGTGTCGTCCGACTCATCGAGAGTATTCTGGAACTGTCCCACATAGCGGCGCATTTCGGCAAACTCCGGCCCCGACATCATTGGATATTTGGCAAATACTGTACGCAATCCGGTAAAACCGTTGTACGCCAGCTGCGCTTGCTGCCCCATCCGTCCCTTGTTAGTGGTCACGAGGATCACGCCGTTGGCACCACGCGAACCGTAGATTGCCGTTGCCGAAGCATCTTTGAGCACATCCACACTCTTGATGTCCGCGGGGTTGATATCTGAGATGGAACCTGCAAACGGAATTCCGTCGAGCACGATCAGCGGATTGTTGTCGGCGGTCAGGGAGCGTGTACCGCGGATCCGGATCTGCATCGGAGAGCCCGGCTTGGACGAATTCTGCTGCATATTGACCCCCGCAATACGGCCCTGTAGGGCGCGGCTGATGTTGGCTGCTGGCACTTCGTTCATCGTCGAACCGCTCACCGAGGCCACCGAACCCGTCACGGCTTCTTTGCGCTGCGTACCATAACCAATGACCACCACCTCTTCCATGGCAATATCATCGGATTGCAGCGTCACCTGCACGCGGTTATTGGCGCCTACCGGCACTTCGGCTGTTTTGTAGCCGACATTGGTTAAGACCAGCACAGCGCCGTTGCCGGCCTCAATGGCAAATGTGCCCTTACTGTCTGTTGTCGTACTCTTGGTGCCGCCCTTGACGGATACGGTCACCCCCTCAATGGGCTGTTTCTGCTGGTCTGAGACCAGCCCATTGATCAGTTTATCCTGTGCAAAAGCCAGCTGCAGCGCTGCCAGCAAAAAGAGCAAAGACAGTATTCCATACTGTAGCCATCGTTGTCGTTGCACGGGAATCGTAAACTTCATTATTCTCATAACTTAGGGATTTAAGAAAATTTTGTTTTCAGTTGTGTTTATAATCGTCATTTCAATAGTCTTTACGCATTCAGCTGTCTATTGGATCCTGTTCGCTGTCGTGCTGTACAGGCCGATCAGCGCGCCCGTGAATCCACCGGCCACGTCCGTCGACAGAATGTCGCCTGACACAGTAGTGCCGATTTTCCGGAATGGCCCCTTCCCAACGGCATAGGCAAACTGATAGGCGTCGCCGGCGGCTTGTACCTTCAGCTGCACCTTCGCGTTTAGATTGATTTTCTCTTTGGCCAGGATCCGGATGCTGCCGTTTTCGTTTTTGGCAAGGACGATATGGTCCTCGTTATCGAGCTTGGTGACGCCGAGCACATAATGGTACTTTTCACTTTGCAGACAGGTGATGCCCGCCAGGTCCGAAGCCGAGGCCGGCATGTAGTCCAATGATACGCTACTCTCAAAATTTTTGTGCTGTTGCCGATAAAATAAGGCCGAAATTGGTTTTTGCTCACTGATATCCACGGCATACGATCTGAAGACGATGCCCTTGTCCGTGGCCTGCAAAAATTTCTCGCGGGCACCACGCAGGGCGACCCAGCGGTGATCTAGCGCTGCGGTGGTCAGCGGATCGGTGAACGTAAAATTGCCATTGGGAAAATAGCCCGGGGCATTGCTCCTGTTGTTGGCGCCCGCAGGCATCCGCACGCTCGGTTTGAGCGCTTCCATCCCCCCTTCAAAGATCGGCCATTCATCCGACCAGTCGACCGGTAGAATAAAGGTTTCGCGCCCCGTGTTGACCCGTTTCACTTCGTTGGGTCTGACGCCCAAAAATACGCCATACCAGGATCCATGCGGTCCTTCGACCAGATCCGCATGTCCTGCCCATTCTACTGGGTTGGGCCTATTTTTGTCCAGATGGCGCTGGGAGAGTATCGGATTTTTGGGTGCCGGGCTGTAAGGTCCGGCGACATGGTCACTCGAGAAGATCACTTCACTGTGATCACTGCCCGTGCCGCCCTCGGCACACATCAGGTAGTACCTGCCATCCTTTTTGTAAATATGCGGTCCTTCAATCCAAATGGGATTTTCATCCGGATGCACACCACCGTCCACGAGGATCCGGTCACTTCCTTGGATGACCTGATCCTTTTCGGTATCATATGCCCAGAGTTTAATCACGCGGTGGCCCTCATAGCGTTGTTTGCCTTTTTCCGGCGCATCGTTATGCACGACATAAGCTTTGCCGTCATCATCAAAAAACAGGGCCGGATCAATGCCGTCAAAATCCAGCTTGACCGGGTCGGACCAGCTTCCCGCTTTGGGGTCTTTGGTCTTGACGACCATATTCCCGATGCCCGAGGCGATCTGTGTCGTGATCATGTAAAACGTGTCGTTGTGCCGGTTGTACACGATATCTGGGGCATATATTCCCGCACTGATGCCTGCCGTCTGCACTTTCAGCTGCGATTCACGGTCCAAGACATGCCCCAGCTGGGTCCAGTTGACCAGATCCACAGAGTGGAAAATAGGCACCCCCGGAAACATCGAAAAGGAGGAATTCACCAGGTAATAGTCATTACCTTTGCGTGTAATGCTCGGATCGGGATAACATCCCTGTAGAATGGGCGAATAGAACTGCCCCGGTTTTAATGGATTTTCTTTGTAAACTGCATCTTCGCCTTTATAGACAAAATCCGAAAATACAGGTTCAGAGAGGCGATCTCCCTGCAATTTGCGTTTATGCTCTTGTGTACTGAATGCTGTTAATGTAGCCAATATCACTACAGACATGCCCAGCATCGTTTTCCCCTTCCGCTTTAACATGATTGGTTTATTTATAATTTGGTTTATTTGCCTACAAACATAGTTTTAAGTGTATAGGCAACAATTAAAATTTGTAACAAAAACATTTCAATTTGTTACCACATCCTTTCTTCTTTCTCCATTGCCCTTTTACGGCATTCTGGACGGTCTCTCGGTAAAAAAAAATGCGCCCGGGGCCAGCTAATTATGATGCTTGAGGTCCAGCCTGATTTTTTTCAGTTCGTCCAGTTCATGCACGGGGCGTTCCAGTGCAGCCGGAATCGGCATCTTGGAGAAGGTTTGAAAATACAGCAGGCAGGCATCACGCCACCATACTGCGTCCCGTGCCTGAATTTTTAGTTTGGACTGCACCTCTTTGAAGCGCTGTGCATCCATTTTCCCTTCCAGGCTATCCCATTCCCGCTGAAAATTCCGCACCTGATCAACGCCCAGCTGATAGGTATAGCAGAGGTTGTCCCATAGGGAGCGGCCGTTTTTCATGCGATGGTTCCAGGGCACATGGTGAAACCAGAGCAGGTATTGGTCGGGGCAGCTGCCGATCTGGCCAAACTGCTCCCTGAGCGGGCTGCGGTATTGTGCCACGGCATTGCTCCCTGTGGCCGTACGGTCAAATCCGATACCCAGCGAATCTGCGTTATGATAGTACCAAGGCATCCAGTCCGGCCTTCCGCCAGGAATATCGCCCCAGGGTTGCGGCCCATAATGATGCTCAAAAGCAAAAATATGGTGCAAGCCCAGCGGCATCATATAGTTGACCACAGCCTCTCGGGATTTCACCATCAGCTCCGACAGCGGATTGACTAGGGTCGGATCCGGTGAGAAGGTCATCGAGAGCCACTCCCGCGCCAGGCTATCGCTGGACAGGTCGGTATTCCAGGCTAGCCTTCCAAAGGCGTACCAGTTGGCCTGGGCAAAGTGATGGCCGCACCAGTTGCGGTCCTCCCCTATATTGGCCACACCCGCAATGGCCGATATCGGATGCGGCCCCCGCTGCGTTATCCCCGCTACCGTGCCTGCCTCGGGGCGGGAATAAGTCTGGGCATCCAGCGTTTCCTTAAACAGGGGCGCCAAGTAGACCAAGTGGTTGGAGAAGCCCAGGTATTCCTGTGTAATCTGGAATTCGACCATCTGACTGGTTCTAGGCATCGCACCGAACAGCGGGTTAAACGGTTCACGCGGCTGGAAATCGATGGGGCCATTTTTGATCTGAAGGATCACATTGTCGTCAAACTGGCCATCCAGGGGTACAAACTCCTGATATGCCTGTTTGGCCCGGTCTTCCGCCGAGGGGTTGTATACAAACGTCCGCCATAAAACGAGCCCCCGGTGCGGTCTGAGTGCTGCGGCTAGCATATTGGCTCCATCGGCATGCGTACGGCCATAATCCTGCGGTCCGGGCTGCCCCTCCGAATTGGCTTTGACCAGAAAGCCGCCAAAGTCCGGTATCAGCCGGTAGATCTCATCGGCCTTGTCCTTCCACCAGCCTGCCACCGCCGGACGGAGCGGATCCGAATCCGGCAGATTTCCCAGCAGTGCGGGAGCGGAAAAATTAATGGACAGAAACACACGGATCCCGTAGGGCCGGAAAATATCGGCCAATATCTTTACCTTCTGCAGGTAGTCGCCGCGCAAGATCAGCGGCGATGCATTGACATTGTTGAGCACAACGGCGTTGATCCCGATCGAGGCATTTGCCCGTGCATACTCGCGGTACCGCGGTGAAATTACACCGGGGAGCTCTTCCCATTTCCAGAGCGAATGCCCTGCATAGCCACGCTCGACCGTGCCATCCAGATTATCCCAGTGGTTGAGCATCCGTAGTGCATAGCTGGGCTTTTCGCTGATGTCGAGTCCCTGCAGCGCCGCGCCCTGCTGCTGTAGCCGCAGCAGGTGAAAAGCCCCGTACAGGAGCCCAGTGCTGCTGCCCGCACTGATCACCGTTTTGCTGCCCAGCGAGCGGATCCGGTACCCGTCCGGCTGGCGCTTTGGCCACTTTTTGTTCAGCTGCAGATCCACATCTCCCTGGCGCCAGTAATTCTGCAGCTCCGCCGCTGCCGTACTGGCCACCGCATCGTGGTACGGGCAATGGATCTTGCGGAGTGCAGCCTCATTGGCGGTTACCCTAGCATAGCACAACCAAAGCTGGCTGCCGTCCTCGGCCTGACACAGTTGATGGCAGAGAACCCCCAGTAGACATACGATATACCAGATGACATTCCCCATCAGCTGCCCTCCACAGTTAGGATACGACCATCCGCGTCGTAGTCGATCTCCACCACTTTCATGCTACGCAGCCATGTCCGCCCGTCCGAAGGCACCGAATCGTGATGAAACAGATACCAACGCCCCTCAAACTCGAGGATACTGTGGTGAGTGGTCCAGCCCACTACCGGCGTCAGAATAACACCCTGATAGGTAAAGGGACCATAAGGGTTGTCCCCTATCGCGTAGCACAGCAGGTGGCTGTCGCCCGTGGAATAAGAAAAATAATATTTACCCTGATAGCAGTGCATCCACGAAGCCTCAAAAAAACGGCGGTCGATATCCCCCTGCAACAGGGGCTGGCCCCTTTCATCGAGGATCAGCAGGTCCCGAGGCTCCTCGGCGAACTGCAGCATATCGTCCGACAGACGCACAACCTTGGGACATAGCGCCGGTTGCCCTACCTCCGGTAGCTGCCCGGGCATAGTCAGCTTGTTGTTGCGGTAATACTGCAGCTGCCCACCCCAGATGCCACCAAAATACAGATAGTGCTGTCCATTGTCCTCAAAAGCACAGGGATCGATGCTGTAGCTGCCGCGTATGGGATCCGGGCAAGGTACAAACGGCCCCTCCGGCCGATCACCGACGGCCACGCCAAGGCGGAAAACATCATTCTTGTCCTTTAGCGAGTAGTAGAGGTAGTACTTCCCGTCCTTATGGGCCACATCCGAATCCCAGAGCTGCCTTCCCGCCCAAGGGATGTCGCCCACGGACAGGATACACCCGTGGTCGGTCGCCTCGGCATCTACCGAGCTCAGTGAAAAGGCATGGTAATCCTGCATGTCAAAATGGTCGCCATTATCGTTTTCGGCGATCCCACTTTCACGGTCGTGGGACGGATAAATATAGATTTTACCCTCAAATACATGCGCTGACGGATCAGCCATATAGTCTTTAGGAAATAAGTAACGTGCTTGCTTTTTCATGTTTATATCTGTTCAGTTCATTTATATTTATTTGGTGGCCATGTTTATCAAGTCCTGCACAAAAGACTTGGGCTGATAGTTGCGGTCAAACAGCAAGGGATAATCCGTACGTCCGGGCACCGGCCAGTTGTTTTTCCAGGAGTCGCCATCTGTGACACCCCAGACCGTGACGCGGTCGATTTTGTCACGATGTTTGAGAAACAGCGTAAAGAAATCCTTGTAGCGATGCGCTAGCTGCTGTTCCTTATCCGCGGGTAGTCCCTTGGCGTATGGGTTCAGCTGTTTATCGTATTTGAAATGGGTGCTGACCTCGGCTCCCATGGTCTGTCGCGGCGAGGGAAGCACCGAGATATCCATTTCAGTAATCATGACCTTCACACCAAGGGCGGCAAAAGCCAGAAGGCTATCTTCAAAGTCGGACACCATGGGATAATCGATATTCAGATGGCCCTGCATGCCGATGCCATCGACCTTGACCCCTTGCTGCTGCAGCTGGCGAACCATACTGACCACGCCTTTGCGCTTTCCTTCCAGGAACATGGAGTAATCGTTGTAATAGAGCTGTGCCTGAGGGTCTGCTTCGTGGGCAAACTGGAAGGCCAGCCGCACAAAGTCCTCGCCGATGATGTCATAAAACTTGCTCCTGCGCCATTCACCGTTGTCGAGAATGGCTTCGTTGACCACATCCCAGCCCTTGATCCGTCCCTTGTAGCGGGACACAACGGTATGGATATGCTTGCGCATGCGTTCGATCAGCACCTCGCGGGATACGTCCCGGCCGTCTTCGCCTTTAAAAAACCAGGCCGGTGCCTGCGAATGCCAGATCAGCGTATGGCCGATCAGGCGCATGCCATGCTTTTCGCCATATTCCACAAAGCGGTCGGCATCCTTGAAGTTAAACTCGCCCTCACGGGGCTGCAGGTACATGGCCTTCATGCAATTTTCGGCGGTAAGCGCGTTAAACTGACTTTCGATCAGTGGCATAACCATCTTGTCCCGCTCATAAATCTGTTTGAGGCTGAGCGCTGTGCCGATGTCAAACTTGTCAGCAAAAGCAGCTTTTAGCGTACCACGCTGCGCGGCCTGCTGTGCCAACAGGCCCGGACCCGACAACAGCATACATCCCGCGATCAGCATCGCCAGCTTTTTTGTTGTATTCATACGTAAATTAGTTATTTGATCAGGTGTCCGCCTTCATGTGTATTCATGAAACGTTCACCCTGTTATTCAATTCAGTTCATTTCAAATGTTTGTCTGAGCGCAGAGCCCAGCTATTTTTTAAGATTGTTCAGGGCTTTTGCTGGCTGATGTGCGCCGCAGATGAAGCTCCGCCTGTAAATCTTCATTCACCTGCTTGGTAATCGGATAAAACAGCAGGGCCACCACCCCGACCAGAAAGGTCATCGCGGGAATCACGCTGGCACTCAGCCGGATGCCCAGTATCGCCTGTTCATTCTGAACCGTGTTTGCCACAAAGCCGAATGCGTCGATAAACGAGCCGCAGAGCGCCCCGCCAATACCCAGTCCGGCTTTTAGCGCAAAGACAATTCCGGCAAACACGAATCCCGTTGCTCGGCGGTGGTTTTTCCACTCCGAGAAATCCGCCACGTCCCCCATCATCGCCCAGAGCAGTGGAATGGTCGGTGCATAGGCCAGGCTTTTCAGGATATTGATCACAAACAGGCTGCCGATAGCATCAGCCGGCACCAGAAAGAGCATAGCCGTAAAAATGGCGGTCAATGCCAGGCAGACGATAAAGACATTGCGTTTCCCGAAGATACCCGACAGCCAGCGGGACAAGAAGATCACGCCCAGCAGCGTGACCAGCTGGCCCGCCATATTGAAAAAGCTAAAGCCTACAGCAAATACCTGTCCGGGACTATAGACAATCAACCCGAAGGCATCCAATATGCGGTGTCCAAACCCCGTTTCAGCAGCCGCATCCCTGGCCAGACCAACCTGTGCCATAAAGGCAAACAGCGCTTCCTTATCCACATAATAATTGAAGAAGTAAGACATGCTGCTTCCCCAGAGCGCCAGGGTGATGAACAGGAATAAAGTCAGCACAAACATCGCTTTCCAGGGGCGGCAGGAGAAGATATCGCGAAAGTCCTGACGGACCGAACTTGTCTGTCCCGCTGGCGGGGTGATGCGTTCGCGTGCCGACAAAAAGGCCAGCAGCAGCAGGACAAAGGCCACTGCTGCGTAGATCATGATGGTATACATCCAGCCACTGGCCACGTCGCCATCACCGAGCTTGGCCACCAGAGGCAGGGTGAGTCCCTGGACCACAAAGGTCGCGATGGTCGCCGTCACAAAACGTATGGACGATATGCTCGTACGCTCCTTGATATCGCTGGTCATCACGCCACCAAGCGAGGCATACGGCGTATTGTTGAACGAATAGATCGACATCAGCAGCGTGTAGGTAATGCCCGCATACCATATTTTTCCACGTTCCTCCAAGTCAGGTGTTGTAAAAGAAAGGACAAAAAACACCGCAAAAGGCAGCGCAGTCCAGAGCACCCAGGGGCGGTACTTGCCCCAGCGGGTATGCGTGCGGTCGGCGAGAATACCCGCCAGTGGGTCCACAAAGGCATCGAAGACTCTTGCAAACAGCAGTATAAATCCAGCTGTGGTCGCTTTTATGCCGAATACATCGGTATAAAAAAACAGCTGAAACATCATCATCATCTGGAAGACAAGGTTGGCTGAGCCGTCTCCCATGCTGTAACCTACCTTTTCCCAGAAACCAACCTTTTGTGTTTTTGCATTCATATCTTAAGTCATGTATATAATCATTCATTTTTAACAGGCATTTGCGCTGCCTGTGCTGTTTATCCCTATCTGTCCCTAGTTCTCGGGACTTTGCGCCGCACTCTCCCGCGGTCCCAGGTAGGAAGGCTTGAGCCCGCCCAGGTCGATAAGGATGCGCTGCAGGACAATGCCCTGATCCAGGAAGCGGATTTTAAGCGAATGCTCCCCCGGAAGCAGGCTGTGGGTCGAAACACTTTCAATGATGCGGCGCGCCTGCCACTGCCCCAGTTCCCCCTTGTAGTGGCCGTTAAAGTTGACCAGCGTTTCGGGGCCACCGTCTATTGAGATGGCATAGCGCAGCCCGCGGTTTCCATTGAAATTCAGCGTGGGCGACAGCAATGCGATGACTTTTGCTTCGCGCTTTTCTTTCACGCGTATCCTGTATTCCAAGGCCGTATTGCCCCCCAAGTTGGCCGTGACCGGCAGCGTTGTCATAGCCGATACGGTCTTTCCGAGATCAGGGATCTCCGTCCATATGACGCCCGGAGCGCTGCTTGATGCTGCATAGCTTGCCGCTTCCATGGCGATATAGCCATCCGCCTCGACAAATACCCTTGGTACAGAGGCGGTAGCGGGTTCCGGCAGATAGCGTACTGTGGGCATGACCGCCCGTGGTGGCTCGTTCCAGCTGCTGTAGCCGATACGCACCTGGTCCATCATGTGTTGCCATTTGCCGCCGGCAATCTTATGGTTGTAGTGGTCGCTGAACAATGAATCTCGGCGGAAGCAGGCTTTTACCTTGTCGGCCCAGTCATTTGCCTTGCGGTCATTTCTTACATAGCAGTACTCGTTCATGGCTTTGGCATGGTACATTTCATACAGGTTGGCGCAGGCATTGATCGGAAATACCACAAGCTGGTCAAATGCATCCTTCAGGGAATCCGGTAGCAGGTAATAAAGGCGCGAGGCTTCCATTGCCAGCGTTTTATAGTCGTTGACGACGCTGTCAAACTCGCTATAATGTGTCAGACTAAATGTCTTTTCGTTCAGCAGTTCGGGTGTGACCCGATGGTTGTATTTGCTATAGCGATTGATCAGTCCGGCGGCTTCGGCCGCATAAGCCTCGCCAAACTGCTGCCGGCACCACTGCTCGGTATAGGCCATCAGGTTGCCGGCGTCAAAGCGATCAGGATCCCATGCCATGTCCAGAAAAAATGAGATAGGAAATTCCATCGGCTTGAGATCGCCGACGTTGACGATCCAGATGCGGTCCACGCCGTGCCGGTACGTCAGGTTCATCTGCTCCCAGACACGCTGTATCTGCGATACATTGATCCATTTGGAATTGCGGGGGCCGCCTACGTAATCAAAGTGGTAATACATACCATAACCGCCTGGGCGTGGCTTAGCATCCCGTTCGGGTAACTTGCGGACATTGCCCCAGTTGTCGTCACAGAGCAGCAGCGTCACATCGTCCGGTACGCGCATTCCTTTGTCATAATAGTCCTGCACTTCTTTGTAAAGGGCCCATAGCTGCGGTGTTTCAGCAGCCGGCCGGCCCGTTGCCTTGCCGATCAGGCGGCGCTGGTCCCTGACGATCTGCTCGAGCAGTCCAACATTCTGCTCTTCGCTCATGGGCTCATCCCCGTCGCCGCGCATGGCGATGGTAATGATGGACTCCCAGCCCCGCGCGCGTTGCATACCGCCGCGCCAGAACTCCTGCAGGCCCGCTTTATTTTTGGTATAATCCCAGCTGCCACCATTTCCGTAGCGTTTCCATTCGGCCTGAGCCCTTGCCATCGGTTCGTGGTGCGAGGTTCCCATCACGATACCCATCTCATCTGCCAGCGTTCCATTGCGGGGATCATCATCGTAAAAGGCGCTCCCCCACATGGCCGGCCAAAGGTAATTGGCTTTGAGCCGTAGCAGCAGTTCGAACACCTTTTCATAGAAATCCGCGTTAAACCCACCGAATGTAGCTTTAGACCAACCACTTAGTGCCGGAGCCTCATCGTTCAGGAAAATACCGCGGTACCTGACCTTTGGCTCCCCCTGTGTATAGACTCCGGGCTTGATATACAACTGTGCCGCTTTTCGGACCGGTACATCCGCCCAGTAATACCAGGGCGACACGCCAATCTGAGCCGACAGTTCGTAAATGCCGTAGATGGTGCCGCGCTTGTCGCTGCCGGCGATGACCAGGGCCGATTCAACCCCGTCCAGGGGCTGCCTGACCACTGTCATCACAAACTTTTCCCGCTTTCCAGCCAGCTCTTTGCTGTTCAGAAGGCCTTTACGGACAAGGCTGTCGATCAGCGCCGATTTGCCATAGGTGCCGATAATTATTTTGGAGCGGCTCTGTTGCTGCTGACCGGGATTATGGCCCGTGACGCGCAAAAAGTCTTTTTTCAGATTATCGAAGGCCCGATGTACCCCCTTATGGTCCTGGGGATCGACGAGCATGGGCAACGGCAGGCCATCCCTGACCAGCGGCAGATAACCCGGCTGGGCATCCCGGACCACCAAGCCTGTCGTTACCGTATCCGCTGCATTATGTGACATAGCCCGGGTATTGCCTGCACAGCAAAGCAGCACCGTCGCTGCCAACAATGCCTTGCCGTAGCGGTACCCAGTCAAAAGACCGGTACAGATCCGTGTAGCGGATAACTTCATTTTATTCAATAATAACATGATGACCTTATTTACAATTGGTATTTTTCCCTTTCCTGGGCAGCACAGACAGCAACCTATCCCTGCACAAGGCGGATCCCTGGGTTGCAGTACATTCCCCTATTCTGGAAAATCTAAAATTAGTAGTCCCGGGCAGTAGCGACATTCGTATCTGTTACATTCCCTTTGGCGTTTGTTGCAATAGCACCCAGTCATGTTTCATATTTATTTCAATTTGTTTCATCAGCGCCAAAAACAGCGTTTACTGGGCCGCAAACGTTTTTTTCTTTTCAAGGTTGCGCAATAATATGTATCTTCAACACCTAAACCAATAAAACCAATGCGGAGGGATTTTTTTTCGACAGTCATCCTATTATTTGCTTTTGTACTCAATGCACATGGACAGGCCACGCGTATTTATGACAATCGGGACTATGGCTTTGGCGAACTTTCTTCTAACCTGACCAGCAGTATCAGTCAGGACAAGCACGGTTACATCTGGACCGGCACCGAATATGGGCTCAACAAATTTGACGGCACCCGTTTTGTGCAGTATCTGCATGACGTGCAGGACAGCACCTCCATATCCAGCAACAATATTATCATTCTTTATCTGGACCATGACAAAAGGCTGTGGGTAGGTTGCAACAACGGTTTGCAGTACTATGATGAAAACAGCGATCAGTTTGTGCGCATCCGTTTTCCCAACCAGATCGCGCCACACATCACGGATATCATCCATAAAAAAGACGGAAACATCTGGGTGGCCACTTCGGGTTGGGGCATCTTCGATATCCAGGCCAGCCGCAGACAGGCTGTATCGCTGCCGAGAATCAATGCACAGGTAGGTGGCATGTTTGCCCGCAGCATCTTTGAAGACCAGCACCGCGCGACCTGGGTAGCGGTGGACCGCGTGGGCGTATCGCGTATCTCGGCCGACCAGAAACAGGCCAAGCGACTTTTTTCCGACCTATTGCCACAGCCCAAGGGTGGCAATTACGACATCGTCGAGCAGACCGACGGCAGGCTCGTATTTGCCTCACCCTCCAAAATATGCCGTTATGATGCGGTGAAAAACAGTTTTGAAGCCGTGGACTTCAAGGAAAAATTCCGGTCTACCGTGACAGGGATCCAGCTTTCCAAAACCGTAAAAAACCATTTGCTGATCAGTACCGAGGAGGACGGCCTCTGGTATCTGGATCTAGGACGGGCGCCGTTGATCGCAGCACCTGCCGAACTGCCCAATCTGGACAACGACTACCGGCGGGGGCGTATCCGTACGATTCTGCAGGACCGCGAAAACAACCTCTGGCTCGGCTGGTTTCAGCGGGGGCTGGTCTTTATTCCGGGGCAGAGCAAGCAGTTTGAATTCTGGCGCATTCTGAGCCGTGAAAAAACTGATCAAAAGAACATCACCGCGATCACCCGGGATCGGGACGGCAACATCTGGTATGCCCTGGAGCACGGCGGCATATTCAAAACTGATCCACAAGGCAGCTCACATCAACAAATAAATACCATTCAGGATGTCACCAAACTCGAAACTGGGGCAGACGGCACGATCTGGTTCAGCTCGTACGAAAAAGGCTTAGGACGCATTGATCCGCATACCGGTAACACTGATAATCTAAATATCTGTTCCAACAAACAGGTCAAAGCATTTGCCCTGGGCAGAAACAACAAAATCTACATCGCTACTTTCGGTACCGGATTTGTCGAGTACGACAGCCATACCGGAGTATCTCGAATTTTCAGCATGAACACCGCCAATTCGACAAAAGGTGCACTGGCCAATGACTGGATCTCGGCTGTCCTGTGCGATCAGGATGGCCTCGTGTGGTTGGGTCACCATAAAGGTATCAGCTGCTATGATCCTGTCCGTAACAGCTTCTCCGGACAATTTACCGACCATAGGCTCTCCGAGCAGATCACGATCTCACTCCTCGAGGACCGAGCCGGCCATATCTGGGCGGGAACCTACAATGGGCTCTATCAAATTAACAAAAAAAACGGCAAGATCCGTAGTTATACCAGCAACAATGGCTTGTCCAGCAACGTGATATCAGGTCTGGGCTGGGACCGCAGGGGCCATATCTGGTGCAGCACCTTCAAGGGAATCAACTGTCTGAATCCAACGTCGGGAAAAATCGTAAGCTATTATACGGGGGATGGGCTAGTTGATCGGTCCTACAACCGCAGCGTTTTCTTTCAGGATAATGATGGAAAAATATACTATGGCGGCAGACAGGGCATCACATCTTTTTTTCCCGAAGAGATTCAGTTGCAGACCTACTCCTACCCGGTGCTGATTACCAACCTCTATGTCAAAAATCAGCCGATCAAACCGGGTATGTCTCCCAGCGGCAGCGTCATCTATCAGGGCGACCTGATGGCTGCCAATGCGTTCTTTTTTCACAACAACGACGACAGTTTTACCTTTGAACTGTCCACTATGGACTTCAACAGCCCCGAAAACGTCCATTACGAGTACCGCATCAAGGGCATCAACAAAAGCTGGAACGCCACGCTGCCCGGAGTCAATCTGATTACCTACAACAACCTGTCTTCGGGGGAACATGAGCTCGAAATACGGGCCTGTAAATTTGGCGCCTATTCGCCGAGCCGTACGGTGTTACTGCATATCCTGCCGCCTTGGTACCTCAGCGGTATGGCCTATTTTGTGTATTTCCTGCTGATTGCCGGTCTCGTCTTCCTGATCAACAAATACCTGCGCGAGCGGCGGCTCGAACGCCTGCATGCTTTCAGGTTGCAGCTCTTTACGGATATCTCCCATGAAATCCGCTCTCCGCTGACCCTTGTGATGAGTCCGATCGACAAGCTGATCAGACATGCTCCAGATCCCCAGACGAGTTCGACGCTGCAGAATATGAACCGCAATGCACAGCGGATCCTCGGTTTGGTCAATCAGCTGCTCGACATCCGCAAGCTCGAAAGCGGACACCTGAACCTCAAGTTTGCCCCTGTCAATGCTGTGAACTATGTGAAGCAGGTCATCAGGGCCTTCGAGGATCAGGCGCTGGCCCATCAGATCGAGCTGTTGGTACACAGCGAAGCCGATGAGATCCCGTTATGGATCGATGCGGGCAGCTTTGAAAAGATCATCCACAATATCGTGTCCAATGCGTTTAAGTTTACGCCTGACGGCGGAAAGATCAGCCTTTCGCTGGCTGTCCAAGCAGGGAAAAACGGGGGCGAAAGTTTCCAGCTTGTCGTCAGCGATACGGGGACCGGTATACCCGAGAACGATATCCGTCATGTGTTCAAGCGGTATTACCAGTCCACTGCGGACGGTGCCGCCCAGCGTAAGGGATCCGGCATCGGCCTCCACCTGACCAAAGTACTGGTCGAACTACATGGTGGAAGGGTACATGCCGAAAATAGAAAGGACAGCAGTGGCTGCTGCTTTGTGATCAGCCTTCCGATGGGCCATAGACACCTACGCAAGGAAGACTTGGTCGCCTTTCAGCCACTGCATACGCCTATCGATCAACAACCTGAAAAAGCCGTCGTTAGTGATCAGCAGCCGCCCAAAAACGGCTACCAGAAGACAGGTTATAAGGTTCTGGTGATCGATGACGACTGGGACATCCTGCAGTTTTTGCGTCAGGAGCTGGCCTGTGGCTATAAGGTTCTGGTTGCACAAAATGGCAGTGAGGGATTTCAACTGGCCCTGGCCGAGCAGCCCGACCTGATTATTTCTGACGTCGCCATGCCGGACATGGACGGCTATACCCTGGTCAAGAAAATTAAGAGCAACAGTACCACCAACCATATACCGGTAATCCTGCTGACAGCGCGCACCACTACAGAAGACCGTATGGAAGGCATCGGCCTGGGTGCAGATGCCTATCTGACCAAGCCTTTTATGGTTGACGAACTGCATCTGATGGTCGGCAACCTAATCAAAAACCGCATGAAAGTGAAAGGGAAATTTTCGGGGGCGCAGCAACAGGATGGCAAGGTAAAGACGATCAGCTTCAAGTCCAGTGATGAACAGTTGATGGAACGTATCCTCAGAACGGTCAACCAATATCTGGAAAATCCAGAGTTCAATGTGCAGTTTCTGGCTGACGAAGTCGGGCTGAGCCGCGTACAGCTGCACCGCAAGGTAAAGTCCCTGACCGGCATTTCAACAGGAGAGTTTATCCGAAATATCAGGCTGCAGCAGGCTGAAAAACTGCTGCTGGAGAAAAAGATGAATATTTCGCAGGTGGCCTATGCACTTGGCTTCACTAATCAGACGCATTTCACCACGTTATTCAAGAAGATGTACGGACTAAGTCCGACCGATTATATCCAGCGGCACAGCTACAGGAAAAGTTGAAGTGTTATAGGATTGCCATCCTTGGTGCGTAAAAAATAATTTGAACTGCATTTCTCGCACAATGATCATCGTTAATTTGGCTATCAGAAAACACCTATGTAATTCGTATCTTATTTACTCATCCCTCAAGCTATTCACTGGATTTGCCAAAGCCGCTTTTATGGACTGATAACTAACTGATAGGAAGGCTATAAAAATTGCGCTTAACCCTGTAAGAAAAAATATATTCCAACTTATGTTTGTCTTATAATCAAACTTTGATAAAAATTTATCCATCAACCAATAAGCAATTGGAAAGGCTACAACACAAGAAATCAGAATTAAATAAATAAATTCTTTGGACAATAGGTTAGTTACAGATAATATAGAGGCTCCTAATACCTTTCGGATTCCAATTTCTTTGGTTCTATTTTCAGCCATATATGCCGATAAACCAAATAATCCTAAACAGGAAATAAATATTGTTAATCCTGTGAATAGATTTGCTAATAATCCTAACGTTTTCGTCTCCTCAAATTTCTGCGCATAGGCTTCATCAACAAATTTGAATTCAAAAGGGTAATCAGGGTTATATTTTTTAAATATTTCTTCTGTTTTCTTCAAAGCCTCTTGCGTAGGTAGCTGAGGATGGAACCTAATATTAGTAAATGCTGACCAACCATATGCTCCTTCAATAACCATAGGTGTTATTGAACCAAATGGGGATTCTTGAATATAATCCTTAATGACACCGATGATATGCCAATCTCTGCCTTCGTCGTGAACAATCTGTCCAATGGGATCCTTAAAATTCATTTCTTTTGCCGCAGATTCATTAAGTATCATCGCAGAGGAGTCAGTTGGGAATTTTTGAAGATCAAAATCCCGCCCATTAATTAAGGTAAGACCAAAGGTTGTTATGAAATCTTCATCCGTAGAAATTCGATTAAATTGGGTTGTATTGTCAATTGGTTTGCCTTCCCACTCCATTATATTTCCACTCCAATTTTCAGTAATTGGGCTTTTACTCCGAGATACAGATGTAGCTATGCCTTGATCTAATAACTCCTTTTTTATTTTGGAATAGTTCTTTTTCAAATCTCCATCATCATTGATGTAAATAAGTTTTTCTTTGTCAAATCCTGATTCTCGATGTAGGCCGTGTTGGATTTGTTTTGCTGCAATAATTGAAATCAGGATGAAAACGATGGCCATAGTAAATTGGAAAACCACTAATATTTTTCGAGCATTCATCCCTCCAGCAATTTTTTGTAAACCTCCCTTTAAAATCCGAGTAGGTTTAAAAGAAGAAAGAAAAAATGCTGGGTAACTACCAGCGAGTACCCCAGTGAATAATGAGAATAAAAAAATAGAAATCCATAAATAAGGGGATTTTAAATTAAAACTCAGTTGAGTGCCAATCAAGTCATTAAAATATGGAAGTATTATTAGAAGTAGGATTACTGCTATAAAACTTGCAATAAAAGACATGATTAAAGCCTCAACTAAAAATTGGGTTATCAAACTGCTTTTAGTCGCTCCCACTACCTTCCTTACCCCTACTTCTTTTGCTCTTTTCTCACTCTGAGCAGTACTCAGATTCATGAAATTAATACATGCAATTAGTAGGATAATGCCTGCTATAGATAAAAAAATAATGACTAGATCAACCCTCCCTCCGATTGCAATTCCATTTTCAAATTTATTATATAACCAGCTTTGGGAAATTGCTTGCAGATAAACCTCATTTTTAGTATCTCCGTGTTGCTGGTAAAACCCCTTTATTTTGTTTTGAAAGTCTATAAAATTTACACCTTCGTTAAGTTCGATAAAGGTTTGTGTCGAATTGTTTCCCCAATTCTGGTCTGACCAGCCTATTTTTTCAAGAAATTTCCATGACAGAAAATAATTATGATTTCTAAATCTTGAATTAGATGGAATATCCTTTAAAACTCCTGAAACTGAAAGCATCTCTGTACTATCAATTCTAATCATTTTACCTACAACATCGGTGGATCCAAATATTGATTTTGCTAGTTTTTCGGTAAGCACAATTTCAGAAGGACTTTTTAATATAGTTGTTTTATCTCCTGATAAAAGAGGAAGCTCAAACATCTCAATAAACGACTGATCAACAAATGCACCATTCCCCGGCTTCAATTTCTTGTCACCGACAGTCATCAAAAAATTCTTGCTAAATTCTAGTCGTGAAATACTAGCAATCTCTGGAAATGCCCCCGAAGCTGCAGGACCAAAAGGCTTAGGAGTAGAAAAATAGACTCTTGTAATGCCATCTAATATGCCTTTATTCCCAACAACGTAAAGCTGATCCGTTTTTTTATAAATACGATCATAACTTATTTGATTGTATGCCCAAAGCATAATGAGAAAAGATGAAGCCATTCCAATGGCCAATCCTATAATATTTATCGCGGTAAAGCCCTTATTCTTCTGAAGATTACGGAAGGCAATTTTTATGTAGTTGGTCAACATAAGGTGAAATTGAAATTCTAGTACTAATTATGATGTTTCAATTCGTCTGCCAATCCTATAAACAGTTTAATATCAATACAATAAAAATTTTAAAGTTAAATAGAATTGTTCAATTTCGAACATTTTTTTGTTCAAAACTGAACAGAAACCTATAGCGTTCCTTTTTCAGCTCGTGTAAAAGTAAGTATGAAAAACACATAATTGGAAAGACGGAGACTTTTTCATTTCTGGTTCGCTTCGAAATAGAAATACAGTTGAATACCTAGGTATTTGGAAAAGCATTTATACCCCACTTTCTATTTATGGCGAATTCGCCATGAATAAAAGTCAGGCAAGACTTACCGGTTATAAAATCAGTATTTAAAAATTGGGTTGAGCAGACAAATGCCATCGGCTTAAAAGCGACCGTAGGACGTTAGAAACAAGGAAACAGTATACGGAAATACGGGCTATAACCATTTAATCTGTCTCAAAAATAAACGCAGAGGTAAATAACGAAATCATTTGCATCTGTACCACCGATTATCGTGTGGCATAGCCCCCATTTGCAAAAATAGTCTGTGAATAATATAAGTAATCCGTAAAGATGATTACGACAGAAAATGTTCAGTAATAAATTTTACTGACGAACTCAATTTTAATAATTAGGTATTAAGTTATGGCAAGATAAAATAAAAATGATATATTTGATCAAAGCAACCGATTGCATAAAACTAAATTATTGTACAATGAAGCCTCATATCTTTTTAATTGTGATGCTGCTGACCTTGTCTGGGATCACGTTAGGGCAGAAACCTACTCCCATAAAGCCCCCTGTTCTTATTAGTACAGACATTGGTGGCACAGATCCAGATGACAATCAGTCCATCATTCATCTATTTATGTATAGCGATAGATTTAATCTTTAAGGCTTGGTCTCCTCACCCTCATACGGAGAGGGAAGTAAAGAGGAGATATTACGAATGATCAATCTCTATGAGAAAGACTTCCCTAAATTAATCAAGCATCAGAAAAACTTGGCTACTCCACAATTGCTGAGATCAATCACAAAACAAGGGGCAAAGGGCGCTACGGCCTTTAAGGGTTATTTATCTTCCACCGAAGGTTCCAACTGGATTATAAAAAGAGCAAAAAAGAAAAGTAAAGATCCACTATGGGTACTAGTTTGGGGTGGCTTGGATGATCTGGCTCAAGCCTTGCACGATGCACCCGAAATTCAGAAAAATATTAAAGTATTTTGGATCGGCGGTCCTAATAAAAAATGGAGCGCAAATAGTTATGCCTATATCGTAGCTAATTTTCCAGATCTTTGGTTTATTGAAAGTAATTCCTCTTATAATGGATTCTTCTCGAAGAATACTGAAAACGATATTTCTAACAAAAATTATTATAATAATTTTATTAAAGAGGCAGGTTTTTTGGGCAAAGACTTTCGTGCAAATCGTTATAATGGAAATGTAAAAATGGGTGATACTCCATCTCTCCTTTACATGATGGATGGAGATCCCAATAATCCGCAGAAAGAAAGCTGGGGTGGCAGCTATGAAAAATTCACACGAAGTCCTCGTGAAGTATTTGAAAGAAATCTAACGATTAATGATACAGTCGCAGTTTTCTCAATTGTAGAATTAAGGTTTAAAGGGTCCAAAACCGACATTAACAAAGACAAGCCATGCTTCAAAATGGTTGTAAAAGCAAAAATCGGAGAGCAAAGCTGGGATGGCTTCTATATTGGAGATGGTAATTATGCAGTACGTTATATCCCTAAACAAACTGAAACTATAAACTATGAGATAAGATCCGATATCCAAGATTTAAAAGGTCACTCCGGACAGTTTTTCGTCAGCAATATTTGGCCAGGAAAGAAAAATGATACGGATTATTTATTAGGTTCCAATTATTACACAGATAAGCAAGCCCCTGATTTGTACGACGAAAAATGGCAGGGCGGTAAAACTGTCCTGAAATGGCGTTGTGATGTCCTGAGAGACTGGGCAGAGAGATGGAAATGGTTGCAGTAGGCCTCTTGAACAGGAGATCAACCTCTATCGCTGAACGAGTATTTACATGAATTACTTGTAGTCGAACTAAAAGATATTCTAGAGGCGGAAACAACTTTTAAAAAGTTAAAAAATAAGCAAAGCAGCCAACGAACAACAAGCATTAGTCGCTGGCGTGCTATTGGTATTACCAGAAATGGTTCTTGATACGTTCGTTATTCAATTTTTTGAACAGATCTACACCAACATGCCGTCAAGCCAAGCTGCAACAAAACTCACCGCTATGATGATGACAATAACAATCGTATTTTTATAGTTTTTCTTTTGCTTTTAAGTTCCTGATTTGTCCCAACCTTTATGCTGTTCGAGCTTGGGATTTAACTGAAGTTCTTGTCTCGGAATTGGATAGTAGTAATCTTTTTCCTCTGTCCATTTTTTAAGGATATCCGGCAAATTGACAATACGGTCCCCGCTCTTTCCTTTTTCTAAAACGAGCTCACCTAATTTCTGATATTGGACACCGGGCTTTTTGACTGGTGCAGTGCCTTCATAAATAACCAGATCTAATTTGCTATCCCGATCTAGGTCATACTCCCCGTCCCCGGAAAATACATACCGTAAAAAGGCCTGGCAACTTGCGCTCCTATCTATTTTAACATTTTGCGATAATAAACAACTTTCCCTGTTTCTGTTAGACCTTGTATGGTCAGCCACACACTTCTACTAAGACTACTATTATAAAAAACAAATTCTTTAACATTTTCATTCTGTGTAAAATCGAAAAATGGATCCCAATAAAGTGTCAAACGTGTATCAAGTCCTGACGATAACTGCGATGCACTAGAAGGATATATTTTATTGCTATATTTTTCAATGGGCATATATCCAGCAATAGTATCTAAGTATTCTGCAGCTCCTAGATCACGATTTATCTCCGCTGGGCTATAGCTGAAAATAACAAGCACATTTTTACCAGCCCCACTTTCAGCAGAATTATATGTACGATAGAATTTCATACAAGGATAGTTAGAAACATCTTCTTCCAAAAAAGACAATTCAAGCTCATGATCCAACTGAGATAGCTTATCCTTATTATTACCGCGAAAAGAATTGACAGCTTTACCATTTAAAATGATACTGACATCTTTAGCCATAATATTTCTATTAATATATTCTTTCAATGACTGACTTTGCTTAATAACGACACTGTCCATTAAAGGCAATAAAATAAGATCCGGCTCGTGCACTGTGAGAGGTTCCATCGATTTGAACCTCTTTTGCAGCCGGTCTATCTCGCGCTGCCTTTTGGTCCGCGAGACCTCAACTACTTGCAAAACACGGTTGCCTAGAGCGTCTATGTTAAAATAATCTGAGCGTATCCCTCTCCTATTATTAACCTCCTTTATCCTTCTTTCCGTATTGCCTAGAGAAATTAGGGCTGGGTAGCAAAAATTACGCTGATTCGCAAATTGATACTGAACGGTAAAGGGTGTAAACTTTAACTTACGATAAACTTGCATCACTTTGGTTAGTAAAGAATCAAATACAATCAGGCCTGGAACCTCAAACTTTCCATCCCTATCAAATTTCAATTCACTGTATTGCATTCGGTTTGCGTCAGGATCCTGATAACCAAATGAAATCCCTCTAGCTGGAAGGTTACGTTTCCTGCCTTTCTTGACCTCTTCTTCATAATCTGCATAGAACTTTCTCCAAGATCTATCCTTCAACTTGATCTGACCACGGATCGTTAATAACGAGTCCGAAATAGCCAACCCTGAGGTTGGGCAATAACTATAATCCCAGTCTTGACTCTGTACAAAGAGATTTTTATCTTTAGTATGTTTCCATAAAACCTGTGGATATAACATCTGTTGTGGACTTAATGGCTGGAAATAAATATCGCTAAGAATATTATTTGATGAATCCACCTCAATTTGCGCATCAATTACCGCAACCGAAAGTTTGGCAATTCTTTCGCCACCGGGCAATGTTACACGAACTCGGCCTTCAGACTTTTCTTTAAATGTACTGCTGATGGTGACAATAGGACTAATCTGAATCTCTTTTCCCCCAACAAGTAAACTATTCCGGGATATCACTTGCTGTTGGTCGTTTAAAACATGCGCTCTTAAAATACCGTATTCCAGATCCGTTTTCTTTAAGGGTATATTGACTTTCTTATTCTTTATGAGCGTAAGCGCCTGATCAAACAAATGCCTCTTTCCTAGGCCTGCTACTACTCGGATAGTCTGCGAAGCCAGATTGGTCTGGAGCTGAACAAGTATCTGAGAACCCTGTTCTATTAGTCTAACTTTTGTTCCCATTATGCTCCGTTGGATTTCATTTTGGTGATTTGCCCCACCAGCATCTGTCCAGTGAAGAGTATATCGTCGTTCTCCGCTAAAAGTACATTCAATTGATGCTAATCCAGCCGAATCTGTTTCAAAATTACTTAACAAGCTTCCCTTATCATCTACCAATTTACCTTTGGCCATTGAAGGATATCCCCAGCTATCTGAGCTTCGGATAATTAGCTTATTTTCCAAATTAGATAATAGACATCCTCCTTCGGCATAGATGGATATATTAAATACAGCTGAGTTATGCAATATAGACTGCGTTATAATATCAGAACTATGAAATCCAGATTGTGACAAGTGCAATATCCCAATTTTTTTAAAATATGGTCGACCATCGGGACAGGAATCTAAAAGCGTGTTGGCATTGATAAAGATCTCCGAACCACTATATTCTGGAGGTATCCGAAAATAACTTGCTGTTACACCATCGTTAATCAGGGCCACAGAGCGCCACATTTCATTGCCTTCATCGTTAATTAACTTGATATACATATTATGTAGGTCCCTAGCTATAGCGCCTTCTTTTAGGAAATATCCTTTAAACCAAACAGTATCCCCAGGTAAATAATAATCTCGATCTGTATGGAGGTAAATATTACTGGATTGAGCATAACAATTGTCCAATCTCATTAATAAGAAACATAAACATAGCAGAACATTAAATATATTTCCTTTCATTGGATAATCTTTATCGTTTCAACTGTGGTAAATATTGCAAATTAGGTTTTTAACCAAAAAATGGCTAATCTCATCGGCTAAAAAAAATACATTTATAAATTATATTAACTAAAGCATTTTTTCAACATATCCTCTACAAGGATGATCTCATAAATCGCGTAAGTTTTATAACTTATAATAACTGGTTGTACCCTAAAATTAGGGATAAAAAAAATAAACGAAAAGTGTAATTTTATAACAATCGATTGCGTAATCTAAAAAATTTACTGGCCCTAAGCTGGTACTCCTTACAGAATACAACGGTTAACACCCGAAATTATTCCCAGGCATTTAGGTCTGAAACTGTTTGAATTTATTGAAGCTTAGTGATCAAAGGGAAAATAGAGCTTTCAACATGAGCTTTTTCGATCAGACTACGTAATTCCATTACCTTTTTTGGATTGTCGATAGCAATATTATGCTGCTCTTTTGGATCTTTCTTGAGATTGTACAATTCCATTGTTGGTGAACCGCTCATAACTTTCTGCAAAATAAGTTTCCAATCACCTTTACGGACGGCCTGACGTCCTCCATCCTCATGGAACTCCCAATAGAGATAGTCATGCTGCTTTTGCTTTTTACTATTACCCAACAATGTCGGCACAAAAGAAATTCCATCCGTATACCTTGGATGGTCTGTTTTTGCTAGATCAGCCAACGTTGGCATAATATCCCAAAAAGCACCTAAATAATTTGACGTTTTTCCTTTGGCAATTTTACCTGGCCAATAAGCAATAAACGGCGTCTTTATCCCACCCTCATAAAGATCCCGCTTCGTCCCCCGCAATCCACCCGAGCTATTGAAAAACTTTGGATCTGCTCCGCCCTCTTTATGTGCCCCATTATCACTAGTGAATATAATAATTGTATTATCAAGCAGGTTATTTCGACGTAATCGTTCAACAATTTGTCCTACATATGCGTCCATCCGACTTACCATACTGGCATACATCGCATGGGGCTTTTCGACACTGTTGTACCCCGGGACTGTTGCTTTGGGACCATAATCGTTTCCTCGGTAAGGCTTTTCATCAAACTTTTGAGCGTATTGCTTATAGTACTCATCCTCAGGCCCTGCGAGTTCGGCATGCGGTAGTACCGTGGGCACATAAAGAAAGAAAGGTTTATCTTTGTTGGCATCGATAAAAGCGAGGGTTCTCTCCTGAATCAATGCCGGGGCATATTCACCCTGTGCCATCAACCCATTGCCATCAAGCTCTATGCGCTTTGTATTGTGCCAAAGATGAGTAGGATAATAACGATGGGATTGACGTTGACAATTGTATCCATAAAATTCATCAAATCCTTTCTGGTCAGGTGCAGCAGAGGTACCTACCATGCCCAATCCCCATTTACCAAAGGCTCCAGTGGTATAACCGGCCTTTTGTAGTAACATGGCGATGGTCTGCACTGAATCGGCCAATGGCTCTTGACCCTCTGGTTCAATCTCTTTATTGCCCCTGACGTAGGTGTGCCCTGTATGTTGACCGGTCATCAAAGACGAACGTGATGGCGCACAGACGGAAGTGCCTGCATAAAAGTTGTCAAACTTCATACCTGAGCTGGCCAATGAATCTATATGTTTGGTTTCAATCCTAACCTGCCCATAGGCCCCGAGATCGCCGTAGCCAAGATCATCGGCCATAATAAAGACAATATTCGGTCTTTTACTTCCATTTTGTGCAAAAATACTACTTGTTGTTGTTACCAATAATATAGCTAGGAACGCTTTCTTCAGTGCAATAAATGTTAGTGCTTTCATGTGTTCTAAATGAGTGCTAAAATATGAAGGTTAGGATATTATTTACCAAACCTCGTTCTGTTTTAAATTTTTATTCTGTACCAATTGACCTTGACCAATAGTTCTCTTGGAAGCTTGCTCTTCTCTGCGGTGGCCAATATCTTATAACCGTCAATATATATACCTACTCCAGCTTATAGGAAGTATATTCTTGATAAAGTAGCTTGTTTAATTCATATAGCCGAGAAATAGTCTTATTCCCATCTCTTCTTTATTTTTGAAATGATAGTAAAAGGCCCCCTTGGTCACATGTGGCGTAGCCAAGATGTCATCAATACTTGTGGATTGAAAACCTTGCCTGTATATTAATTTCATTGCTCTTCTGAGAATATCTGATCTTATTGCCTGTGTTTTTGACATAAACATACCAATTAGTAAAGCGAAATTCAAATCTGGATAAACAATTACAGCAAAATGGTAGAGCGGGCATTACACTTTCTGCCAGTGAAAAAAGCAAAATTACAGTCTTCTTAACAACCTTAACATATAAAGATTTTTTAACTGATCCAAGATTTCAATGGCCATGAAAGCGTAGAGCAAGATTGCCGCAATTTAATATAATAAATTATCTAAATACCATAGCACTCCTTCCTTCTAAATGTATAATGATTACTTACCTGTTACTCCGCATATTTAATGAACTAGAAATTCCCTGAATTATCCGCTTGGATGGAGACGGACAGGTTCAGGAAAGATCATTGCTAATTTGTAAAAAAGAAAAAGCTTATGATCAACTTAAAAACTTTCTATATCGCGATACTCATTGCGGTAAGTTATTTCAACGCAGCAGCACAGGTAAACTCCAAAACAAATTCCAATACCACCATTGCGCAACTGCATAAACAGCTCGAAACCGTTATACAAAAGGAAAACATCCCGGGTCTGATGGTCGCGATTGTTAAAAATGATAGCATTCTTTATTCTGGCGGACTGGGCTATGCAGACCTTCAGAAACACCGTCCCGTAGATCAGCTCACCCAATTTCACTTTGCCTCCGTTACCAAATTTTTCGTGGCTATGGGCATACAACAATTGATTGCTAAAGGAAAGCTTAAACTCAGCGACCATATTCGCGATATAGCACCTGAAATTCCATTCAGCAATCGTTGGGAAGATACAGATCCAGTTAGGGTGGTTCACCTCCTAGAACATACAGCAGGCTTTGATGATGTGCAGCTCAATAGTATGATAAACATAAGCGAAAAACCTCTACTTGGTATTGACGCGATCAAGGCTGTCAGCAATTCACTGACCGTTCGCTGGAAGCCCGGAACGATGATGTCCTACTCAAACCCGGGTTACAATGTACTGGGCTATATCATTGAAAAAGTGACGGACATGCCTTGGGATAAGTATCTACACGAGCAGATTTTTTTGCCACTGAATATGCACAATAGCTTATTTGATCGGAATGGAGCACGCAGGCCTAACTTCGCCATAGGTTATGATTTTCAAGATGGTGAATTCAGGCCAATGCCATTCTATCAGCCAGGTAGCAATGGAGCTGGAAGTGCACTGGTATCAAATGCCCATGATATGGCCAAATTTATGCTTTATCTGCTCAATGGCAATGCCGACAGCACACTACTAAATAATGCTTATTTAAAGGAGATGGAGACTATCCACAGTACTTTAGCCAGCCAGGCGGGATTACAGACTGGCTATGCCCAGGGAAATGATCTATTTCCGAATAATAAAAAGGTTAGCCTGCGAGGCCACAACGGCAAAGGGGAAGGTTTTGTATCCTGGCTATTTTTTAACCGTGAAGCTGGTTTAGCCTATGCCATAGCAGCCAATAGTGTCGTCAATATGTGGCCAATCTCACAGGCTATCGAAGAATTTCTGACAAAGGACATTGCCGCTCGGAAACCAGTCAGTCTACCAATAGATAAGCAAAAAATAAAACCGCTATTAGGTTACTACCAATTTATGAATCCCAAAAATGACCGTTGGGAATTCTATCGGCGGATCTTTGGCGGCATTGAATTAAGGGAGATCAACAAAGATCGACTCCTCGTCAAAAAAGAGAATGGACAGATAGATTCTCTTGTCCATCTGGGCAATGGCATATTTCGCGCAAAAGATGATATTCTCCCTTCTTTTGTATTAGCCAAAGATTCCAATGGTCAACCTTTCTTTCAAGGTTATGGCAATAGTTTCTATCGAAAAGTGTCCCGGACTTCCCTTTTAATACAAAAGATTCCTATCTATCTAGGTTTTTGTGCCATTTCGATTTATATGATCTTTAGTCTGGTGGGAATAGTGCTTACACTTTTTCGAAAAATGAACCTGATGGACCTCGGAATTCCTTTATTGCCAACAGTAGGGACCTGTTGTTTTATTGCAGCCTATCGTCTCATGGGATTGACAGATGCCAGTCACAAGGAATTGTTTACCTTTTGTAATGCAACAAGTTTTTCCATTTTCCTGGGCATGCTCTTATTTGCAATATTAGTTATCGTCAGTAGTTTACTCCTCTATAAGCGTTGGTTTCAACTAAGCCCGAAATGGTTGCGTCTGCTCTTAGCGCTTTGTAATTTCTTTTTATGCTACCTGGTTGCACTACTTTCTGTAAATGGTTGGATTGGTGTGCCGATCTGGATGATGTAGTTCCTTTTGATTAATTATATTTAAATTCACGGTACAAAGATAGGTTAATACAAACCATGGTCAACATACTCTATACTTTTCACGCTTTTTCAGCGGGTGCGCTTTGGTTGCTCGGAACTTTAATCTTTATGGGGGTCAACAAAACAGGTATCCGGGCCGATCGCTGGCTGGGCACATACTATTTTCTGTTGGCATGTTTATTTACCCAGCTCTTTCTCGAAGGTTTTCACATCGACAACGAAGCGTTGATCCATGTCCTTGAACTACCCCGCTGGGCCACCCTCCCCTGCTTTTATCTTGCGGTTCATTACATGGTCAAACCGACGAAACCGATTCGGTATTGGGGATTACATTTTGTTCCTTTCCTGGCTTTTCTGCTTCTTTCTGTTATTTACTTAATACCGGGGCTTTTTAATAGTCACATCCATCCGCCTCAATTACCGCAGTGGATCATATTTGCCGTTAAATATTTCTTCTTTGCTCAATGTATCTTTTACTGGCTTGCTTGCTACAGACTCTTCAAAATACATCAGAATAACATTCGACAGTTATCTTCTTACACGGAAAAGATCAACATGATCTGGTTGAAATATCTATTGATCGCTCTATTATTTATGATCGTTGTCCGCTTACTGGCGTTGGCTCATTTCGCCTTTAACTCCTTTGCGCCAATCCTATATTTTATGGGCACAGTGGCACTTGGGTACGCAACTTTAACACAACGGTCAATATATACTGTTGAATCTACCGATAATCTGATTGATGAAAGTGATACAACAGAGAAAATTAAAACCGAAGAGCGGTTGACAGAACAACAGGTAGACACATTAAAAGAAAAACTCGTGCAGAAAACAACAGCTGAAAAGCTATATCTCGATCCGGGATTAACCCTCTCATCCCTCGCAGATCATATCGGCATCAATCCGCATGATCTTTCCTATATTATAAACAATGGATTGAAAAAAAACTTCTATCAATTTATTAATGAACTCCGTACGGAGGAAGCCAAAACACTGCTATTATCAGCAGAGTCAAAGCGCCTCGATATGTTTGGGATCGCGATAAGCGCAGGCTTTAATTCAAGAACAACTTTTTATAGCAGCTTTAAAAAGGCGACCGGTATTACGCCGACAGAATATATGAAAGTCCATGGTAAAAAATTAACTTAACGCATGGCAAAGTGAAGTTTGTTCGATTGCATCCATTCGGACGTTTAGCCTATCAAAAAGACTTATTCTTGTATCATATCAACAAAAAAAATTATGATACAACAAATTAAACCACGTATTCGCTCGAAAGCGATACGCCAAATTTCTAAAGCAACCTTCGGTCTACTAGTGGGAGCATGTTGCTTTTTAGCCTCCAATGATACGTTTGCACAGATCAGCTCCACAAGTGCCTCCTACCAGCAACATCAGACTCCACTGAAATCATTTCAGGGCTACTACCAGCTACCCAATAAAGTAGCTTTCATTGCTTTCAACGAGCAAGATAATACGCTACATGCGACACAGCTATGGGATCAGAAAAAAAGATATCAGCTCGTCCGTAAAGATGATACGCATTTTGAATCCAAAAATGAAGGCTATGCGATAGAGTTCTTAAAAAATAGCGCTGGAGATTTTAGACAAGCCAAGATCCTTGGCAGAATTGTATGTGAGCGTGTACCGTTTGACCCCAATAAAATTGTAAGTCTAACCGCATCTCAACTGAAACAGCTTACCGGAACTTACCTTATGGCCAACGACAACAATTTAAAAATTACCATAGAACCTTCAGCACAAGGCATAGTCCTTAAACAATTGTGGGACAACAAAACAATTTCATTTACCCCACGTTCGGAACTTTTCTTCCTCAACGAAGATGGTACCTTTCCTTTGACATTTTCTGTTTCTAATGGAAAGGTGGAGCAGATGACATGCTTTGAAAAAGATCTTTGGCTGAGGGCTGATTAATAATCCCAATAAAAAAATCGTATGAAAAGGATGATTGGCTGCTTATCCATTATACTGATGGGTATAGCACAACTAAAGGCGCAACAGGTAGCTGATGAACAGTTTCATTATCCCATTACCGATCCGCACCATCAGGTCGGGAATGGGCCTCTGCTTCTGTTTGACGAAGCGCACAACAATCCGGTTACTTTGCGAGGAGCTTATGCTGCCTTTTCAGATCTCTTAAAAGCTGACGGGTATAGCCTCCGAAGTACCAAAGAGAAAGTTAATTTTGAGAGCCTGAAGGAGGCAAAAGTATTCATCAGCGTAAATGCGCTATATGATCCAGAAAACTGGAGCCTACCAGCCCGTTCGGCTTTTACTGATAAGGAAATCGATCTCCTTCGTCAATGGGTATCTGACGGCGGAAACTTATTTTTGGTCACAGACCATATGCCCTGTGGTGGTTCAATACAAGCTCTTGCCGCCGCATTCGGCATTCATGTTATCAATGGTTTTGCGCTACGCAAAGATGAGCAGCCCGAAATTTTTTCAAGAGATAGAAAAACACTTTTGCCCAATGAAATCACAGCTGGATCAGGTAAAGAAATAGACAGTATAATGTGCTGGGGCGGTACGGGATTTACAGTCCCTTCAACCGCACATATTATCTCGTTGTTGAACGAAGAATATGAGATTTATCTACCGAGCGACGCTAATCAGATAAAAAGACCCATTCCAGATGATATCCCCCGGATATCGGGCAAGGGATTTGCCAATGGTGCTTATCTTAGGTTTGGGAAAGGAAGAATCGTGCTATTCGGGGACGGCGCTCCTTTTTCGGCACAACTCCATGGCATCAAAAGTAAAAAAAGGGGTATGAATCATCCTTATGCTTACCAAAATGCACAATTGCTACTTAATATCGTTCATTGGCTTGACCAATGAACGATCAATCAATCCCAGTAACACGATATTGAAAAATTTCATGTCAGTTCCTATATTGACAGGCTTATTTTCATCTTTTATTCCGGAAGTTCAGGCATAGCAATCCGACGTTGCGTTGATGTACTTAAAGCCTGTAGAAAAGCTATCACAGCATCAACTTCCTGTCGCGATAAGTTCAATTTTTTTAATAATGGTGAATGTATAGGTCTTGTCTTTTCATCAATTTTCACATGCCTTTGTATAGGTGCCGGATTGCCCAGATTATAGAGTTCGACCACATCACGCAAGGTTGGAAAGTTGCCGTGATGCATCCAGGGACCTGTCAGACCTGTATTTCGAAGCGATGGTGTACGGAATGCGCCAATATCTTTCTGATCTCCGGTGAGCTGGTAGTGGCCAAAATCCTGTTGTTTGCTTCCGTACAGTGTCTGTCCATCATTATGAAAAAGATTATCCGAGAACAAAGGTGTGTTGTGGCAATTTATACACCGTGCCTTTGTACGAAATAAATGCAGGCCGGTAAGTTCCTGATCGTTCAGCGCATCGGCCTGCCCCTGCACAAATCGGTCAAACTTTGTTGGATAGCTTACAATACCACGTTCAAAGGTTGCTAGTGCTTGTTGTATTCGGAACAGGGTAATCTGTTTATCCCCAAAAGCCTGTTCGAAGTATGCCGCATAGCCAGGCACAGCTTTTACATGCGCTATTAAAGTATCTAACGGCGTATTCATTTCCAAATGGTCCTGTGTCGGCAACAAAACCTGATCTTCCAGACTCTTAGCACGGCCATCCCACATAAAAGATTTGTAAAATGCGACATTGTATAGCGTCATCGCATTTCTTTTTCCCTCTCGCCTTCCATGACCGTGCGCAAGGCTTTTTCCATCTCCAAATCCCAATTGCGGGTCATGACAACTTGCGCATGATATTTGCTTCGATGCCGAAAGTCTGGGGTCAAAAAACAATAACTTTCCGAGCAATGATTTTTCCTTGCTATAAGGATTATCTGCCGGATAGCTTACCTCGGGCAATACCCCGATATCCACAAAATTAGGTCTCACAGCTGAGTCGATATGTGGTTTGGGCCATAGTTCCTGGCGGCCGCTACTGTAGCGTTGGCGCAATGCCTGTAGATCTTCCTGCTCGTCAGTACGATTTGCAAATGCCGAAATCAACAAAGGTGCAATAAAGATGGCGATAACAATCAGTGTATTCTTCTTCATCAAGGTCCACTTCCTAAAATCCATATGCTACCATTAAATTCACTTGTTTCCGGGTGGTCCCTATAGGGGCAAGATTCTCGCGATTCAGATCAGATAAACGTCCCACTTTTTGATAATTGTAGTCTGCTATCAAGTGAATGAAATTCCCCTTTCTTAAGCGCTGTTTGAAACCCAATTTTACTTTACCTCCATATAAATTTGCACGACTGTAAAGGACATCATGATAAAAAACATATTGGTGGAATACATTTTCATTGATTTGTGGTAACGACCAGGATGTTCCTATATTTTGGCGAAGAGAACCTGTGAGACCAAATTCTATTTCTTGATTCGTAGCGGTTATATAGGTCCACGCTCCATTGAGTTGATAGTTTAAATGCTCGTAGTCCAGACTTGTACCAGTGCCACCATCCCTTCTGATTTCATTCAATATACTAATTTTGCCGCCGTAATAGTGTTGCCACTTCTTCTTCGCTAGCATATAAGATAAATTCAATGCGCCATTATCATTCTGGTAAACATAATTCTGTGCGTTGCCACTTTCCGTTACCTGATCCTTTCCACGTGTGCTCGACCAATCAAACGATGCCATATAGGAATGAACTCCTTTGGACAGCTGCCATACCAAATTATAGTCTAGTCGATTTAAATTATACTGACTGAGTTCATTGATGCGGGACTCGTTGCGCAGCGTTTGTCGATACTTCTGTTCTTCACGCAAATAAGCTGCATTGCCATAAAAGTCACCTATTGAAGAAGTCCATGAAAAGTAAACCTTACCACCAAAGCGCTTCATGTCATTCTGATAGAACATCTTCTGCTCCAGGAGCCAGTCACTGACCTTCCATCCGTAACCTCTGATAATATAGTTCATATAGGGTGACTCCACAGCGCTTGTGGCCGTATTCCCATTTTTATAAGCTATTTCAAAATCCTCCTGTCCATAACCATACTTCCCTTCGATACCAATATCAAAATCTTTGGCTATACGCATGCTACCACCCGCTGTACCGTTAAGTTGCGCTACGCGGATGCTACCTCTCGGATCATTATTGCTAAAATGATTGCCTACCTGGTAATCGAATCCACCAAAAACAGCATATTTTCTGTCTGCAAAATAACGCTGTCCGCGTGTCTGGATACGATAGGTCGTTCGTTCATAATGATTGTAACCATAGGAGCCAAAATACCAGGGGGAAGAAGTGTTTTCTCTGGTCTGATGGGCAAACCTCGTACTGTCCTCGACAGATCTCGTATAATTGAAACGCCCCCACAAGCGTACATCTTTAATAGTAACAGCTCCCTCCGAACTAAAATTCAGCGTATTTACCCGCTGTGCGTCCTGGGCGCGGTGATAATCGCCCGAGGTGGAATTGTATCCCATACTAATCAAACTGTAACGCTGCAGCACCTTCTTTTCCAGCCACATCGGGTTATCGACAGCATACTGTCGTAAACGCAATTGCATGCTATCCTGGTCAATATATTGAATATAGGGTATGGTATCTTGTCTTGCTATCGCTTTGGCCGGAAGCTGGGACAACGCCCCAACAATTAGGCATAAGGTAACTTGAATATAATTTTTCATTTTTTTTTCGCTTAATCAATAAATCCCTTTGGATTTGCCTTCATTGACACAAAATCATCACTTGAGTTATTAGAATCCTCCAGTATTCTTCTTCCATTGATAATCTCTTTTGTTTTCCTAATCACTGAATTTGAGGAACGCGCACCTCCGTCTACAGCGATAGACCCTGCATCGATTTTTGCCGTAAATCGTTTAGGATATTGTGTAGAGGTTGAGGACTGAATTTCCACACCATCCAAAATATTTACTATCGGAATCTGGAGGTAATCTGTGCCCAAATTTTCCCGTCCATCAGCATATGGCGGCATATAGCCCTTCCAACTGATTACCGGTCCCATGTTCTGATCACGGAAAATGATCCAGCTTCGTTGGCCCGCTTGGTTCATAATCATGTCAGCACCAACACCCCGGTTGATCAGCCTTATATTGGGAACATTTGGATTATCGATGTCAGATGCCAAAGGTTTGGTACTTCCAAGATAGGGTACATAATAAGCTTCAAAATCTGCCTTGCTGAGGTCGATGGTGAGGCTCGGATTCTTTACGGAGATCGCGACCCCGTCAGCTCCTATATAGGGCGACTGATGGTTAGCTGCTGTTGAGGCGACAACAATACTCTCGCCCGGCANNAATCATACTGTCCACTATTGGGCTGGTACACATAGGTCGTACTCGCATTTGTCGTACCAAAAGCTTCGGCTATATAGAGACTGTCTGCATAACGGACCTGATCGGAATTATTATAGATTTCGATAAATTGATCCCTAAAACTAGCGCCTTGATTGGCGTCTGAACCTGCGTAATAAATCTGTTTGATAACCAAGCCCTCCTCATTACTATTACCGGTCAGGAGAGAAAGGTCCCAATGTGTCGCCGCCGACCCTTTGACGACTTCGATCCGACGAATCACCGAACTAAAGGTAACCTCACTGTCTTCACGCTGCCCTGTTAACTGGTTGAATTCTGCAGCACTGAATTTTTTCACGACCTGAACATTATACGTATTAGGCGCCAGATCCACGAACTCAATTACACCATTTTCATCAGATTTTACCGTCAACAACAGTTTGCCTTTCAAGGTGTAAAGGTTTAAAGTAATATCATCCAACGGCAATTTATTGGCATAGGTTTCACTTTCGTAGGACGCACTCAACGAGATGTCTACCGATCCATTTTCGGCATAGCTATCTTTTTGACAGCCGCTAAAAAGATAGCTGGAGCCAAAGATTAAAAGTATAAGTTTAATGATGATTTTCATGGCGTTATAGTTTAAGTCTGAGTTGCGCACCGTAAGTAGGTTTGCCATTCGGAATGATCATGGAATTATCAGAACGTTTGTACTGTGGACGATAATTAAATACGTTATAGACATGAAAAGCCAAGCTTAGCCGTTTACTGATTTCCTTCGATACATTTAAGTGGAAATTTGTATAGACAGCAGGCTGGTTCTGATTGTTGATTTCTTCTATTGGCTTTAGCGTATGCGCATAATTGACATTGTCACGATCAAAATTGTCTATGGCATGGTAGGCTCCATCCTGCGTATAATAACCGATAGGTATGCCGTCGGACGCATCGGTATTCGTTTTATTCATGAGGTTAAATTCGGTCGTAAAATTGATCAACAGTTTAGCCTTAGGAATATGCGTACTTGAAGTAATTGCCGCATTGCTTACCGTAGTCGTCCTGCGCTGTGTTGGATATATTGCAGATTCTGCACGATTGGGATTGTCGGTGTTGTTGGGAAATGTCGCCATATTCTGCAAGGGTCTATAGGTTGATTTGGTCAATCCCGCCCTTAGATTAAATGAGGTAGCGATGGCCATCCATTTTGGGGTCGATAGCATGAATTCGATCCCCTGAGTTCTTTTGTCGTCAGCATTCATAAATTCAAATCGCGATAGCCTATATTGTTTTGTCCCATCAATAATATAGGGAACTTCCGCATTGGGATCGGGATTATCGTTGTATTTGTCCAGCACGATTTTCTCAAAACTGTTGACGGTAACGACATCTCTGTAATTCCTTTTATGATAAAGGTTCACCCCCCATTTAAAATCTTTATATTCATAGGTGGCTGAAAATTCGAGCTGTTCGGACAACGAAGGCTTAAGCTTACTATTATCCGGTGTAAATTTATCTACATACATCAGGTAAAGGCTATTTGCCTCATCGACACTTCCCCCATTAAAAGCGGTATGCTGAAATAAAGGAATCTCATAAAATACCGGGCCCGGATACAATTGCGCCAATGCGGGCGCTTTACTTGCCCAGCCATATGCTACCCCCACTGTCAGCGCAGGGGTAATTGCATAGTTAATATTCGTACGTGGTGAAAATGTAATATATTTTTCAAATTTGTCCAACCGTGTACCAATACGGACGTTCAGGTCACGCTCAGCGATTTTCGCCGTAAAGAGGTCTTCCGCATAAAATCCCAGCTGTTGTTGTCCATGGATACGTGAGACATCATAATAGCGTTCTTTGCGAATATCAGCATTTGCTGCGATGGTATTATTGCGTGGTCTGGACGGGTCGACAATCTGTCCCTTTCCTATATTTTTTGAGTAATTAAAAAATGAACCAAAATTCACTTGATGCAGTAGGTCGCCGGTCTGGAATGTGCCCGTCAGATCCAGGCGTGCTGTTAAATCGATGGGTTTACCCTCAATATTGGTTACCGCCTGATAAATCCCGCTTGCATATTGGCCTTGATGAACTCCTATTTCTGTGGCATCTGAGTAGATGATATAAGTACCGTTGACGTCCTGTTCTTTATATGTATTCTGATAAGTTTCGCTGTAACGGACATTCAACCCGATATTGGAAAGAAAACCTCGGTCAATCCGATAATTGGCGCGGCTTCCGATAGCGAAATTATATGATTTGAAGCGCATGACCGCAGCCGTTGGATCATCACTATCACGACGGACTTTATCCATGTTGCGGCCATAATCTATGGATAAGGTATTGGTGAAAGCTTTTTCTTTTCCGGCGAAAGTGCTCCACATGATATTTCCGCCAACACGATCGTAGGATTTCATCTTATCCCTGTTGTCTTCAAAGGAGCGCGTGAAATTTCCACCAACAGTGAAAGCTCCAAACTTACGGGTATCAATACCTTTACTAACTCCGTAAACGGTTGCATTATCGCGAAGTTGAACATTAAAATTGAGCGGCGTTTTTCCTGCAATACGATTGATGATAATCGCACCATTTGTCATATCCCCATACTTCACGGAGGGTACGCCGGCAGCAATTTCTATACTTTCGATATTGTCTGTGGCAATCTGGCGGAGATCGGTACCTCCAAAAGTATAATCACCGGTATAATTATCTGTACTGGCATCACTGCCACTCAGCCCAGATATCTTGCCACTGACGTAGGAATTACCCATACCATAGATTCCCGCATTTAAGGTCTGCATATTGGCGTTGTTGGACAATGCGATACCATCCATGATTAGGGCTACACCAAAAGAATTATTGAGTGCAAATGGATCTTTGTTGGAAAAAGAATTTGTGCCTAATGTTGCACTTCTTAAATTAGCTTGCTGGACCTGTTGTAAAGAGGGTGCGGCAATCTTTTGTCCAGGAATAAGGCTCAATAAATCATTGATACTTAATGCGCCCGACTGTTCGATCACTTCGCGGTTGATATAAAGTGAACTATTGCTTTCCAGTCGCCTGTTAGTCCGGGGAGTGACGGCTATTTCTTCCAGCCCTACACTCAATGTTGGTAATATGATGTCGGCAATAGCATTATTTGTTCCATTTAAAACAGTTGTAATGGAAGTCCCTTGTCTTCCGATCATGGAAAACTGCAAATTTGCTGACTTCAGCCGATGGGCCGGAAACTGGAATTTAAACGAGCCATTATTATCCGTAAAATAGTACTGGTTCAGTTCTTTAAGATGTACGGTTACCAATGGTATTCCTTGCCCATTCTCATCGACAACTCTACCCGATAGCACACCCAAAGAAGCCTTACTGATCAAAATATTCTTACCTGAGACCTGCAATTTGAGATAAGTTAACTGTTCCAGCTGATTTAAAACCTGTGGAAGGGCCCCATTTACCTCGATATTGATACGGCGCTCCACATTGATCTGAGATTCGTCATAGAGAAAGCTATAACCCGATTTTTCTTCAATCTGCTTCAAAACAGACCTTAGTGGTTGATTTTTGCTTTCAATCTTCAGTTGTTGTGCATCTACAACTAACACCTGAAAAGAAAGAAGTACACCAAGAAGCAGGGCGCTTCTATTGATGGATTTAGAAGACATAGATATATGATGTTATTTTTTGCGAACGATAAGTGTATTGGATTCGATGTTGAACCGGTAGTCTGTTGTCATGGAAAGTTTTTCAAGCACCATTTCCAATGGCTCGTGTCCTATGGTCCCTGAATACATCAGTTTGATATCTGGTCGGTCCTGCACGATGATTCCATATTTTCGGTTCAGCTGTCTGGCTATTTCGCTGAAAGTGGCCCTCTCAAAATGCAAAACACCCGCCATATTTTCCTTTTCTTTCGCTGGATCAAAGGATTCTACCGCAAAGGTCGCTTTGTTTTTATTATATACAATAGCCTGACCTGGATTTAGCTGTAATCTCTGGGCTCCCTTTAAAACCTCCACCTTCCCCGTAAACAAAGCTATTTTTGACAGTTCATCATCTTCAAAAGCGTGTACATTAAAAGAAGTTCCCAACACTTTGATTTCAAGTTCACCTGTTTGAATAATAAAAGGCTTATGGCTGTTATGAGTAACTTCAAAATAGCCTTCCCCATTCAGGCTAACTATCCGCTTATCTCCCGTGAAATGCTTCGGATATCGCAGTGTAGACGTTGGGCCGAGCTTCACTTTGGTACTATCGCTCAAAAGTACATTCATATACTTACCGGTCGGTACCAGCTGGCTGACAAGCTCAATTTGACTGGCATTTTCCGCTAGCGGCAATTGTCTTTTCAAAAATAGCAAACCCATGGATACGAATAAAAGACTGACAGCGGCATAGCCGATCCACCTGTAGTTTCGTAAACGATGTACTGGAGTGTTATTTTTATGGATAAAGGCCTGAAGTCGGGCACGCTCCTCAGCTATCTCGACCGGACTTGGACCAGCCTGCATCAGTTCGACTAATCCTTTCGCATCTTCTATAAGCTGCCGATGCTGCGGATTTGCCTCAACCCATTGTTTCCAATATTCCATATCCTCAAGCCCTGCTTGCAGACAATAATTGATAAAGGATTCATCACAGATCAGTTTTTCCAAAGTAGGTTGTTCCATTGCTTGATGTTGCGTTTATACAATAGTGCAGCAAAGTCTCTTTTTTTACCTATTTTTATTTGGAAAAATTTAAAATAACAACAATAATAACTGATAGTGAGCCTTTTAATTTTTTAATCGCTTCATGAACAACGTTGTAAACTGTTCTTAGTGCGGCATTTTCCATGTCCGCGATTTCCTCATAACTCTTATTTTGAAAAAACTTTAGATCAATATAGCGATGCTGTTTTTTCGTCAGGTTGTCCATCGCTGCACGCAGCGCCTGATCCCGTTCCAACGTTTCTTCAATTATGATTTTTTGCGATTCGATAGAATCCTCTATCGGTGTGTGCAACAGGTCTTCCAGTGGTATATTTTGGTAAGTATGCTGTTTGTAGATCACGCGTTTTAGCCATACAAAGAGATAATATTTTGGATCTGTAGTTAGCATGGGTAATTTTTCCCGTTTTTCCCATAGGTCACAGAATAAGATATGGATNNTAGTGCATCCAAGTGCGCAAAATAAACAATTATTTAGATCTATTCCAAATAATATTAAATCTTTAGTATTCCATCTTTTTCACTTAGAATATGACCTCTCCAAAAGAACTGGATTATTTAAAAGACACCATCACTACCCAACGATTCATAAATCTCATCTTGCGAATTGTAAGTCCATTCATAAACAAATACAAACCTCTATATATTTAAAATTTAATTAAAGATGACTATGTTGAGCAAATACAAATTCAGTAAAAATCCACTGCATTATATTTATGCCCTGATCTGGTTGGGGGTGTTCGCTACTTTTGCTTTTTATCTCTTCACTGGGGAGATGTTCAGGCCGGAAAACGGCAAGATCCATATTGTAGCAATTCTTATCGCTTGGGTTGTACAATATCTTGGCCTTACACTGACATGCCTGATCATCCTATTTTTAGGGGTATACAAAGCATTACGAACCGTTTTAGACAAGAAAGAAATTGAATCTTAATTAGTTGATACGCATGGTCAAAAATACTAAAGGCAAACTGTCTCTTCAGCAAGTCACAGCATTACCATTTGTTAAGACATACGGTCATGAAATTTTTTGTGATTATTTGCGTTACCGTTTTTTTTCCAAAAACTTTTGAAATAAATACGCTGTATGTCAAAATCGGGATTGTCTTTCAAAAATTTATATATGGCAGTGGCGTTTTCCGAATCGCCCAACACATAGGCGACTGTATTTTTGCTATCTTTTGGAAAATAAATGTTGATTAGGTCTAAAATACTTTCGGAATCTATTGGCCTTAAAATATAATATTTTAAAGGAAAACTATGGTCAATATCCGGGAATACATCCTCTTTGCTCCCTGCATAAATCAGACTGTAGACCTCTTTACTGACTGCAAGTGCCCGGTTGATCTCGTACAGATGCGATAAAGCTGTGATGTCACCAATTAAAAAATAATTTTCTCCGGATTGATCTATAACTAAGTCGCCTGAAGGTTCTTTGAAAAATATCGTATCCCCCTCCTGTATGCCTTTTACCCAGTCTGTACCTTCGCCGTTTGAGAATGTATTAATGGCAAGATCAGCTATGTTATGGACCGGTTCGTAATTCCAGAAAGAATATTCGCGGGAAACGCTGTGTGGATTATAATAAGGGTTGGAAAGAAATACATCCGTAGTAAAGCCTGCAACATATTTAATTTTGGAAAAATCAGCACTCTGGATTTTGATATGAATAGTATGTTCGGCTATCTTACTTTTTTGAAGAATAATGCCGGTAAAGATTTCTGAAGTTGTACCCTGATTGCTCATTGTCTGAAAATTAATGATGTAAATTTGCTAAGACCTGTATCCTAAAACATTGACTTGAGTCAAAAAATGAAAATCAAAGCTTAGATTTCAACCGACTGAGTGTTTCCTGTGATATATTAAGATAAGACGCTACCATTTTGTTGGACAGCCGGCGCACTATAATAGGACTTTCGTCCAATAACTGACGGTATTTTTCCAATGCATCCTGAATAAGAAATGACATCAGTCGTTTGGTATTGTTAACGTAAGCAATTTCAAGATAAATTCGGTAAAACTTTTCCCATTGTGGTACAATCTCCAAAAGTTGGTAAAAATTTTTGTGCGTGATATAATAGACTTCTGAATCTTCTACTGCCTGAATAAATTCCTCGGAAGGTTCCGAAGTTATAAAACTGACTAAAGCAGTGGCAAACTGATTTTCAAAAGCAAAATACCGTGTAGAATCCTGTCCTTCTTCATTAATAAAGAAAATACGCACGCAGCCCTTTACCACGAAAAACGTCCGTTGGCTGGATTGTCCGTGCGTAAGAAGCAACTCATTCTTCTTCGCTTTCATCGGTTTGAAATAAGAAAGAATAGTCGCTAATTCCTCATTTGTTACGGATATTTTGCTTTTGATATAGGAAATTAAAAGTTCTTCCATTCCATTGAAATCAGTCTCAGTCAAATTTACCATTAATTGATAAAACGTAATATTGCCTCGATTTAAAATTTATCGTTCAGATGGTATTTCATCTTCTGATGCTCCGGCTTTCCAATAACTGCATGTGTAAATGAGATGCGGATTCCATTCCATTTCCTTTCGGAAATAGTTACGCAGTTCTTTTACCGTTTTATATTCCGCAGCAACATAAATGTAAGTATCTTTTTCATTATCTGAAAAACTATTCAATAATGCCTTTTCTGCTAAATGACTTCCGTTTTCAGGATTGGTGTTATGCAACCATTCCACTTCAACATTCGCAGCCGAACACAGCAAAATTTCATCTTCTTTGCTGTGGACTTCCAATATAGCCTTTGCTGACACTTGCCAAGGCAGCTGTTCTAAAATTACTGTTATCACAGGGACAGCAGTGGCATCACCCACAAAAAAATAAGCATCTGCTTTAGGAACTAATGCTCTTTTGCTTTCTTTCATCCCGATTCCCAAAGGGTCGCCTATTTTTGCATTGATTGCCCAGGCAGAAGCTGGGCCATTTTCCCCGTGAGCTACAAAATCAATCGTCAATTCTTTGTTTTTCAAATCGATTTTGCGGTTGGTATAGGTTCTAGTAACAGCGGAAAATTCCGTTTTTATTTGCGAACCACCTTCTAGAAAATAGATAATGTCCACATTCGCCGGTGGTATAAAAATTTTATTATTAGAACCTTCCTGCACATTGGACAATAATGGCATTTGTTCATCTGAAATTCCGAACACCACGCGGATAAAGTGCGGCGTAAGGAACTCTTTTCTTTTGACGGTAAATACAGAGCGTATTTTCCGTGTATTGGTCTGATTTATCATTACACATTTGTTTTATAAAAACATCTCAGTTTTCAGTGGGAATTCCACTGTATGGTATTTTCTGTACGCAATAATATCCTCAATAGATAAAACCATCAAGTTATTTTTACCGGCGAATTCTATAATCTCTGGCAGGCGTGACATTGTGCCATCATCATTCATTAATTCGCATAAGACAGAGATCGGTTTTAATCCAGCCAGTTTCATCAAATCAATACTCCCTTCAGTATGTCCGTTTCTGGCCAAAACACCGTTATCACTGGATCTTAGCGGAAATATATGTCCGGGACGTACCAAATCGCCGGGTTGGGCATTGTCTGCGCATGCTGCCTTGATGCTTGCAATTCTGTCGGAAGCAGAAAGGCCGGTTGTAGTTCCTTTTTTCGCATCAATAGAAACCGTAAATGGTGTATGAAACGGACTGGAATTATCATTCACCATAAAAGGTAACTCTAATTCATCTGCTTTTTCATTGGTAAGGCAAAGGCATACGACACCACTACAATGCCGAATCATCTGTACCATATCTTTTGTATTCATTTTTTCGGCGGAAAAAATAAGGTCGCCTTCATTTTCCCGATCTTCATCATCAATTAATAATACGCCCTTGCCAAATTGCAATTCTTTTATAGCGTTTTCAACTCGTTCTTTTGCGTTTGCACCGAATATTTCTAAGGTGTTTTTCATTCTTAGATTTTTTTACTTTTTGTTAAACATTAAAATTATAATCGACAAGACACAGCTTATACCCCCGAATAAATATACTGCCTGATAATTGAACCATCCTGCTATCAGCCCCGCCATCGGACCGGCAATACCCAACGATAAATCAACAAATGCAACATAAGCTCCAAGAGCCGTTCCTCTCATTTGAGGTTTCACCTTTTTGATGGCTAATACACCCAAGGCTGGAAATACCAAAGAAAAACCGATACCGGTCAATCCGCATCCGATAATAGCAGCGGTTTTGGAAACAGAAGTCCAGATGAATACCTGCCCCACAACTTCTATAAACAAGGATATTAATGCAATTTTGTAACCTCCAAATCTGTCGGGAAAAGATGCAAAGAATATCCGCGTCAGTACATAGCACGCTCCAAAAACCATAAATGCTGGAGAGGCATCTCCCCAGTTTTTCTCAGTAAAGAACAAGGCGATAAATGAAGCAATACACCCAAATGCCAAAGAAGAAAATGCAAGACTTAATCCCTGACCAGATATTGCTCCGATTACTTTGTAAAAAGGTGTTCTGATATGGTCTTTGTCTATCGGGATTGCAGGAAGTTTTGCCGTGGCCAGCCAGCTCACAAATGGCAATACTATAATCAGCAAAAATGCCGGTAAATCCGCGAAAGATCTTTCTAACCAAATACTTAGTGGCGCTCCGATTGCGATACCCGCATACATTGCAATACCATTCCAAGTCATTACTTTGCCGGAATTAGAATGACCAACCAAACCGATACCCCAAGTTAAAGCACCGGTTACTAAAAAACTTTCCCCAACACCGTGAATAATCCGCGCTAAAAGTAGTAATACCAGAGCAAGAGCTCTGTTAACCTGAAAATAAACAGCCAAAACGTAAACAACCCCGGCAATGACAGCCAAAACAACACCTGACATTTTGCTTTTCTTCGCACCTTGGGTATCTGTAATTTTACCCGAATATGCCCGGGTTATTAAGGTTGAAACAAACTGTAAACCGATAACGAGACCGACAATGATACTGTCGTAACCGAGATTGCTCTGCACAAACTTTGGAAGTATACCTAATGCAATCCCTATGGTAAGGTACACCCCAAATACAGCTATAATAATCGGTGTGGTAGCCTGATAAAAATTAATTGTTTTCCCTTTTTCTAATGTTACACTCATAAAATTTTGTTTTAAAAAATAATTCAAGTGCAAATATGCAATTGCCGGAAAGGGTAAACATTGACTTGAGTCAAAAAAGGAAAATAGTTTAAAAAGATTGCATTAGATGAAAAACAGTATAAACAATCATTTGATGGTATTTTATCAAATCCGCCCCCGTTCGGTTCAAAAGGAGACCTGCAGATCTAGCCGCTAGGCTTACAGGGGAGAAAGTCTAGAAATTTTTTGGAGCAGTCAAAGAGTTATCCAACATGTATTTGATCATGAGCATTCAATTGATACAAATGTAGTAGCACAATTGCAAAAAAAATATTCAGAAATATGACTAATGAGATTAAATTGATGATTTAATTAACACAAAATACTAAAAAAACTTATTCAACATCAATATTTACAATAAAAACAAAAGATTCACAAGAAAAACAAGGTTCTTACCACTTAAAATAACAATAAAACAAACATAAAAATAAAAATACATAGACAATAAAACAAAAACATCATAAAAAAAACACAAAACAACATAAGAAATAAAAATAAAAACCTCTAAAAACATGTTTTATATAATATTATTATTAAATTTGATATAAATAATTTAAAAATAATATGATAAAAATCATAAAAACTCTTATTGTGAATGATTTTTTAAAAATTAAAGCTATTCATTACAAATAAAAAAGAATAAAACATGTTTTTTTTATAGAAAATAAGATAAAAAACATTTTTATGAGATTTATTTCAACAAAAATTGATTCTAAAAAAAAATAAAAAACAATCAACATGAAAATTTAGATAATTATTTCAATCATCGTCCCATAAACTTATTAAATCATGAACCTACAAGATCAACCTCTTAACAAGCTCCGTATCTTTTCTTTTAAGGGGGTACAGATGCGTACCTTTCACATCACATGGATCACCTTTTTCTTTTGTTTCTTTGGCTGGTTTGGCGTTGCCCCGCTTATGCCACTGGTGCGAGAGGAACTCGGATTAACTAAAAATGAAATCGGAAATATCATTATTGCATCTGTTTCAGCAACCATTATCGCGCGATTATTTGTCGGGAAGATGTGCGATACACTGGGGCCACGAATTTCATACACCATCCTCTTAGTTGCAGGCTCCATCCCTGTTTTACTTATCGGATTAAGCAATAGTTACGAGTCATTTTTGTTATTCCGTTTTTTCATCGGTATTATCGGCGCATCTTTTGTGATCACGCAATTTCACACGTCAATGATGTTTGCGCCCAACATTATTGGCACGGCAAATGCCGTAACCGGAGGCTGGGGTAATCTTGGCGGTGGGGTCACCAACCTAGTGATGCCGCTTATTGCCGCAGCGTTCGTTGGCATGGGCTTCGTTAGTCAATCTGATTCTTGGCGGATCGCTATGGTTGTTCCGGGTGCTATCCTACTCATTATGGCATATATCTATTATAAATACACACAAGACACACCACAAGGTAATTTCAACAAACTGTCCGCAGGTCAGGCAACAAACAAAAAGAAAAATGGTTCTTTTTTGCTCGCATTAAAGGACTATCGCGTTTGGATCCTCACACTCGCCTATGCAGCTTGTTTTGGAATAGAGATCACCGTAGACAACGTCGCTGCAACATTCTTCATGGATCGTTTTGATACAGGAATTATCCTGGCTGGAGCTCTGGCCAGTATCTTCGGCGGCATGAACCTTTTCGCCCGCGCACTTGGCGGAATTGTAAGTGATAAAGTAGGGCGAAGTTACGGTATTAAAGGCAAAGGCTTGATTTTGGGCATACTGTTGCTTCTGGAAGGAATTGGCATCAGCCTGTTCGCCACTTCCAATACCTTACTTCTTGCTATAATTACGATGTTGCTCTTTGCGCTCTTCCTTAAGATGGCGAACGGCTGTACGTATGGTATCGTTCCATTCATTAACAAGGATAACATTGGCAGTGTGAGTGGAATCGTCGGTGCCGGAGGGAATATAGGAGCCATGTTAGTCGGATTTCTTTTCAAATCTGAAACGCTCAGTTATGCTGATGCCTTTCAGTACATTGGTATCGGTGTTTTTGTTATAGGTTTCACTGTCCTCTTCGTACGCTTTCATCCCCGAACTGAAACTGTTGTTCAGAATGTATCATTAGAAGTGTAAAATTAGTATCCTTTCACTATGAATAAAGAGTCGAACAGTGTGTATAAAAGTACCTGCTGCTACTGTGGTGTGGGTTGCGGGGTGAAGATTTCGGTCGAGAAAAACCAGCTGATTTCAGTGACCGGTGATACCGAACATCCTGTCAACCAAGGCAAATTATGTAGTAAAGGCATGAACTTGCAATATACAGTCAACGATCGTTCAGACAGACTCCTCTATCCGCAGATGCGCCATCACAGATCCAGTCCGCTTCAACGTGTTTCATGGGATGAGGCGTTAGATCGTGCTGAAGCCGTCTTTCGTACATTGATTGCAAAATATGGTCCTGACGCAGTGGCATTTTATGCTTCCGGACAATGCCTTACGGAGGAGTATTATATCCTCAACAAACTGGTCAAGGGATTTATTGGCACAAATAATATTGATACCAACTCTCGTCTTTGTATGAGCAGTGCTGTTGCTGCTTACAAAAAATCGCTGGGAGAAGATAGCGTGCCGATATGTTACGATGATATCGAGCTTGCTGATTGCTTTCTGGTCGCAGGAGCCAATCCCGCCTGGTGCCATCCGATCCTTTGGCGACGTATTGAGGCGCACAAAGCTAAAAATCCAGAAACCAAAATTATCGTTGTAGACCCTCGTATTACGGATACCTGTGCATTGGCTGATCTGCATTTACAGATTAATCCGGGAACGGACATTGTGCTCAATTATGCGCTAGGAAGATTGCTTATAGAACAGGGAGATATAGACCTTGATTTTATAAACGATCATACCGAAGGGTATGAAGCGTACAAAGAGCGGGTGTTCGAACGCTCTTTATTGGAATCTGCTATAATATGCGGTGTCCCAGCGGAGGACATTGAACGTGCAGCCAGCTATATTGGCGAATCTAAAGGCTTTTTGAGTTTGTGGACAATGGGCCTGAATCAGAGTGTGGTAGGCGTTAACAAAAACCTGAGCCTAATTGACCTCAACCTGATCACAGGGAAAATCGGAAAACCAGGAAGCGGTCCTTTTTCACTAACCGGGCAGCCCAATGCCATGGGTGGCAGAGAAGTTGGCGGACTGGCCAATCTCCTGCCCGCTCACCGTGATATGGATAATAAAAAACATCGCGATGAACTTCAACAGTTCTGGTCGGGAACTATTGTGAGCGGCAAACCGGGGCTAACAGCTACTGAAATGTTCGAAGCATTAGCCGATGGACGATTGAAAGCAATTTGGATTCTTTGCACCAATCCCCTCACCAGCCTTCCCAACGCACGGCTTGTGGAAAAAGCATTGCAAATGGCTAAATTCGTCATCGTTCAGGAGATATCCAATAAGCCCCAGACCCTGGACTTTGCGGATATTATTCTTCCCGCTGCTGGATGGGCTGAAAAAGAAGGCACAATGACGAATTCAGAACGCAGGATCAGTCACCTGCACAAGGCTATCCCTCCCCCGGGCGAAGCTCTTCCGGATGCAGAAATCTTTTCACGATTTGCACAGAAAATGGGTTTTAAAGGATTTTCATATCCTACACCTGAGGATATCTATAAAGAACATGCCCAGTTAACCTCCGGGACAAGTATTGACATTTCTGGCTTAGATTATACACTTATTGACAGCCTGAAAACCGTACAATGGCCTTTTGATTTGAAAAAGAAACAAGGAACAACACGTCTTTTTCAGGATAAAAAATTCCTTACACCGAGCGGTCGTGCACAATTACATAGCCCTCCTGATCAGCATCACAGCGAACTGCCTGATCAAAATTTTCCATTTATCTTGACAACAGGACGGGTCCGTGACCAATGGCATACAATGTCGAAAACAGGTAAGGTAAGTAAGCTTAATCAGCATATTCAGGCTGCATTTTTGGAAATTCACCCAAACGATGCAGCAACGCTGAACCTGGCTGATGGACAATTGGCAAATGTTTATTCCATACGAGGAGAAGTTCGTGTCAGGACACGGGTTAGTAAGACGATTAAGCCCGGAGTGGTTTTTCTGCCCATGCATTGGGGCAAGCTATTGGGATCTGATCTTCATAGAGCCAATAACCTGACCAACGATTTAGTGGATCCTATTTCCAAGGAGCCCGACTTTAAATTTTGTGCTGTACGTGTTGAAGCACATGTGAAGAAGAAAGAACGTATTGTTATTATTGGTGCTGGTGCTGGAGCACATGGCTTTGTTCGCTCCTTTCGGGAGTTAAACAAGACCGATGAAATTGTCATTTTTAGCAATGAAGATCTGCCCTTCTACAATCGTGTTATGTTGCCACATTATGTGAGCGGAGAGCTTCAATGGGAGCAATTGGTCAAGATGAAAGATGCCGAGGAGCCCTTACTGGATATACAACATATACGTGGTGTGCAGGTTAACACGATTGACCGAGACAATAAGTGCGTCTGGGATTCCCGGGGAATCAAGACACAGTATGATGTCTTGATTCTTGCGACAGGCAGCCGTCCCAGTCTACCAAAGCATGTACCGCAATTGCCCGGTATTTTTACAATGCGCCGTCGTACAGATGCTGATCTTTTGAAACGGTACCTTCCCGAACAGGCGCATGTCGTTATTGTGGGAGGAGGTCTATTGGGGCTTGAAATGGCAGCTTCACTCCGCGAGAATGGAACGAAAATCACCATTGTGCAACGCGTTTCGCGTTTTCTGAACCGGCAGCTTGATTCTCTGGGAAGCCAATTGCTTCATGAACAAATGGTAGATCTCGGTTGTGATATATTCTACAATGATGAAGTTCAGCTATACTGTGGCCGCAATAAGCTGACAAAGATCGAATTAAAAAGCGGGCGACAGATAAAATGCGATGCTGTTATCCTGGCAATTGGCACTACCCCCAATATTGAGTTGGCTAAAGAGGCTAATCTCATATGCCAGCGCGGCGTGGTTGTGGATCATCATATGCAAACCAGCGACCCCACAATCTATGCTATTGGTGAGATTGCCGAATTTGAGGGAACACTCTATGGTATTACTGCAGCGGCCGAAGAACAGGCAGCTATTGTAGCGCATTACCATCAAGGTGATATCAGTAGTCATTACAAGGGAAGCCTATTTATGAATATTATCAAAATACAAGGTTTTGACCTCTGTAGCATTGGTTTGACGGAAGCACCAAATGAAGACTATGAAGAGATTATCTTTATCGACAAGGCTAAACGTTATTATAAAAAATGTATTATCTATCAGGATAGACTTGTCGGTGCCATTTTAATTGGAGACAAAAATGAATTTCTCGAATTTAAAAACCTGATAGCAAACAAGATTGAATTAAGCGAGAAACGTCTACAGTTGCTACGAAGTGGTGCCGCAAAAGAAGATGTCATTGGCCGTTTGGTATGTTCATGCAGTCAGGTTGGAGAAGGAAACCTACAGCGACGTATGAGCGATGGATGTATCGATCTCCAGGAGTTATGTACATTAACTGGAGCCGGGACGGGTTGTGGATCTTGTAAACCCGAGGTTAAGCGCATTCTGGAAAACTATAGAATAGAAAAGGATCAGGAGGTAAAATCCTATGCAAAGTAAAACAATGAAAAACGAACAGTTCGTTAAGATTAACCTCTCGGGTGGTGCAATCTCCCCAGGAGAACTTACCAACCTATTGATCCCTCTGGAAGAAGCGGGTATAACGGAGGTTAAATTCGGTAGTAGGCAGCAAATGTATTTTAGGATAAATGATGTACAACTTGAAGAATTGGAGTACACATTGCTCAATCAGGAGTTTGCTTATGAAATTTGTCAGGAGGTATATCCAAATATTGTGAGTTCTTACGTCTCAGACGGGCTTTTCAATCAGAGTTCATGGATACGTGAAGGGGTATATAAGGATGTGCTGGATAGTTTTGATTTCAACCCGAGGTTAAAAGTGAATATTGTGGATTCTACTCAATCTCTTGTACCCTACTATACTGGAAATCTAAATTTCATCACTTCCGAACTTAGTAATTATTGGCATCTGCAGCTTCGATTTCCAAAAAGCACATTATTTCATTCCTGGTCAACTTTAGTAAATACTGACGATATTGCTGGACTCAGTCAGTTTTTGGAACCGATGATGATTGAAACAATGATTACAACAGCAAATGAAGGACAACAACTTGGTCAAAAATTGGAGGGATTAGCTGCTGCCTCAGGAAGATTTCTTTTTCAGCCCATTGGGCAACCCTTTCCGGAAACCGCATTCAAACTCCCTTATTATGAAGGATTTAATTCTTATCAAGATAGGCTTTGGCTAGGGGTATATCGGCGCTCTGAAACTTTCCCAATCACTTTTCTACGCGATATATGCACCCTCTGTATGCAACACAGGATTGGCCAACTCTATACTACACCATGGAAGTCGATCATTATCAAAGATATTCAAATCAGTACAAGACCATCCTGGGATGTTGTATTGGATCGACATCGGATTAACTTGCGTCACGCCCTCAATGAGCTCAATTGGATGACGGAAGATTTTGATCCCACAGCATTAGCCCTTAAGCAGGAATTGGTGCACCATCTGAACTGGTTGGACATTCGTACCTACAAACTGTGTTTTGGAATTAAAATGCATCCCAAGAGCGGGATTTGGGGCTCTGTAATTTTGCGTTTCATTGACTCCAGCGATAATAAATCCTGGTTCCAAGTTGAACATACGCACGATTTTAACCCCAATTCAAGAGACTTTGTCACTTACCGTAAACGTGTGGAGCGCGGAGAGCTCATGGGTGTAATTTTGGCGCTGTGTGAAGATTTCTACCAGCTTCAAAGTCGAGAAGCAGTTCGTGAATTTTCTAATATCCCTATTCCGGCTACCACGGAAAAATCTGATCTAATCAGTATTACCTATCAATGCCCAGCCTGTCAGACAATCTACGACCCCATTTGGGGGGACAGTACACAGGATATCGCCGCAGGGACCTCATTTGAAGATCTGCCTGCGACATATTGCTGTAGTATTTGTGAAAACGAAAAGTTAACTTTCAGCAAATTGATAAAATAGTACTGATTAGACTTTCCGTTTTGATATATTTTCTTCTAGATATTGTTTGAGAAAAGGTTGCCGATTCTCTGTGGAAACATCGCGTGTAAATGGTCATCCTCGTCCAGTAAAGGCACATTGTCTTCCTGACGAACGTTTACACATCGCCGATCAATCGATACACCGTAAACTTTAGAAGATGATGCTACGGATTTCACGCCATCAAGTTTAACAAAATCATTAAGCGCCTCGTTGATGGAAGCGTTTCAAATTTGCGGTGAAAATATGTAACTTCAATAAGATTGATCCATTAAAAACAGTAATGATAGTTCCTAATGATAATAGAGCATGTCCTTTAAATGGCCTGGTGCTTATCGGCGGCAGAAGTCGACGTATGGGGAGTCCAAAAGAAAAGATCAATTGGCACGGTAAAGAACAAGTGTATTATTTAGCTGATTTATTACAGAATTATTGTAAAGACGTATACATTTCTTGTCGTCCAGAACAGTTAGATGAAATAGACTACGGTAAAAAGACGGCGTCAAACTACGCATGGCTTTCTGATCGTTATAAAGATATAGGTCCTATGGGCGGTATTTTGACCGCTCTTGAATTTCAGTCAGAGCAAGCATGGCTTGTCGTCGCTTGTGATTTACCCCTATTGGGGCCAGAAGCAGTCGATTACTTAGTCCAAAAACGTGATCCTCGAAGGATTGCCACTGCATTTACAAGCTCAAAGGACAATTTGCCCGAGCCATTGTTTGCAATTTGGGAACCCGATAGTTTGCCCATAATCCAGCAAATGTTTGCGCAAAATAGATTATCTCCACGCCGGGTTCTGATAGAACATCATGCATTGTGCGTTCAAGTGCCCGATCTGCAAATACTTACCAACGTAAATACACCTGCTGAAGCCAAAATTGCAGCGGCAATGATAACCAACAAAGGTCAAAGCCGCTGAAGTGCATCACAGTGAAGCATTTTGTCTACCTTTTTGTATACCTCAGGATTGTGTTTTTTTAATTTTGATCTTCACATATTTAGACGCCGGCATATTGCTTTCTTTTACTACATTGTTGATCGAAACAAATCCATTCGTCTCCGGAAAATATGTCAATGTATTTTCGATATGCTCAGCATTTGAGATTTGGATTCGGAAAGTTGTCACTCTGATCCTCCATGGTATTGTCGAGGCAAGCAAAATCCTTTTCGACGAGTATTTTAACTGGTCCTGACTGACCTTCGAAACCTATTCTTTCTGTGTCCACCAATTCCTTTATCATATTGGTAGGTAATCCGATCACAATTTCATTTTCAACAAAAGAGGCAATGATTTGTGCAGTATCCGTTTGCACAATACGATATACAAAGGGCTGGTTGATAAATTCAGTTCGACAGTCAACCTCCCCAACATTGCCCAGTTTATTGATTTCAGACATGGTCAATCGTAGTCTAACGGAATTATCTTTAATCCTTATTTTCATTTTTATATTTTTTGTTCAAATTCTTTTTTAACTACTTAGATCAATTGGCAAGGTGTAGATCCGCTTCCCTGTTGCAGCATAAATCGCATTACAGAGTGCAGGTGTAAATGGCGGTACTGGAGGCTCTCCTACTCCGGTCGGTTTTGCGTCGCTATCGATAATATCCACATGGATCTGTTTCGGGGAATCAGGCATTCGAATGATCTGATAACCGTCAAAATTACCCTGCTCTACCTGACCATCTTTTACCGTGATCGTGCTTTTGAGTGCCAGACTTGCCGAAAATTGTGCACCACCTTCAAATTGAGATTTGATACGGTCCACATTGACAGCCAGCCCACAGTCGACCACATAGTAAACATTGGGAATACTGATTTTCTTGTTCTGATCCACATTTACCTCCACCACGCAGGCAACGTAAGTTAAGAAGCTTTTATGTGCAGCAAAGCCCAGTGCACTCCCTGCTGGCATGGATTTCCCCCACCCGGAAAGCTTGGCTACCCGCTCGATCACCTTTTTCATGCGTGCTGTATCCCAAGGGTAATCTTCGATCTTCTCTCCATAATTGGGATAGCTTGTCTTGATCAGTTCCTGCTCAAAGGTAATGTGGCGGTCTTCACCGAGTAGCTCCAGGGCATTCGAAACAGCATCAATACCTCTTGCTTCAGCAATTTCGTCGAGCATTGTCGCAGCGGCAAAAACCTGTGGAATATTGCGCACAGACCTCAACCAGCCAATCCGCAGATGGGCTTTCGCATCATGCGTAGCAATATTGATCGCTGGAACATTGTAAGGGAAATCCGAGGCTCCCAACATTAATTCGCCATCACTGGGTTGTACCACCGATAAATCCTCTGTTGCAGAGATAGATGGATTGGCAATATGATGGGCCCAGCCGCTCAATTTATTTTGATTGTCGATAGTAGCGACAATACGCTGTACGCTCATGGCATGGTAGTAGTCATGACGGATATCATCCTCACGCGTCCACTGCACCTTGATCGGTAGACCAGATTCTTTGGCTAATATTGCTGCCTCCAAGATAAAATCAGGCTTTGACTTTCTACCAAAACCGCCGCCCAAGAGGGTTACGTTCATTTTCACCTTGTCCACTGCAATCCCCAGTTCGGTGGCTACCGCATCCCGTGCTCCCTGCGGATTTTGTGTACAGGCCCACACTTCGCAACTTCCGTTTTTCACGACAGCCAAAGCACAAGGCGGTTCAATGGTGGCATGCGCCAGGTAAGGTGCGATGTAAGTGTGTTCAATAATTTTTTTTGCATTCGCTTTTGCGGCATTGAAATCGCCACGCTTACGTCGGAGCGTTCCCTCCTGTGCCACCACCTGCTTAAGTTCTTCGATTTGCCTGGCTGAATCGTAGCCGGCATTGGGTCCCATTTCCCATTCTACCTCCAGCAAGTCGCGGGCTTTTATGGCGGCCCAGGTATTTTCAGCGATGATAGCTACCCCACTCAATGGCTTGGATAAGGTGGCTGGCAGTCCGGCACCTTTGATCGTAATCACCTTGAGAACGCCAGGGACAGCCAGGGCTTTACTGTCGTTTACGGCTTTTACTTTTCCTCCCACCACCGGGCAACGCTTAATGACCGCAATTTTCATCCCTTCGACAACAGCATCAATTCCAAACACAGCTTTCCCAGTTACAATATTGTGTAGATCAATGATCGGTGTTTCTTTGCCGATCATATTGAATTGCTGTCTGTCTTTTAGTTTAACTTCGCTAGCTTTCGGAATAGGAAGGGTTTTTGCAGTTTCCACCAGGTCTCCAAAATCTTTTTTCTTGCCGGATTCCCGTTGGATGACCTGTCCATTTTTGGTGTCCAATTGGTCTACACCAACGTTCCATTCTTTGGCTGCAGCACGAATAAGGAGTAATCGCGCTATAGCACCGGCTTCCCGCATAGGTTTATAGAACATCCGTACTGAAAAGGAACCGTCCGTGTTTTGGTTACCATATTTTTTTTCATCACCTTCAGCCTGGATGATTTCCACCTTAGTCCAGTCGGCCCCCAATTCATCGGCAACAATTAGAGGAAGAGAGGTGCGGATACCTTGCCCCATCTCTGAACGATGTGCGACAATGGTGACTTTACCATCTGAACCAATCGTTAAATACACATTTGGAGCCACAGTGGCCACTTTTTTACCTTTGTCATCACAGCTAAAGAAGCTTACACCAAGAACCAAGCCACCAGTAAGCAAGCCGCTAGCTTTTAAAAAGTCGCGTCTAGAAACAGTAAAAATCTCCGAATTGACCTTGTCGGTTTTTCTTTTTTGAAAAGGAGCTAATATTTTCATCTTGTTTATATTTTTGATCAATACCTAACCGTTTGTAACTGGTGTACCGGCTGCTTCTAAAATGGCTGCTTTGATTCTATTATATGTGCCACAGCGACAGAGATTGCCCTGCATAGCTTGCTCGATCTCCGCTACCGAAGGTTTCGCATTTTTCTTCAAAAGAGCAGCTGCATTCATGATCTGTCCGGTCTGGCAATAGCCGCACTGAGGTACGACATATTTTTCCCATGCCTCCTGAACAGGGTGATCACCCTCCTCCGAGAGCCCTTCGATTGTTGTAATTTTGCCCTCGCCGATCGCAGAGACCGGAAATGAACAGGATCGGATTGCAGTATCGTTGAGATGTACAGTACAGGCACCACATAGCGCTTTCCCACAACCAAACTTGGTCCCTTTAAGACCAATGATATCACGGAGTACCCAAAGCAAGGGCATATCCTCAAGCACATCAATTTCGTGCTTTTTGCCATTTACTAAAATTGAATATTTTGCCATAATCGTTATTTTTTCTTGTTTATGTAAGCGATATTTATCGGTCCATATGGGATGAGCTCTCTCACTTATACACTAGCATTCAGTTATACAAAATCGTTAATTAAATTAATCAAATAATTATACATTTCACGGATGTTTTTACCATTATTACAGTTTTGGTGTTTTTTAACGCGTAATTCACTAAATTTGATAAACGGCATTGTATCATATCGCTGTTGATTTAATCATTATATCCGAGTTTCAATGCCTTGCCCGTATTTGCATGAAAGAGATTAAAGACATTGTTTTAGCTGCAGGTGTAGCTGCTTCCGAAAATATCAGGATGGTGCTTGCCACTGTGGTTAAGGTTGAAGGTTCCTCCTATCGAAGACCCGGGGCCCGCATGCTGGTAACAGAAGACGGGCAAATGACGGGAGCCATCAGCGGCGGATGTCTGGAAGGAGATGCCCTAAAAAAGGCTCTCTTAACTATCCATCAACAGAAAAATCGACTGGTGAGTTATGATACGAATACTGAGGAAGGTTCGTCAATCGGATTACAACTTGGATGCAACGGAATAGTTCATATTCTTTTCGAATATGTAGACCTTCAACGAACGGATCATCCAATCGCGTTACTGCAGCACTTGCTCCAACAGCGTGAAGAAAGCTTGTTGATTACATTCTTTTCTACGGACAAACAGGGAGAACAAAAAGGAACCCGTTTACTTATTAAAGATTTGACGGAGCAGGTTTTTGCCGTAGATTCTCACTATTCGGCACTGCATGCACATATTCAATTCGCAAAAAAAGAACGGAAATCGGTCCTCACTTCCTTTCAGGAGAAAGGGGAAAGCAGCGAAGTGCTCATTGAATACCTCGTTCCTACCGTGCACTTGGTTATTGCCGGTGCTGGTAATGATGCACAACCTCTCGTGGAGATGGCGCATGTGCTCGGCTGGGAAATTACGGTGATCGATGGACGTGCCAGCCATGTCAATGCCTCGCGCTTCCCAAAAGCCGCCCAGCTTCTTGTATCTCCGGCACATGAGATCGCGACTAATCTAAGCATAGACCCATGGACTGTTTTTGTGTTAATGACACATAACTATGCTTACGATCTCACACTCCTTAAAGATTTGATGCACACGTCGACACGTTACATTGGCTCATTGGGCCCGAAGATCAAATTACTACGTATGTTCGACGATATGCAAGAGGCCGGTATAACCATTACTGAAAGTCAACGAAGCATTATCTACGGCCCAGTAGGACTCGATATCGGTGCTGAAACTTCCGAAGAGATCGCCATAGCAATCGTTGCAGAGATTAAAGCTGTGCTGAACAGTAGGCCAGCAACTTCATTAAAGTTCCTCAAAACGAAAATACATACTGAATACCCTACAATAATTTAGAGATCATGCTAACGGATACATTTGGACGGATACACAACTACCTGAGAATATCGCTTACCGATAATTGCAACCTCCGTTGTTTCTATTGCATGCCGGAGGAAGAGTACAGCTTTACACCGAATGACAAATTGATGCAGGTGGATGAAATTGAGCAATTAGCTCGATTGTTTGTCGATCAAGGAATCAGCAAAATACGCTTAACAGGGGGGGAACCATTGGTCCGCAAGGATGCAGCCAATATTATAGCCTGTCTGTCCAAACTTCCGGTTGAACTCCATATGACCACCAACGGAATCCGTATCAACGACATGTTGTCTCAGATTGTAGACGCAAAATTCAAAAGCATCAATATCAGTCTGGACACCTTGCAACCCGGAAGATTTTTTCAGATCACCCGAAGAGATTATTTTGACCGTGTGCGTGCCAATATAGACCTTTTGCTTGAACATGGAATCCATACCAAGATCAATATGGTGGTCATGAAAGGCGTTAATGACGATGAGATTTTAGATTTTGTTGCATGGACAGCGATGAAGCCAATAGAAATCCGTTTTATCGAGTTTATGCCATTCAGTGGTAACAAATGGACCAGCAACCAAGTATATACACAGGCCGACATTTTAGCGACTATCAAGCGGAGCTATCCCATAGAACCGATCACTGCAGGTCCACACGATACCGCTAAAGCATTTTCGATTGTAGGACATACTGGGCGTATTGCTATTATAAGTACAATGACCGCCCCTTTTTGTGCAGGATGTAACCGGATACGGCTTACAGCGGACGGGAAACTTAAAAATTGCCTATTTTCTTCAAGTGAAACCGATCTATTGAAAGCATTACGGACCGGCGAAGAAGTGCTTCCATTGATCCGAGCTACGATTAGCGCCAAAGCAAAAGAATTGGGGGGACAATTAACAACAGATTTTGAACATATTGACACCGATTTTCTCAAGAATCGAAGTATGATAACCATTGGCGGATGACAAAGCAAACAGGTATAGTGATATTGGCGGCCGGAAATTCTTCGCGGCTCGGCCTACCTAAGCAACTGCTCGAATTTGAGGGTGAGACTTTATTGAAACGTATCAGCAGGGAGGCTCTTGCAATACCCGATGTTAAGGTGTCTGTCGTGATAGGTGCTTATCCTGACCCAATCAATACGGCATTGAAGGAAAGTAATGTCTCTGTGGCAATCAATCCGCATTGGACAACAGGGATGTCTACCTCTATTGTTGTGGGCTTAAGCGATCTGCTAAAACATCATCCCAATCTAGACCGTTGTATAATCAGTCTATGTGATCAACCTTTTGTTGACCGCCATGTCTTTCAGCAACTTATTCAATTGGCAAATAGTACTGATAAAGGTATTGTAGCAACCGGTTTTTCCGGAATATGGGGAGCCCCGGTACTTTTTGACAAAAAATACTTTGAACATCTGATGCGCCTGGAGGGACAACAGGGGGCTAAAAAAGTCGCCGAACAATTTTCCGACGATCGGGCCATATTCTCTTATGAGCCCGCAAAGTATGATATCGATACGCAAGAAGATTATTTCAATCTACCTCATCAGTTTATCAGTGTTCAGCAGGCCAAAGATATTATCCATCATCATCTGCCTAATCCAAAACAAATACGGCTTCCCTTAGCGGAAGCGTTGGGCTACACGCTGGCCCAAACCGTTGTTGCCGAGCAGTCAATCCCTGCTTTTCCGCAGTCATCGATGGATGGTTACGCTATTCGATATAGCGACAAAGATCGTGGACTTCCTGTCGTAGACAAAATTCCCGCAGGTACCACGGTTGAAAAAATATTGAAAGAGGGACAGGCGATGCGCATTTATACTGGAGCTCCGTTGCCTCGAGGAGCAGATACGGTAGTGATGCAGGAAAAAGTAGTTTTGAGTGACGCAAATACAATCCGGATTAGCGATGAAACCCTCCAGTTGGGGGACAATGTACGCCCTACAGGGTCAGAAGTTCTGGCAGACAGTATCGCCATGCTCACAGGAACAGCATTGACCCCGGCGGCTATTGGCTATCTCGCAGGCATCGGATGCAGGGATGTTCTTGTTACTGCGCCACCGCGGATACAACTTATTTTAACCGGAGATGAACTGAAACCTATTGGTACAATACTTGGATATGGGGAAGTTTACGAATCTAACTCCTATCAGCTAAAAGCCGCACTGCAGCAGCTAGGCATACTGCATGTCGAAAGTCGGCATGTACCGGATGACAGAAGCCAACTTCGGGCAGCTTTGGAGAATGCATTGGATGAAGCTGATATTGTTCTTTTAGTTGGCGGTGTCAGCGTAGGTGACTACGATTACGTGGTGGATGTGGCTAAGGACTGCGGTATTAAACAGCGTTTTCATCGTATCCGACAAAAACCGGGAAAACCCCTCTTTTTTGGCACACAAAATGAAAAGCTGGTGTTTGGGCTACCCGGCAATCCGTCCTCTGCCCTAACCTGTTTTTACCTCTACGTCGCTCCTGCATTAGAGCGTATCATGCAACTTCTGGAGCGAACACGTTCCATCAAAACCCATACAACACATGCTTATAGTAAAAAGCCAGGTTTAACTCATTTCCTTAAGGCACGATACGACGGACTTACTGTTGAACCTTTACACGCGCAAGAGTCTTATCGCCTCCAATCCTACGCACAGGCCAATTGCCTGCTGATTCTCGAGGAGGAGAGCAATGGTTGTGCTGCTGGAGACGAAGTTTTTATCCATCTTTTAACGTAATCGCGCCATGCAATTTGAGCTTTTTTATTTTTTCCTTTTTATTCTGGCTTTTCTTTACGCATCAGTAGGGCACGGTGGTGCAAGTGGCTATTTAGCATTGATGGCAATCTATGGGATCGCACCGCAGGAGATGAAACCTACAGCACTGGTACTTAACCTCTTTGTTTCTTTAACATCCTTTATACAATATTACAGGGGTCATTATTTCAAACGAAATTTGTTTTTGATGGTAGCCATCACCTCTGTTCCCATGGCATTTATAGGCGGTATGATTACCTTGGAAGATCATTTGTACAAGAGGTTGCTGGGGCTACTGCTACTCTTTCCGATTTTTCGTTTTTTCTTTTTCAGAAGTCCAGCCGAAGATGAGCTCAAACCGTACAACAGTTATGGTGCACTGGCAATTGGTGGCATTGTAGGACTACTTTCAGGCATGATTGGTATTGGCGGTGGAATTATCCTCTCCCCTTTTCTGATCCTGCTTAAATGGACAGATCAAAAACAAACTGCAGCTATCAGTGCTGCATTTATTTTCGTAAATTCATTGTCGGGACTTGGGGGTATGCTGACAAAAGGTGTATCGTTCAATGCCCATATGTGGGGGTATATTGCAGTTGCATTCCTTGGTAGCCTGTTAGGAGCCTATCTCGGATCGAAAAAACTAAAACAGGATGCTTTAAAATACGTACTTGCCACAGTACTGTTTGTTGCAGCCTATAAATTGCTATTTACCTCGGCTTAATAAATTTAAAAAACAATATGACTCTATTTCTCCGAATTGGATAAAATAAGCATAGATAACACGTCTTTCGATTGTGGGATGGGGCAAAGCTGAATGAAAGAGGTGAAAATTTAAAAAAAATGAATTAAAATATGAAAGTTCAAGTAAAGACCTTTGGCTCCTTGACAGATATATTGGCAAAGGAGTTTTATATAACAGCCAACGATACGACAGAGTTATTGGCAACATTAACGCACGACCATGCTGAATTAGCACAGCGTAGCCTATTGATAGCCGTGAACAATACCATTGTTAAGACACCAGTGACATTTCAAGAAAATGATATCGTTGCCTTAATGCCACCCTATTCAGGAGGATAAGCGATGCGAAATGAACGGTATTCGAGGCATTATATCCTCCCGGGTTTTGGTGAATTAGGCCAACAAAAGCTGCAAGCTGCCCGCGTACTCGTCGTTGGTGCCGGAGGACTAGGTTGCCCTGTACTCCAATATCTGGCAGCGGCAGGGGTTGGAACACTTGGTATCATAGACCATGATCATGTCGGATTGAGCAACCTGCACCGCCAGGTTCTGTATGATACCAACGACATCGGTCGAGCTAAAGCTGAGGTAGCGGCTAATAAGCTCAGGCAGCAGAATCCTGAAATTGAGATCCGCTATTGGGTAGAACAATTGTATTCAAATAATGTCGCCGACTTGATCCGTTCGTACGACCTGATCATGGATTGTACAGATAATTTTGCTGCGCGATATCTACTTTGCGATGCTTGCCGCTTATTAGATAAACCATTGATTTTTGCTGCAATCTACCAATATGAGGGACAAGTAGCTGTATTCAATGTGGCCGATAAAGAAGGAATCAAGACAAACTATCGGCATTTGTTTCCTACAGCTCCAACACCCTTGGAAGCTCCCGATTGTAATGTAGCAGGGGTATTGGGTGTATTGCCCGGTATGATCGGAATATTACAAGCAACCGAAGCCATCAAGTTGTTAACCGGTATTGGTATCGCTTTGATTAATAAATTAATGACGGTCAATATGCTTGATAATAGCAGCTTTATCTTTGAAATACCCTTAACGGCATCCGCAGAAACTGTTTACCCACAAACTTTAGCTGAGTTGAGTACGTTTAATTATGAACAATACTGTGCATCGGAGAGCCAACTAATACAGGCGATAGATGTAAAAGAGTTCGTTGAAATGTGGTCTGCAGAAGATGTTGTCCTTGTCGATGTGCGCGATCCAAATGAACTTCCGCGCCTGTCACATCCACATCTATCCATTCCGCTTTCTACATTATCAGCACAAATCAAAAAAATAGATAGTACACGTGTTATTTTTATCTGTCAGAGCGGAAAACGAAGCCTGATAGCTGCCCGGTATTTTTATGAGCAGGCGGATGCCGGACAACAAATATTCCATTTGGACGGCGGCATGATTGCCTTAGAAAACTATATAAATGACTAAACAAAAAAACGACATATTTTTTCAAGGACCCATTCCGGCCACTTTGGTTGCTGAAGCTATCTCACAGCATCACAATAAACCTAAAATAGGTGCACATAGTATCTTTCTTGGACAGATTAGAGCAGATCAGATCGATGGAAAGGCTGTAAAATCCATCGATTATACGACAAATCGAGAACTGGCCCTGCTTAAAATGGCAGAGATTCGCGAAGCGGTATTTGATAAGTATCCATTAGCCTGTATGCATGTTTATCATAGTGAAGGTGAAGTACGGGTTGGCGAAATTTGTTTCTTTGTATTCACATCTTCAGCACATAGACGCGTAGCGATGGATGCTTGTGACGAACTTGTTGAACGTATAAAAAAGGAAATGCCCATCTGGGGGAAAGAACTATTTGAAGACGATACGCATCAATGGAAAATTAATAAATAATATGGTTGATATTACACATAAAAGTGCGACTTTAAGGAAAGCAACAGCAATGGCCACGGTACTTGTTTCTTCTGAAAATACCATCAAGCTTATTGAACAACGACAGGTTCCGAAAGGCGACATATTTGAATTTGCACGTGCCTCCGCATTACTCGCAATCAAGAAAACTGGCGATATGATTCCAGATTGTCACCCTTTACCAGTAGAATATGCAGCTATCCGGTATACCCTATCGGACTTGCAAATTCATATTGAGGTTGAAGTACATACGGTCTATAAGACTGGTGTTGAGGTTGAAGCCATGCACGGAGCATCTGTTGCAGCTCTTGTTATTTATGATATGCTAAAACCCATAGACAAACAGGTGGAGATTGGTGGTATCCGATTACTTGAGAAACGAGGGGGGAAGAGCAATGATTCCCAACCTTGGATCACGGATCTTAAAGCTGCAGTCGTAGTTTGTAGCGATTCGGTAGCTCGAGGAGATAAAGAAGATATCTCAGGCAGGCTCCTTTGCGATCTTTTGGAGCAACAAGGCTTACACGATATTGCCTATGCGGTAATTGCTGACGAAACGAATGCGATACAAGAACGTCTGGAACACTATGGACAAGCCGGCATAGATATTCTGGTCTTCACGGGTGGTACAGGACTCTCGGATCGAGATATTACACCAGATGCTGTGATGCCATATATTACCAAAAATATTCCCGGAATTATGGAAACAGCAAGACAATACGGACAGCAGCGTGTTAAAACGGCTATGTTGTCCAGAGGTATTTCAGGATTTGTTGATCGCATGTTGGTGCTTACCCTGCCGGGGTCACCTAACGGTGTACGCGAAAGTGTAAGCGCATTATTTCCACAGGTGTTGCATGTCTTTCAAGTGAGAGCAAACGTTGGACATTAAGTCCTCAGCTTTTCGATAAGCTGTTTGACCCGCATAATGGTCTGGCTGATTTCCGCTTCACGCGTAAATCGGCCCAGACTAAATCGAATGGATGATAAGGCATCCAAATCTGACAGCCCCATAGCCTTGAGCACATGTGAGGGTCTTGAGGTCACCGCAGAACAGGCCGAACCACTGGATACCGAAATTGTACCCAATCGCGTAATCAGCTGGTCTGACAGTACACCTTTAAAGCAGATGTTTGTCGTGTTGAATAACCGATGGGACGTACTTCCATTTATGAATGTATCTGGAATAGTGAGGAGTTCGCTCTCGATGTGATCTCGAAGCTGTTTTATATGGTGTTGATCTACTTCTAAGTCTTCCAGCGCAATTCGCAAAGCTGCAGCCATCCCAATGATGCCGGTGGTATTGACAGTGCCGCTACGCCAGCCTTGTTGTTGTCCGCCTCCATGGATTTGAGGTATCACCTGCTCTTTAACCCGACTGGCGATATACAGCCCCCCTATCCCTTTCGGTCCGTAAAATTTGTGTGCTGAAAAAGCCATAAAATCCACATCTAGATGCTGAAGACTTATATTCATTTTCCCAACTGCCTGTGTTGCATCACATAAAACAAGTGCATGGCTTTGATGCGCTATTTCACAGATCTGTTTTATCGGTAAGATAATACCCGTTTCATTATTCACGAGCATGGTACAAATCAACAGCGTATCCTCGCGAATGCTTTCTTTAAGCAATCTGAGATCGAGCATACCTTGATGATCTACCTTTAGAAAGGAAACTTCAAATCCCAATCGCTCCATAAAAGTGCAGCTTTCCAAAACAGCTTTGTGCTCTGTGGAAATGCTGACAATATGTTTTTTTGGCGAAAATTGGAGTCCCTTTAGGACCAAGTTAATTGATTCAGTCGCACCCGAAGTAAAAATGATATTTTGGGGCAGTGTACTCAGTCTATCAGCAATGTTTTCGCTCGCCTGGTCTATGGCATCCTGTATGGTTAAACTAAATAGATGCGAACCACTTGGATTAGCATATCCCGTCCTAAAAAATGGAAGCATCTCATTCAAAACACGCTCATCTACCGGGGTGGTCGCATTGTAGTCGAGATAGATAAAGTTTGAGTTTATATTGTCCATTTAATTATCCTATAGTATCTTTCTATCAAAAGTTTTTCGTTCTCATTTTCAATAGCTATTTTAGTTCGTTTTTACCTTCAATAAAGGACTCAGGATAAAAAAAGTAAGCGCAAACATAATCACCTGAATGATAAATATTGGGCAAAGTAGATCTGCTTCGGCATAGCGGTATCCAAAACTTACAATAGTTACCGGCAATGTAAATACCAGACCAAAAAGAGACCATTCTCCGTAAAAGGGATCTTCAGGAAAAAGTGAATATACGGATAAAGTACCTAATCCTACATAGATCAAAGCGATAAAAAAAGCAAGTAAAATTAATGTCAGCCTATCATATTGATAATCACCCTATCAAAATGATCGTTTTTTGTATATATTATCTACCTAAAAACAATATAACACATTTATATACAAAAACTTAAATAAAAAAACTCCAGAATGGAATAGATTTTGGCATAGTGGATAGAAAAGAAACTAGAAATGAAAAAAGAAAATGTAAAATGGCGACAACGGAAAAAACCTCCCCAGTTTCCAAAATGGCTAAAATCATATCATCTTTTGTTTTTCGCATTTATAGTGGTGTTGATTTTCGGGGCAATTTTCAAACAGTTAAGTGAGGCATAATTTAATAACATGATGACAATAATTTTGGCGCTAGCGGGTTTAGCCCATTTCGGTCTATTTACAAATGCAATTGATTTTTTTGAAAAAATATAGTATGTAGACTGAAATCTTATCAGCCAATAAAAAAGGAATAATTAAATGAAAACAAAAATTATAAATACCATATGCCAGTGGGCTCCTGAAGCCAATGACCTTATGTCGGATATCGAACGCATAGATGATACCCTCGCAGACTATGAACTACTTCATAAATTGGCGGAAGTATGTATGCAAAAGATCCACTCAGGATCGGAAAATGAAATCGAACGCGTGCAGGAAATAGCAAAGGTTGTTAATCTGCTTTATCAGGGAGGGAACCAGTATACCCGCAACGCCATTGAGAATGAATTTTTAACAGTAATGTCGTTTGATGAAAGTCCAGGAAGTCTAAAAAGACATCTTGATCTATTTCCTGCTGAATTGCGAAAAGGATATATCAAGACAATCCTGGAAAATTAGCTTTCTTCCTGTATCGTTAACGAAAGACCAGTTAGCGAATATCCTAACATATTTGAGCGTTGAGTCAATAAAGAGGAACGAGCGAGTGCTATTTCAAATCGTTTTTTTAACAAAAGCTGCCTACGTCTTTATTTTCGCGACGACGAGATATCTACCGCAGCTCGCTGTATGGCTTTTGAGCAGACATTTTTAACCGCTATTGTGAGCTTTATCTTAAAAAAAACCGATACAGCCTCATTCATGAATTCCAATATCTAATTAATTCATAAATTGAGAAGTGAAAAGTAAAAAATTTACCCCGCTGTCGTTATTCCCCCCTCAAATTGTCGTATATATAGACTAAGATGAATACAGCTGTGTCTATATATTTGTAATATACAATTTAATAAATCAAGAATATGAAAAGAATAACGCTAATGTGGTTTGCAACGACCATCTTCCTTGGACTTTTAGTATCCTGCGTGCAAACGCCTGTGAAACAGGCACAGGAATCAGGTCGAAAAGATTCATTGAGTGGAAAAGCTCTCCAGGCGTCGGCAACCGGATATGCAGATATCAATGGGCTGAAAATGTACTACGAAGTTTATGGTAAGGGTAAACCTTTGGTGCTACTGCACGGCTCCTATATGACGATTCCGTTAAATTGGTCAAATATAATTCCGTATTTCACCGACCGGAAGGTTATTGTCGCCGAAATGCAGGGGCATGGCCGTACGAGGGATATCTCTCGCAAAATCAGCTACGAAAGTATGGCAGACGATGTCTCCAGCTTGTTAAAACATCTGAAAATTGACAGTGCAGACATCCTGGGTTACAGCATGGGTGGTGGAATTGCCTATCAGCTAGCAATAAGACATCCCGATCAGGTTCGCCGCCTCATTGTTCTATCAGGGAGCTATAAACATGATGGCTGGTGGCCGGAGGTAGAGAAAATGTATTCCACTATAAATGCCGATATGTTCAAGGGATCTCCGATCGAGAAACAATACGATAGCCTCGGCAATGATCCCAAACACTTTCCGGAATTTGTAAAAAAGGTAATCCAAATTGATCTCGAGCCTTATGACTGGTCTAAAGAAGTAAAAGCGATAAAGGCACCGTTATTTCAAGTTATTGGCGACGCCGATGGAATACGGTATGAGCATGCACTGGAATTATATACAGCATTGGGAGGTGGTAAAATGGGCGATATACATGGTCTACCAAAGTCCAGACTAGCGATTGTGCCCGGTACAACACATATTGGCATAATGTATAGAATGGATTGGCTTAAGCCTATGATCAATGACTTTTTGGATTCGGATCTAAGCACAGCACCGCCTACTTTTTAAATGCGAGCAACATCATCCATCTACTCAACAGATAAATCTTCCAAGATTGACATGATCGCAATACTTTCGGATCGAGAGGAAGATTAACAAATAATAAACCCGTCCCTCATTACGGGCTTATTATTTGTTAGCACTTGCCTGTTGATGAAATAGGATTTTAAAATTTATGAGCTATCTCTGCCGTTTTAATAGGCGTTTTTCACCGTTAAATTATAAGTGCTTGGTGCTCCTGGGATTCCACCTCCAGTTACTACCGTTTTTACTAGCGTAACTGGAGTCGTAATGTTGACATGGTATTTGCCATTGGCATCTATCGTAACATCGGCCGTTCCACCTGAGGTAGCAGTTGCTACATAACCAACAGCACCGCTTGATACTGCAGTTCCCACGGTGCAGGTGAGCGCCATATAGCGTACGTTGGGATTAGCCAACATAACACTACTGGTCGTTAAAGTATATTTCCCTGCTCCCAAAGAAGATCGAAAAATAACATTTAATGCACTGCCCGAATAGGCACCATAATTACCCCCGTCTCCGGAAGTTGTAACTGATATCCCCGCTAAACCACTGGTATTAGTTTGGGCAGAGGCTCCTCTGTTATAGGAATAGGTGCCGAGTTTCCAGCTAGATTCGGATGCATGTGGCTCGGGAGCCGGATCATCATCTTTGCTTCCACAGCAAAGTAGTGTGGTCGAGCTGATAAGTAAAATGTAAAGAAGTGATTTTTTCATGTTGTTTTATATTAAATATTAAAGATCGAATTAGACAATATTTTGGTTAAAAAATTTCACAGTAAATTACCTTACTATGGATTGCGCGATTATTGTAAATCCGTATTGCCCTGAATCTCGCTATTCGAAACTGAATGATTGAAATGTTGATAAACTCGTTTTCTTTGCTGTTCCAATTTCATAATGGCCTGTTCTGGACTTATCGTACCATCGACGGAAAAATAACTGATATCTACTATTCCAATTTGATTTAGGATACGCGCTACATGTGTTTCAATGAGATTCTTTTCTTCTACATGGGGCTGAGGCATACCCAATGCAGTAATGAGATATGCTTTTTTATCGGTCAATAGACCTCTCATTCCATTACTGTCATTTGTAAAAGTCTTTTCTGTCCGGACGATGAGATCAAAATAAGCCTTTAAAGATGATGGTATGCCATAATTATACATTGGACAGGTAATAAGCAGTTCATCGTTGCTATAAAGCTCTTCGATCAACTGATCCGATAGAGCAAGAATTTTGGATGATACAGCACTATCAAAAAAGCCATTTAGCGTATCCTGAGTGAGGTGGGGAATCATTTGCAAATGTATATCCCGTTCGATGATCTTTCCATTTGGATGTTTTATTTTCCATAATTCAGCAAAATAATCACCCATCTTCCGAGAATAAGAACCTTTTATCCGAAGGCTGCTATCAATGCGAAGTATTGTTTTCATATATTTTTTTTCTAAAGACATAATTGTTATTAAATGTGTGGTCCAAACCACCCTCGCAGTCTGGATCAACTCCAGTGGGAGCGCAATTAATTCTAAGTTGGGAGGCGGTCCTTTTGTTCTTTTTTTCTATTGAAACGATAGGTGGCCGTAGCATTGACAACCCGACCAATACCAAAATTTTTTGACTCCAGGCGATAAGTTGATCCGTTGAGTATCTGCTTTTCAATAAGTGAATTGAATACATTATTAAAAGCCATGCTAACAGTCATTCTTTCATTTAAAATATCTTTGCTGAGCGCAATGTTCAATTTATATACAGGACTGTTAAGAGACTGTACTTCCTTAAATTGACTTGTATAAGTAAATACAGATTCTATCAATAGACTTGTGGGCAATCTGAGCCGAGAATTCAATTGAGCAGTCCAGCGATTGCTTTTTACAAAATAGCGTTCACCGTTAAATTCGCCTTGTTGATTAAAACCATAGTAATTAAAATTGAGGGCTATTCGCCAGATTGGCAACGGATTATATAAACTATTCAATTCTAATCCGTAACGCTTTTCATAATTCATGTTAACAGGTGAACGCAAGAGGTAGTCCGCGCCAGTCTCCTGCACGAAATATTGAAAAAAGCCATTCGTATGCTTGTAATAAATTGTGGGATTGAAGGTAAACTGTGAAAGTTTCTGCAAGAATGTAAATTCTACGGCATGTGTGTAAGCCGGATTTAGATCCGCATTCCCAACAATAAGATTACGTAAGTCAGAAAGGCCACCAAAGGGATTCAATTGTGGGAATTCTGGGCGGTCAATTCTTCTGCTATAGCCAAGTTGCAAATTGGAATTATCCTGGAGCCTATAGCTCAAATGGATAGTAGGAAAAATATCAATATAACGCTTATTTTTATTAAAATCCCCTTTTCCATCTGCTATCTCAATCAATGAAAGCTCTGTTCTTAAACCGAGTTGATAACTCCATTTCTTTATCGTATTGCTCCACTGAAAATAGCCGGCGACAAGACGTTCATTATATTTAAGTTTGTTATCGTATTCTTCCAATAAAACACCGTTGGCAGTTGCCCAATAGTCACTTCTAATTGCGCGGAGATCGACACGGCTCCCTGCTTCAAATTTGCCCCTACTCCCAACTGTGTTTACATAGTCGCTCTGGATATAGATGTCATTGCTACTTTCTATGTTTTGAGTGACCAAATTTGCTGTCTCTACTGGTGTCGGGAAAACAGACGATTGCCGAATATCTTGATTTTCATCGTCATGCCAAAAATCATAACGCAGGCTGGTCGTCCAGTTTTTGTCTTTTTTCTCAAATGCCTTAACATAACTAACTTCCAGCTGATTATATTTTTTAGGCTCGCTGTATAGCTCAAAGCGCTGTATAGTACTATCCAGTTTGACCGCAGAGCTGAAATAATCATATCGGTTGTCTACCCTATTGTCAACGAGTAGTGTACTATGATAAAAACTGGCGGTCAGTGTATTTAGGCTATCGATGTAATAGTCGCCACCGATGTAAAAATTATGACCTCTCCCCCCCCAATCTGTACTGGTTTCCTGCTTCAAAAAGTGTTGTTTACCTTCACCCAACAAAATTCGTTTCGATTCGCTTTTGACAGTCAGATCGCGGTAACGAAATCCAATATCGCCAAAAAGATTAACCTTAGCCGTTTTATAACTCAAATTAATATTTCCATTATGATTTGCAGGAGTAGCCCAGGTGGCCTGAACACTTCCATTCAGGCCCGTTAACATATTTTTTTTCAGTACAATATTGATTATTCCCGCAGTTCCTTGGGCTTCATATTTCGCTGACGGGTTATTAATCACCTCTATTTTCTCAATAGAGCTAGCCGACAGCTGCTCCAATCCGTTATTGGCGGAGATAACCGAAGGCTTTCCATTGATCAGTATACGGACATCCGATTGTCCACGAAGGCTAATATTTCCTTTACTGTCGACGTTGACAGATGGCACATTGTTTAAAACATCATTGGCCGTACCTCCTTTGGCTGAAAGATCCGATCCTACATAAAATATTCTCCTATCCAGCTCAAGTGACAGACTTGGCTTCATTCCTAAGACCTCAACATCGTCCAATAACTTGGTTTCGGGTTGGAGCATCAAAACACCGAGGTTTTTATTGCTATCTATTTGTTGACCAGGAAGCAAGAATACCTGGAACGAAACAAAACTTATTGTGATATCGTAATAGCCTTTCTCAACAGAAACTTTAAATTCTCCTTTTGCTGAGGCCATCGCATTCGTAAGCCCTTGTGCCTTTGATATAGCGCGTAAGGTGATACTGGCTCCTTCCAAGGATAGCTTAGTTTGCCCATTGCGAACACTTCCTTTGACCACGACTTTCTCAATCTCCTGTCCCAGAACATAATCAGTCAGAAGGCTCACCAATAAAATAATTAATATTACTTTTATTGTCTTCATATCATTGAATTTGCTACGAAAATGTGGGTTTCTTTGCTATTAAAAGTGGCTAGATGTTATATAAAGTGATTAAAGCAGATTATAATACGCTATAGCAGGCAAATGGATTTCGTCGACAGATTAAACTCATTTATAGGACTATTTATGCTATCCGCCGTTCATTGACACCATTTTTTAATTGAAATGCTATCTTTGATATAAACATGTCAATTGTAGAAAAAGCTATTAGGTATAGCATGATTTATCGGGTTTCGAGCCACATACTATTCTGGCTGGTCGTTTTTATTGTCCCTCAATATCAAACGGATATGAGCATCCGTGATATGCTGATCCAGAATCTGTTTTACGTTTCTTTTTATATGATGGCTTCTTATTTTGTCGCTTATTTTATTATTCCTAAGTTTCAAAAAGGAGAACATTATTTGATTGTTATTTTTTATTTTATAATGGGGAGCTATTTAATTAGTGCCACTTCAAGAATCATGGTTGTCTATATGCTGGAACCCTTGATACGCACCCCCCCATATAGCCAGGAGCCGATCGTAGAAATTCTTACGGATCTCAGAAAACTCATCACGGTTTATTTCATTCAAAACTTTTCGTTGGCATGGATTTTCGGTTTTATTAAACTTGCTAAAAACCAGTATCTGACAAAACAACATACATTACAGTTAGAAAAGGAAAAGGCCGAAGCTGAATTAAATGCTTTAAAAGCACAATTAAATCCACATTTTCTATTTAATACTTTAAATAACATCTATAGTCTTTCATTGGTCAATTCTCCAATCACTTCTTCATCTATAGCGGGATTGGCCGAAATCCTAGATCATATATTATATCGCTGCAACAGCAATTATGTTCCGATATCTACCGAGGTCAATCTGCTGGAGAATTACATTGCATTGGAAAAAATTAGATACGACAAGCGCTTAAACGTCAGTTTTGATCATACAATCGAACAAGACGTGCAGGTCGTCCCACTAATCCTATTATCTATCCTGGAGAATGCATTCAAACATGGTGCTGGAGAGGATATCGGCGAACCACGCATCGCTATTGATCTGACAGTGCAGGCAGGCACTTTAAAGTTTAAAGTAGAGAATACATTTGTTGGTCAAAAAGAACATGAATACACGAAAAAGATAGGGATGAGCAATATAAGCAAACAATTAGCGTTGGCCTACACTAAAAATCATGAATTTAGAACTTACATTTCAGATGGCAGATTTGTAACTTTACTCACCATATCAAATTTGACTAGTGATGATACTCGATTCAAAGGTAAAGATACGATGTCTTTTAGTTGATGATGAACCGTTGGCAATTCAGTTGCTCCAGACTCATCTAAAAAGAATGGAGATATTCGAAGTGACAGCAACTTCGAGCAATGCCTTAAAAGCGCTGGAAATCATACGGAATCAAGCAATTGACCTTATGTTTTTGGACATAAAAATGCCACAGCTAAATGGAATAGATTTTTTAAAAACGCTGAGACATCCCCCAGCTGTTATTATTACGACTGCTTTCAGGGAATATGCCGTAGAGGGATATGATCTGGATGTTGTAGACTATTTATTAAAGCCGATTACTTTTGAGCGTTTTTTTAAAGCAATAGACCGTTATCTTAGAAACCGAGAAATTCAGCCTCAAAACATATTGCCAACATCAAAAGATCAAGCGATCACGATTAGGTCCGGTGGGAAATTTCATAGGTTGGAGATTACAGATATTCTTTACATTGAAAGCAACAAGGATTATATAACCATCCATTGTAGCCAGCGAAAAGTGACTACAAAATATAGGATCACCGTAATTGAACAAGAATTAAGGCAATTCAATTTTTTACGTATTCACCGGTCATTCCTCATTAATATCAATAAAATTACAGCTTTTACAGTAAACGATGTCGAAATCAATAAACAGGTGATTCCAATTGGTACCAATTACAAAGAACTTGTCCAACAAGCGTTAAAACATCATTAATTCATGTGACTTACCAAAAACGGACATCCAAAGAAAATTAAATAAAGTCGGGATAACCAGCACGGCAACTACAAATTCACGAATGGTGCGCCCCTTGGAAATTTTGCCAATTCTACGATCGAATAATTACGAAGCCAACTTCCGAAAGCTACAAAACACAAAATTCTGTGTCGTGTCAGATGGTGTCCGATGGTTTACGCTATGGCAATTGATCTTACTAAAATAATCCTTGAACTGATTTGTTAAACTTATTTCGGAATACTGTTTGATCTCAATGCCGCTGCATTTTTTTGGACCTTGCTCAGAAAATGTGCCTATAACTAAAATACCATCTGGATTTATATTTTCTTTTACCTTCGCTAGATAACCTGCAATATCATCTTCGCTTGTTAAAAAATGAAAAGCTGCCCGGTCATGCCAGAAATCATAGCATTCTGTAGGTGCAAAATGAGTAATATCCTCAACGATCCACTTTACCTTATCAGCTTTATCGCCTAACCGTTGTCTTGCTCTGTCAATTGCTTTTTCCGAAATATCCAAGACCGTAATATCTTCATATCCCAAATCTAATAGATAGTCTACCAGCAAGCTATCGCCACCACCAACGTCAATAATTTTTGCAGAGACAGGTACATTGAAAGCACTTAAATAATCCAAGGATGTTTGCGGTATTTGCTGATACCAGCTTGTCTCTTTAAGCTCCTTGGTTCGGTAAATATTTTCCCAGTGATTTTTACGATCGAATCTTTCCATATATGTTTTTACGTTATGAACTTACTTAATTTTTATAGCCTGTTGCACCTGCCCTATTCCGTTCGGGCTGTTGGCCTACTTAGCTACGAAGACTTTAATTTACAAAAAAGAGTCTATAAGCTCTTGCAATAAATCCATTTGTGATTTATTGCAGTTTACTTTAGGTAAAAGCTTTTAAATACAAAAGACGACTGTTTCGAACAGGGAAGTTATTTCATAAAAATAAAAGCGATTTTTCTTAAATTTGAACTTATACGCTGCTACTGATGCTGACCCAATCGGAAATATTAAAACATTTAGAGTGCCTTCAACAACTGAATGATGAAGAACGGCTCGAATTGTCTAAAATATGCAAACCGCTATTTCTTCCAAAAAAAACGAAACTTGTAGAAACGGACGATAAGTTTGATTCGGTTTTTGTGCTCACGACAGGCCTGCTGCGCTGGTATTTCTATTCAGATGACGGTACCGAGAACAATGTTTTTTTCTCCTCAGAGGCCGACCACGCATTTATTGCCGGAATTCCAGAATATTATGCTGATCAGAAGGAAACGAAATACACCATCGAAGCAGCTGTCGACACGCAATTGTTACTCTTTCCCAAAGATCCATTTGAAGACTTGGCTTTCCGATACAAAGGAATATTTCAGTTCTATATAAAATCATTGAAAATTGTCATTGATACACTACGCATACGTACCGAACAATTGTGCAGTGATTCTCCGAGTGCCCGCTATGAGGTTTTCCTTGAAAACCGTTCTTACATCACCAGAAATACAAACCGAAAACATATCGCCAATTTTCTGGGCATCACCCCCAATTCACTGTCTAGACTAACGGCACGTATACAAAAAAAACGGCCACCAAAAAACTAACTTAAGAATACTTTTCCCAGGCTTATTCGTTCTAATTTTGCTGTGTCAAAAAAAGCTGTGAAACAGCATTTTGCACAAATAGTATGATTTAAAACGAAAAGAAAATGAACAATTTTTTTGTAAGAATAGGTGTGCTAAGCTTATTCGTACTTTTACAAACCAATGCCGTAAATGCACAATCATCGAATGTAGAAAAGGTTGGCGCTTACATGACCCAAGAAATGTCATTTTTAAACATGACAGCAACGCAGGCCGAGCAGATTTATCAAATAAACTTTCAAGCGGCTAATGCAATGGAAAGGCTAGGGGCGCTAAAGAAAACGGACCAAACATTTGACCAGGTTCTAAGCCCTCAACAAGTTACAGTTTACCATGAAAATGTTGATTTTTTGCGAAACCTAATTCGCGAAGAATATGGAACTAACGATTCGTTTTAAATCATGTTTTCGTGATGCTCGGCTTTATCTTAATTGATATTGCCGAGATTTTTAACACCAAATTTACTTTATCATGCAAAAATTATTGGCAACACTGCCCTTACTACTGTTCTGCGGTGTTTCGCATGCGTCTACCGGCGGAGCAGAGGACGCCATCGCTGACGTCGCATCATGGCTTATTATATTCATTTTACCGCTGGCGGGAATTTTTCTATTTTGGAAAGTACACATCTATCCCGAAAAAGTTGCGGAGAAGAAAAATCATCCGCAATTGAGCGCCATAAAAAGCATGTGTTTGCTGTCGCTAATATTTGGCGGACTTCTTTGGCCGGTTGCTTTAATATGGGCCAACTATAATTACAAAAAAGATAACACATCTTCTTCAGATTTAGAAGAAACAGATTCTTCGTCAGCAAAGAACGAGGAATCTGCCGAAGACAAGAAATAAATTCCGTGAATACGGAATCATCAAAAACAAAAAATTATGTTAGAACTACTCATAGGAATATATGCTGGTATTTGCTGGCTTCTTATCAAAAAATTAAAACTGATCCCCTGGAATTTCAATACGCAGGTCGTGGTATTTTCATTGCCAATTTTTGGGTCTATTGCCCTTATATTGAGCCTTAACTATTTTTGTCCAATAACATCGGACGTCAAAGTAGGTAACCGAAGTGTGGACATTACGACCCAAACATTGGGCAAAGTAAAGAAAGTATATGTAAAGACAAATCAGGAAGTAAAAAAAGGAGATACGCTATTTACCATAGATCCGGTACCCTACGAACAGGAGATAAAATCATTGGAAGCCCAGCTAAGCAATATGAAATCCACCGTATCCTCCTACAATTCGGATATTGAGGCCTCCCGCAAAAACGTTTTGAGTTTACAATCCCAGCTTGAATTAAGCAATAAAAGAATAAAACAATACCAGGAGCTCGTAGCTGCTGGTGCTGCGAACAGATTTGACCTTGAACAAGCTGTCGCTACTTCGAAGGATCTACAATCGCGAATTAGTGCTGCACAGGCACAAAAGTCATCTTTAGAAGCCAAATACCATTCAACACATCATGGCGAAAACGCTTCCATCGCAGAAATAAAAGCAAAATTGGATCAGGCGAAATGGAATCTTTCACAAACAGTGGTTTTAGCACCTACTGACGGGTTAATACCGAACGTACAGCTGAACGAAGGAGCCATGATGGCGCCTTTTAAATCGGCTTTTGTATTGATTCAAAAACAGCAATCCATTGTTGCCTTCTTCTCCCAAAATGAACTAGAAACGGTAAAAATTGGAAATGAAGTGGAACTTGCCCTAAAAACTGCTCCCGGAAAAGTGGTAAAAGCCAAATTGGAATACGTGGTTGATGCGACGAGCCAAGGAATCATGAACAATGCCGGTGGAATGCTTGGCGGCAATGGAACAACTTCGGGAATTCCGGAAACGGCACGTCTACAGCCCGAAACGGATGGAAAACTCATCGCTAAATTTGTGCTGGATGAAAACGAACAACCGCTGACCGTGGGTGCAAGAGGAACAGCAGTCATCTATTCCGACCATATCAAACCCTTACATCTTATCCGGAAAGTGATGGTACGTGTAAGCAGCAAACTCAACTTCTTAATTCCAAAACTGCATTAAAATGATAAAAAAAATAGGTATTGGAATTCTCTTGTTCGTAAACTTGACTTCTTGTATCGGTTACAAAAATGCAACACCAGAAACGGTTGAAAATTTAAAAAACTCGAGCGTGGTAAAGGCGAATATTGAAATTTCTGATAAATGGATCCAAGATAAAGCTCAAAATCAATCTGCTTTTTCCTATGAGTGGATGAACGAACTACTGACACCGGAACTCAAACGCTTGATCAAGGAAGGGCTTACCCACAATGCGGATATTATCATTTCCAAAGAAACATTGGATCAAGTTGAATTGACGATGGATATTGCCGGAAGTAACCTTTATCCCAGCGTCAATGCCCTGGCGAATACGGGCAACAATCTTATCAGCGGGAGTCATATCGGCAAGCTGCAGCTTAAAGCAAGCTGGGAGCTTGACCTCTGGGGAAAAAATAAGTCTGCGGAAATGGCAAGTGTAAGTCGATATTTCTCCGCGCAGTTTCAACAAAAAATGCTGGAGCAGTCTATCGCCGGAATGATCGCAAAGGCTTATTACCTAAATATTGCGGGACAATATCAAGAACAAAAAATCAGCGAATACATAGCGAAAACCGAAGAATTGAAAAAAATCTTGATCATTCAAAATAAAGTAGGAACCGCAAACGCACTGGACATATCTAATATTGAAAGCGAATCTATTCTCTTGAATTCGTATCTTGAAAAAATTAGGAATGCGAATACGCAATCAAGCAGGAGTATAGAGATCCTTTGTGGGAAATATCCAGCAGGTTTGACAAAAGTAAATGCTAAATTTTCAGCGTTGGCACAGCATATTCCCACAGATTTCCCGCTCAATATATTAGAAAAGAGGGCCGATATTATGGCCAAGCAATTTCACATAGAATCCAATTTCTATCAGGTTCAGGAAACCAAAGCAGCGAGACTGCCCGCCCTTAATATCGGAGCAGGTTTTGGCGCAGCAGAAACCAATGTCGCTGGTATCAGTAATTTATTTTCTAATCCTTTGATCAAAGTTGGCGGTGGTATAACGACCCCTATTTTTAATAATGGAAAACTAAAAAAGAATGTAGAGATAAAAACCTCACAACAAAAGCAAGCGGTAGAAGAGTATGCGAAATCGGTCCTAATAGCTTTCAATGAAGTGGAATCTGCTTTAGCAAATTTGGGTTCTATCGATAAACAGGAGATTTACCAACAACAGGCAATCTCATCGTTGGAGAAAAATATAGATTTAACAAAAAAACAAATAAAAATAGGTAGTAACAACAGCTTTATTCTACTCCAAAAGCAAAGAGACCTCATAAAAAGGGAGATGAACACCATAGATCTTGACCTCCAACAGCGGATCGAAAGAATCAATCTTTACATGGCGCTGGGCGCAAATGGTCTTGTGAATTTTTAAATTTCACAAACTTCCATAAAAAAAANNTTTTTTTTATGGAAGTTTGTGAGAAAGCGCGATACGGTCAGCGTACCAGACAAGTACAAGAAAGGGTCTTGTAACTATCATTATATCCGGCACGCCTTTAAATATGTCGGTGCGATCAATTCGTCGGGCGAAGCAATTATATGTGCAACGTAAATGATTTTTAGGACACTTAATGTCCTCTTTTCGACCAAAAATCTTGAAATAGAAGAAATACGATTATGGCATGGTTTCAATTAGTTGCTAACGGTGATGCCACAGATCCTAACAATTGCATTATAACAAGCCTGCCAACACCTGTACTCAACACTTCATTGCGGACCGAAATGATCACTGCATTAAAGAATAAAGACAGTACTCATGAAAGAGAGTATTAGGTTAGCAAATCCCCGTTACAAAGGGATACTTAAACTTTTATTCTGGGTAAAAATGAGCATCGCTCTTAGATCCTACTCCAAATAACCCTCAGCCCACAATCACGCAATTTAAATTACAATATATTAAAACATCTATATTAAAAACTGTAAACATTTCTCTACAACCAAACTCATAGACCTAAAAACATCATAGTTAATCAAAAGGATACCAATATAATTGTAACACGAAATTTTAGAAGCTAAAGAAAAACATACAAAGCGAAGACTAGCTAAATCACACTTAAATAAAGTCTTTAGCTATATAGTACAACTAAAACAAATAATTACACAATTAAAAAAACAAAATCATGGACAAGAAACAAAGTTATTGCACACCGCAGATCCACATATCTGTGATCGAACTAGAGCAGGGAATTGCTGCAGGCTCAAACTCCCATCGACCTGAACATTCACATGAAGGAAAGGAATGGGGGCAAAGTCATAATCCTCATAATGATATGGACGAATAGCCATTATACCCCAGGAAATAAAAATCTTGGGGTTCATTTTTTTACTTCAAAACAGCCCCCTTTCCTGGTCTGGCATAAATTCCATATTTACTGGATACCTTCCCTTATGCAATTATAAATACTGGGCTATGAATCTCAGGCAGCAATAAACTACAAAGCATAAAGTCGCTCGGAATTTTTTCCAAACGACCTTGATTTCTCAGTTCTTCAATAGTATTAGCATAGCTGCCAGTATATCTATCACTTTACAGATCCCATATGCTTGGACTTTTTCATCATACTGTTTATAGGATTTGGGCGTGCGACCTTACTGTTTGGCAGTTTTACATAATAGGAAGTATGGTAACCGTTTCCTGGTCTAAAAAAATCTGTAGAAACAATTTGAGCGCCACTGTTAAATGCCGCATCTGCCCTACCGTAATCGTTGATCTTGGCTTCATATGTTTCAATATCGGATCTACTCCTGACGATATACCCTGCTTGCACCAGATCCTGAATTTCCTGTTGACGGACCAGCGCATTATCCAACAGAACAAAAGATGCAAAGCTATCATTGGGATTTGACTGCACAAACATCATCCGCTTTTCAAGATTAGGTCTGTTTTTGGTATAAGCAGATTCAAGATTCATCCCTGCTGTTGTTGGCAGTAGCAAGAAAATAAATTTTCCACGGGATGCCTTGACACTGGGCCAATGACCAGCACGCACTGCTTCACGCAAAGTACTGTAATCCCCACGTATATCATCAGGTGTAATGAGCTTTTCTTTTCCCAACACCTCGACAACTTCGGCATCCAACTCATCAAAAGCTTTTTCATCAAATGGAAGTATATCGGCACTATTGGGGAAAAGCGGAATGCCCTTATCTTTAGCTTCGACCATAATGAAAACAGGTAGGTGTCCGGGGTTCTTTTCTGACCAAGCCCGCAAAGCTATAAGCCCGCTACGGAAGGAGGCATAATGTGATCGAAAATCAAAATCCGCTATATGTAGCATCTTGAAACCGGGTTTTTCCAGCTCTTCTTTTTGATATGGAGCCAGATCCGAAACTCCCATTTTATTTAGTACTTCATATCCGGCAGGTCTATCAAACCGATGTCCTGTGGGATCGTAATATACATCCATTTCTAAACTTCTGATACCGCTATCAAGTTGTACGTCAAACGCTGGGTGATCGTATTTCAACCCTTCACTCATTGTCATTGGATTGGGATGGAATTCTTTAAATGAGCTCAGTTTATCAGGAGGAAATAGTGTTGCCATCTTCTCCGACATTTTCGAAAAAATGGGGTCAGCATATGCCGCGAGACGTGGATCTACTGGCCTTGCATAACTATTGTGTGTACCAAGCACCTGAATCTGATTAATCTTGAGCTGATCAAGCTGTGATAACTCGGGCTGCTGAGCAAAGGCTGTTCCTATACCCAGCGAAAGCAAGGATACTTTGATGAAAGTGATTTGTTTTAATTTCATATTGCTATTGTTTAAAAAAGTTTTGCGCTGATTCCGACCTGGCCGCGTACAGAATACCATTCGGCTTGTTCTGCACGATCATAAACACCATGATAATAGCGTACTGGGGCACCAGTAATGTTATTTAACTCAGCGAATATTCTGAACTTGGAGTTAATCGAATAAGAAGAAGAAAGGTCCACTGAAAAATTGCTCGAATACCATCGGTAATGTTCAGGTCCGGCAATCTGCCGAATGGCATCGAGGTATTTTCCTTTATAATTTCCGGCAATACGGGCCATAAATTTGCTATTTTCAAAGATTAGGGAAAGATTGAAAATGTGTTTAGCCTGCTTGGGAATCACGCTTTCATCTTCTATTCGTTTTCCCTTGTCAAAGCGCGGAACTTTAGCCTTAGAATCTGTAAACGTATAGTTGGCATCTATACCAAATCCTTTCCATATCCCTGGTAAATCGACAAATCGCTTGGATATCCCGGCTTCAAAACCTGCTAACCAAGCATTTTGGAGATTATCCGGTTCGTTTACATTGAACATGACACCATTGATATTTTGGGTAGATTGATTCGAATAAATCAAATTGGAAAGTTTTTTATAGAATGCTCCTACCGACACCATACCAATACCACCGAAATAATGCTCAGCCATCAGGTCAAAGTTGCTGGCAAAAGTAGGTTTCAAGTTGGGATTTCCCCGTGTAATGATCCGGTTGATATCGTCTTGGGTTGTACCCGGATTGAGGTTTCCAAAGTCGGGACGCGCGAAGCTTCGCGTAAATGCCAGTCTAATAAGATCATTTTCAGTCGCATTGATCTTCAGATGCAACATAGGTAGAAAGGCGTTGTAGCTATTGTCCTGATTAATGGCCTCGACTTGAGTGGATTTGTCTCCGAGAGTAGATACTTTGCTGCCAGAGAAAGTGACTTTGTTGTATTCGTTTCGTATACCTGCAATTACTGTAAGCTGATCAGTCAATTTGTATTCCGCAGAGCCATAAATGGCGTATACATTTTCTCTTCCACTGTAATAGTTAGCTGCACCTGTGGCGTTTTCAGCCGAATCAACGCGGAAAGGGTACAGCTTATTGTCTGCAATTCCTGCTGGCGAAGCAAGCTGTCTGACTGATTCCATCGACATCTGGTCGATGAGCACATTGCTGTAAGGTGATCCAATTTCGGTCAAAAAACCGCCACGATATGGATAGGGTTCAGTGCCTAAACCGGCGAGTGTCGGAGCTGGTCCTGAGACACCTGCCACATAAACGCTATAGGGATTTTCTACGTTTTTGTCCTTATGAATAAATTTTCCACCAACTTTGATGGTAAGCGAACTGCTAGGCGTATATTTTAAATTGATTCCAGCACGTTTGTTACTCTCCTGGTTTTTGCTCCTGATATTGACAACTTGTGTTAACTTCATAGCCTCAGCACTAATAGGGGTGGTAGATGAAAGCTGTGGTAGAATTTTGTCAATATAGTCCCCCTCTCCATCCGGTGAGTCCATGGCGAGGTATTTCTTCCCATCTGCAGCCATACCATCGTAAGAAACTTTTTGAGAGAAAGTCGCCATAGGATAGTAGTCCGGATCTTTAAATTTAAATGCAGATTTATCCATGCTAAAGGACCAATCCAATCCTATCTTTTCAGAAAAATTCGATTGTCCGCTCAGCTCTCCGGAATAAAGATTTGTATGATAATCCGCGGCTCGCGTTGTTATGGTTGCTGTTTTAGTATTAAAATAAAAATAATTTTCACGCACCTGTTGCGCATCCAGGTACTCACTATAAAGTCCCTTGAAGATAATTTTATGCCTTTCATTGAAAGCATATTCAAGACCTCCATTAAACCCAATGGTGCTTCTGTGGGCTATATAATCGCGTAATTGGAGATCGGTAATAGAAAAAGCTTGGCTCGCATTGCTGTTTCCAAAATCATAATTTAGATTGTATCGATCTTGGGCGGCTGTTCGGTCCCAGATCACTGCCGAAAGGATATAGCCCAATTTTCCCTTGGCAACACGATCGCCAAAGAGAAGAGAGCCATTATATGATGCTCTTTGAGACTGCCCATTGTATCCACCGGCAGCACTGATGTTGAGCGTACGCTTAAGTGGCGCTGTCTTGGTAATAAAATTGATCGACCCACCAATGGCATCTCCTTCCATATCAGGCGTGATCGCTTTTGACAATTGTACATATTGAATCATTTCGGATGGAAAAATATCCATCTGAATTCTTCTGTCCGCATAATCGAGACTAGCAGAAGGAAGCCTATTTCCATTTAACAGTGAAGCGCTCCATTGGATAGGTGTACCCCGGACCGAAACATACCTTCCCTCGCCTTGATCCCGTTCGATAGAGACGCCTTGAATACGTTGGACGGCTTCTGCAGCATTTCGATCTGGCAGTTTACCAATGGCATCAGCAGCCAGCACCTCCATAATAGCATTTGCACTCTTTTTAATATTCAGTGCTTTAAGCTGAGAGCCGGCAGAAGAGCCTACTACAATGACCTCACCCAAGCTATTGTTTGAGGGTTGTAATTTAATGTTTCCCAAATGGATACCTTCTGTGGAAACTACTGTATCCAGTGTGAATCCCTGGTAACCGGTGTAGAAAATGGAAAGTTGGATACGTCCTTTTTCTTTTAAGATCAACGTAAACTTACCATCAAGATTGGTTTGTGTCGCAACCTTCCCAACTTGTACTGTTGCTCCGGGCAATACCTCATCGGTTGTTGAAGTGACAGCTCCTGTAATTTGTTGTGCCTGTAGAAAAATAGGCATCAACGAAATCAAAAAGAATAACGTTCTTTTCATATCATGCAATCAATTTTGTTATTTGCTGCGAAATTGATATTTCATAGAATAAGGGTCGTCTTTCTCGATAAAGAAGAACGTACTACTTGAAACAGAAGATATAAACACCTGTACCTATGTTAGTTACACGTGTTAATTTTTTATTAAGCTTTGATTATCGACGGATTGGCACCTATTTAATGACACAGAAATACTCTTTTCCCTGACGTATTGAAAAAGTTTTTGCGACTGGTAAAGCAATACATGTTAGGTATTAAGTAGGTTATAATATGGTTTTTCTTTTAAGTAGGCTGATGGAGTACAGCCCTGGACTTTCTTGAAATATTGATTGAACGAAGATTTGGAATGGAACCCAGCCTGAAATGCCAACGAGAGGATATTGATGTTCTCTCCCCTACTTCTATACTTATCCATCAGGCTAACCACTTCCATAATCCGATACTCGTTGACATACTGATAAAAAGATTTTTCTTTGTACTGATTCAATGTTTCGGAAAGGTGATGACGTGATACCCCGGCCCTTGCCGCCAGGCTCTCGAGTGTGAGATTGGGATCTAAAAACACCTTATGTTGGGTCATCAATTTTTCTACGTTCTCTAAGATACCGGCATAGTCCACACTAGTGTTCTTTTCATTTTCTGCTGCAGATAGATAAGTAGGCGTGTCACCCATAATCGCTATCGAGTCTTTAAGATTATCGGCAGAATTTGGCTCGTTTAGTTCTTCTTGTTGATACATGTAAATGTAAAGAAAAGAACTTACTTTGACATAGATTATGGATATACAGATAATCACCAAAATAGAATAGATAAATACCCGAAACCATAAATGGATAAAAGAAAAATAAGTAGATATATCAAATAGTTGGGCCCAGGAAGTGATGAAAAGAAATGCCAAGCCGATCAATAGGAATAGACAAGCTGCTAATTTGATCATACGCTTTTCCAACTTCCAGAACATCGGTATCTTCTCAATCCTAGCGAGAATCTTTAAAGGGTAATGAATATATAATATCGTATATGCATAACCAGATATCGAATTGTACATTTTAATAAATGGCGGTAATTCACCGGAACTGTTAATCACATAAGCGGCGATCCAAAAATAGCCAACCAACGCACACATCGATGGAAACATGGCCAAAAGGATATCAATAGGCTTTCCTCTATGTTCAAGATAGCTCATATAACACCATAACAGTCCTGGGTAGGCCAAAGCAATAAATGTATTGAACTGTTGATGGATCTTTGAATTGGGCCAAAAGACATTCAATATAAAGGTGATAGCCAAGTGTAAAAAAATGGCAGCTAATAAATACGAAAGAATATTATCATGCTGCCGATTGTTTTTTTTATTTTTTAATAAAATACCCAGTGCCAATAATGCTTGGGTTGCCCCCACAATAATAATATAATTCACGTCCTTGATCTGATTATGCTGCTCAACAAAGTTAATAATCAGGTATTATCAAATTGTTAAATAACAGAAGCCTTCAAACTGAGAAATCTAGGCGATTATTATTTCTGATTTTTCATAACTATTCAATTATTATCAAGAGATCAAGTCGTTAATATCCATTCTGTCCATACGTGTTTTAAGCGTCTCCAATTTGCAGTCAGGAAGGTTAATTAATAACAAATGTCCAATCTATTTTTCCATAATTTTTAGTCCAATAGCTTGTTCAATTCCGCAAACCGATCATTTGTAGAGTCATCGTCCCAATTATATTCCGTTCGCTGTGCAATAGCCAGGGCTTGTCCCTTGCCAGAAGACTTTGGATTTAATGATGCATTGAATAGGGATTTCTCTTTTTTCAGCTTCTAATTTACGTGTTTTACATAGGTAATTTTAAGGTCACTAAATGGAACAATTACTTACAGCTGGTGCCGAAGCACTGAGAAAGGCTGATACAGGACATTGTCGAAACAAAGTAATCATTAGTATTAGAAAGTTTATAGTATATACAACCCTAATTTTAAACCCCTCGAATTCGAGAGGTTTAGAAAACAAGCTGGTCTCAATAGTTTAATTAACAGCGCTCAACTTAAAAACGATTCCTTGCGATTTAGTACTGTTTATCCGTCGGGTAGCGGTTCATCGGGCTATTATTAAATTTTCTTTTCAGAAAGAGATTAGTTTTAATGGAATTGGAAAATTTCCTTTTACCCTAAAGTAGCTACTTTAAGGTATCGTTTATACTGATTTCTATTGGGATATCAATAAGCTTTTCAGGCCCTTGATCAATTTGTAATTTGAGCTGTACCGAACCTTTTAATTTTGAAAAAAATTGTTTGGTCTGTATCATTACACCTACATTTTGACAGAGTTTATGATCATAGTCCCAAAGACCAAAACGTTGCAGATATAATGGATTTTGAGCGGTATCCACCAAGTTCATTTCTTCGTTTTTTTCATTCCTAAGCTCAACACGTGTGAGCGTGCAATGTATTCCATCTGCTAAATCCGTTGCAAAGCTGCCTTGTTGCTTAGATACGAGTTCCATGGCCTTAGTTTCCGCTTGAGTCAATGGATAATAGCTCGCCAATAAAAACTGATTGGCCGGAATACGCTTTGCTTCGGTAAGATCGGTAATGCTAGGATGCATGTGACTGCCTAACGCATCTAAAACAGCTTGCTGTTCCGATACGCTCATCCTATCAGGCGTAGGTTTCGAATCGTTGTGACAATTTGAAAATAAAATTGCGGAAACTAATATTGGGAATAGTCTATTCATCATCTATTATTCATTAAATTTCATTGACTGGCTTTACTTACGCTGTAATCCAACACATCCTTTTCACTAAAATAAGTACTTTTTAAGCATTTTGTCCGGACAGTTACAATTCGCTGAGGCTAGTTTATTATTTGTTGAGCGTAAACTGATAAGCGCTTTGTAAATGAAAGCGACAATTCATAAATGAATTCAACTGTTGAGGTTAGTTTTCACAAGATTTTCTAACAAATTCAACTTGATCAATGAAATCAATCGTTTCTAAATTTAAATTTTTGGAATATGAAGATCTTCTGTTCCTATCACATAATAATATTATTTGGATTAACAATGGTCTGTGCAGGTCTCGCATCTCCCCATATATCTCTTATCTCATTTTCAAGAGTATAACATATGTGCGAAATAGGGATATCATTGGGGCTGCCCTCAAAAGGATTTTCAGTACTCTCTCCCACTTGATCTAATGATGTATATACCCAGGATATTATCATGCTGAAAGGGATGACAAGCCACACCATGTGGCCCCTCATCCATCCAGTTGTAAATTCATTGAATGAATTAAACTCCTTTAACATAGCAAAAGGCAGCAGAAGACAAAAAAGCCAAACAAATATCCGATTAACAGTGGCATACTGCCTTGGGTAAGGAAAATTTTTTATTTTTTCACTTCTCGCTTGTAAGGTAGAAAATTCACGCAAATATTTATGTAGTTCAAAAAAACGGGAATTATCAAGCGCACCGGTGTCAGACAACCTCGCCAGTGCGGCGCTTTGTAGACTCATCAGCTGTGTCAGGGGATTACTGGAGGAAATCACTTCTTCAAGTTCTTCATGACGAATATATTTTTGTAGTACTGTTGATAAGGCCATTTCCCGCTCTGGAATCGTGTAAAAGCTAGCATATTCACGATTATAAGACTTATCAATATTTTCCCAAGCCCGCTTGGAGCGTAACTCATACCGCAGCAGTGTGAGCCATGCCAAATGGCGAAATGCAATCTCACGTGCAGTATCCCGTTCTTTGATAAAATCGCGACACATTATTGCCCAAGCCCTGCTCATGCCGATCTTCAGCCCCCAAATGTCACGTGCCTCCCACGTCCTGTTGTAGGTCTGTTGGTTTTTAAATCCGACGACAAAGGCCGTAGCTGTTCCTAAAAAAGCCACTATTGGCCAGGGTACTACCATCCAGTGAAGGCCCAATAATTCATACATCAAGACTGGAACAATACTGATCAAGAGCAACAAAAACAGATTTCGTCGCGTCCAAAAAAGAAATTCGGTTATTTTATAGGTTCTTCCAATGTACATCGTTCAATGTCTTATTAAAAATAATGATAATCAATCAGGTAAAATATTCGCTCTTTCGAATATTTAGTTTTTTCATCTTTGAATGTAGGGTATTGCCAGGAATTTGCAGAATTTCTGATGCACTTCCCGGTCCCGAAATCTTCCCGGAACAACGCTTTAAAACCTGGATAATATAATTGCGCTCCAATTCATCGAGTGAATAATTTAAATACTGCAGCTCTTCCTGTCCAGATTCAGCATGCACCTTAGGAAGATAAACATAGTCAATCTCTGCAGTTGTGGTCAAAAGAATTGTCCTTTCAATCAAATGTTCGAGTTCGCGTACATTTCCGGGCCAGCTATAGCTACGCAATTGCTGAATTACTTTTGATCCTATTTTCTTCATTTTACGCCCTGTATTGCGACTATATTTCTGCATAAAAAAGTCGGTAAGCTGGGGGAGATCTTCCAGCCGCTCCCGTAGTGGTGGTAGGTGTATCGGAAATACATTGAGCCTGAAATACAGATCGGCCCTAAAACGTCCTGCCTTTACCTCTTCTTCCAAATTGCGATTGGTAGCCGCAATAAGTCGGACATCAATTTTTATGGTCTGCTGCCCACCGATCCTTTCCAGTTCGCGTTCCTGAATAATCCGCAACAATTTTGATTGCGCTTCTAACGGAAGTTCTCCAATCTCATCCAAAAAAAGTGTGCTTTGGTGCGCCATTTCAAATTTACCGATACGGCGTTCTACGGCGCCTGTAAATGCGCCTTTTTCGTGTCCAAATAATTCGCTTTCGATCAGATGGGCAGGCAAAGCTGCACAATTTACCTTGACCATGACTTTATCTTTTCGATCCGAGGATATATGGATACCCCGGGCGACCAGCTCTTTTCCAGTCCCGGTTTCACCTGTAATCAAGATGGTAGTAGCTGTACCCGCAACGAGCGACATCAGGTGATATACGTGTTGCATAGCCTCTCCACTGCCGATGATTTCAGAAAAATTGTAAATAGTTTTGATCTGCTCTTTTAAGTAATCATTCTCTATTTCCAAATTCTTTTTATAGGCCAATAGTTGCTCATTAGCACGGATATTGTCAATGGCAATTGAAATTTGTGAACAAATGCCTTTGATAAGCATCTTATTGAGCTGGTCCGCCAGCAACCATATCGTACCGATATTTTTGTCACCGATCCGCAAAGGCAGACCATACATATTCCTTCGCCCTGTGGTCTTCCATAATCGGGCATAATCGTTTCCTTTTTTAATTTCCTCCTCAACATTGAACACAAGCCCCTCCTTGCTGGCCAATACTTGGGCAGTATATAGCTCGTTGACTGTAATAAGATTGTTCGCTAATTTATCAAAATCGGATTTTGCGTCGGCAAACAGTGCGGCATCATACATAAAAGGAGATAAGTGGATGCCATCGGCTTCGATCACACGGATCATGGATAATCTTGTGGACAGGGTTTTATCCAGAACCCTACTGATCGCTGACTGGAGGTCTTGCTTTGTCCTCAGCTGGGTAATATCATTGCTGAAATCTAATAAAAAAGATTGCTCTTGCTGCTTTTTAACCAGCTGTTCATTAGCTAGCGTATTGGAAATCGCTGTTGAGATCTGCGCACAAATGCTCTGGAGTAAGGGGATATTGATTTCGGCAGTCTCCAATAACAACAGGCCTAAATTGGTCTCACCATTCCGCAAACGTATCCCTGTAAATGTCGCTATCCCCAATGACTTCCAATAATGGAGATAACCTGAGGAAATACCACGCTGCACCTCCCGGTCTACATCAAATAACAAAGGAATCGCACTTGTTAAAATACGATTCTGTAAACCATCATTGAGCGGTAATTGTTGGAACCAATCCACTTTGTTTTTCGGTACGGGATGCGTTCCGAAATCATAAATATAGGGTTCTGTAAAAGATTTCGTATCACCACAGATTCGTCGAATGACAAAACTTCCCGTAGGACTAAGTTGCTTCAATACATCGCGAACAGTCTCCGTTAACTCTTGCTTCGTCCGAACGGCGGCCATTCGGCTGCTGAATTCGAGCAGAAAAGTCTTCTCCTTTTCCCTTTTAAGTAGCTCTTCGTTTTTTATGATATTGGAAACTGCACTCGATATTTGGGGAATAATACCAACGATGACATCTCTGAAATTCTGGCTAAAGCCATTTATTTTATCGGTATAAATATGAAGGAAGCCAATAGCACGTCCCTCACGCATCAATTTGGCCATTAAAATTTCCCGTACACCTTTTTCATAATTGACGCGCAGAAATTTTGGGCTTCCCGGATCGTCCATAATATCCGATAACACAAATGAAACTGGCTCGGTTGAATTCAATACAGCTTGAATAAATGGTTCATTAAGGGGAAAACGGGCTTTTATCATTTCTGCATAACGTGGATGATCCCTGATCGGGGATCCGTCATTGTCAAGTAGAAAGGGGCTGTAGGTATCGTCTTTGTAATCGATGGTCGTAACAATGGTATGGGTAATAAAGTATAAGCCTTTTATGCCTTCCTTAAAAAGCCGAATGAGATCATTTTTGTCTCGAACTTTTGTTAGATCATTGCCCAATGCTAATAGTATCTCGCGCTCTTTCTGGTAATATGCGATACTCGGCTTGGACACCTCATTTTTAGGAATGGTTGTTTTATTTGCTTTCATGATATACAGAAGTGCGGTACGACGGTACCCTTACATTTTTACTCATGCGTTTATGTAGTTGGCTATAGTTCGAATATACGCAATTCTGAGTAATCAATTTATCCACTTAAAATAAATCGACAGTGGCATCAAGAATAATATAAGGGGCACAATTACTGAAAAGCTCGTTCCCATCCATTTTATAAAACCATTGTACCGACGATGCGATATACCGAGCGAAGTAAAAGCACTGGTAAAACCATGCAAGAGATGCCAAAATAAGGAGACACAACCAAATAAATAAACCAACACTTCCAGCGGGTTGCTAAACTTCTCCAGCATCAAATCATAAAGTGGCAGCTCCTCATCATAACGAAACTGGTGAATACGATTTGCTATCCAAAAGTTGGAGGTGTGTATCACTAAAAACAAAAGCAAAAGTGTCCCCAGCAAGGTCATACTCTTGCTATACCATTTTATTTTAGGCGTAGCCAATGGATAAGCATATTTAATGGGGCGCGCATCCCTATTTTTTTTCCATAATAGGAGCCCTTGCACGATATGGAGAACAAATCCAACAATAAGAACGATTTCCAAGGTCCTGATCACGGGATTTGTGGCCATAAAATGTGCGCCAATTGTAAACGTCGCTCCGCCATCATTATAGAATATGAGTGCATTGACCGACATATGCACCAACAAAAAACTGATAAGGAACAGTCCGCTCAATGCCATTGTAAATTTTCGGCCCAAAGAGCTCGTAAAGGTGTTATAAAAACTCTTCATAGTTATAATCTTTTTAAGAAGGGATAGATAGGCTTCGAAATCCAAGGGCATTATCTGCCCTTGGATCGGAATATATTTATTTTTGAGCACTAAGGCGAAACCATTCTTCAAAGGTTAGCTTACCCAATTTTGCATCCGAGGAAGGCACTAAAGTTAATTCTTCCAAGGGCGCACCAAAATATAAGGCATCCTTACTTCCAACAACTTTTTTGGAATTTTCTGTTTTGATCAAATATTGTTGCACCAGGCCTGCAAGTTCAAATTGTTCGGGGCCACCAATTTCCACGATTCCATTCATAGGCTGGCCAAGTACGAATTCGGTAACAAAAGAAGAAACATCCTCAGCTGCGATCGGTTGTATTTTAGCGGTCGACAGATTGATCACATCTCCATCCTGTGCAGAAGCAACGATGCCGCCTAAAAATTCTAAAAATTGCGTGGAATGAATGATCGTGTAGGGAATGCCTGATTTGACAATAAGATCCTCTTGTACTTGTTTTGCCCTAAAATATCCACTTGCCTGGAGGCGGCTCGTACCAACAACAGACAATGCAATATGGTGTTTAACTCCAGCATTAATTTCGGCTGCCAACAAATTTTTCCCAGAAGTCTCAAAAAATTCCATCACATCCTTATCCGCAAATGATGGTGAATTAGCAAGATCAATCACCACTTCGGCTCCGTTCACAGCTTCTGCTAAGCCTTCGCCCGTAATCGTATTTATACCAGTATTAGGGGATGCTGCAATAACTTCAAGCCCGAGTGCTCTCAACTTAGCTACAGTTTTTGTTCCGATCAATCCTGTGCCTCCAATAACTAAAATCTTCATATTTTTAAATTTAAAGTTTATCAATTCTTTATGGCGACTGAGACAACAGTGAGGCCAAAAGAAACAACTCTTTAATAATCAGATTTTTAAAAAACTACAACTATTTAACAGTTCCTGAAATAAAGTGATATCACCCGAATGATCACTATATATCGTGATTCTGCGTCTTTTAATTGTGTCTAAGAAATAGAGATCCCACCATCCACTGGTATAATAGTGCCTGTGGTCCACTTGGAATCTAAAATAGCTACGACAACAGAAACAATGTCTTCAACATTCCCTCTACGTTGCAAAGGAATTTGTACTAAATCGCCTGAAGGTTCTTTGGTTTAATCATTTATCTCCTGCCAATACGGTAGCTCAGTGCAGCTTTTCCATATGCCATGTTGGAAATAGAGAAATCATTGACTGTCTTTTGTTTGCTGTCGAACAGTTCATAACGATTCAAAAGTCCCATGCCGCCTTGTACCTGAAGCCAGATTCCTCCTATCAGGCGTTGATGTACCTGTAGGCCACCATGTATAGTGGAGAACTGCGCATAATCGACTTCCTTACCACTGTAACCACGATAATTTTTCAAATTAAATCGGGTCCAATCTATTGACCCCGCCAAACCAACCTGTGTGTTTGCACTCACACTATAAAGCACATTTAATCTGGGCCAATAAAACTGGGCTAACCATTTGTTATTTGGACTCCGATAATCAATTGATATTCCTGGGGTAATTAAAGTCTCGCCAAAGGAATGTAAAGCATGAACACCAAATCCAATTTCGAGATTCGATTCAGCCCCAAATTTTTTCGATACACCAAGTATTCCGTCCAGGATCAGGTCATCTAAGGAGAGCGATTTTTTAAAATCCGTAGCAAGGGTTGGCATTGCTATTCCCAAAATAGACCATTTGCCTGAAATGGGGTGTCGGATAATAATTACTGATTTTATCTCATGAATTCTTTCAATCCGGTTTGGATCTTCTATCGTCTCGTTGCCATAATTGAAATCCATTAAACGATAATTCAGATTACTAAAAACGCTTGTTCTGCCAATTTTTAAAGGAGGAATAGGCAGCCAGACATCATAGGTCTTCAGTTGAAATTTATTTCCTGAAAGGGAACTTTCTGAAGGCAAATCTTTAAAGTTAGCTTTACCATGGACAGTGGTGGCAATACCGCCAACATCCTGAATGATCTGACTATTGCTTTTATTTGAAAAGAGGAGCGTTAAAATAAAAATACCAAGATATGACCATCTGGGTGTCATCCGGTTTTTACAATAGGAAGTAAATTGGAGGTCAGTCCTGATGCCAAGGTTTCTAATAGCGATTAGTGTTTTCATTTTCTTTGAATTTAATAATACAAAGGTGGACTGAAAACATGCATTGCTTTAAAACTAAACCACTTTTTACTCGGACAAATCTTGCATAAAGGCAATTCTATATTCGGATGGGGTTACTCCTGTTATCTTTTTAAATAGGCGTCCGAAATAGCTAGGATCGCCATAATTGAGCTCAAAAGCAATTTCAGAAATACTCTTGGTCAGGTCCTGCAAAAGCAGCTGGCTCTGCAGGACACTTACTTTATTGATCCATTCCTTTGGACTTTCACCGATGGTTTCCTTGACACATCTATGGAGATAGTTTTCAGAAACAGACAGCTCGCCGGCATAAAATAAGACTGACTTATGTTTCAGATAGTATCTGTAAACCAGCTCTTTGAAGTTAAAAGTAATCTCTGCACCCCGATTTATACTTTTATTCAGTTCTTTACTTGAGGTAAGAATTTTCTGTAGTCCTGCCTGCAAAAGAGAATAGCAAACACCAAGATTCGGATTTGGGTAATATATCTCAATGCTCAATAGTTCAAACAGAGATGTTAACCATACGCTACTCTCCTCTGACAGATGAATAATTGTATTCGCAGAAAAGAGTTTAATGAGCTCCTGTTTTGACAACAATTGACTGAGTGTCTGATCTTCAAATAAAATCATGTATCCTGCAGCATCTGGGCTGACCTCCTTTAATGAAGTTACGTTTCCTTGCCTGACAAATAAGATTTCATTCTCTTTTATTGACACCAAATTAGCATCTACCTGTTGTTTTGCGCTTCCCCTTGTAATATGAACAATGAAGTTGAACTCGGGTCTATGTAACGGCGTGGGGACTTTAATGAAACTAGATGTTTTTCCGATATCATGTATCTGAACAGGTGTTCTTAAAATTGCAAAGTCAGTTGACATCTCTGACATAAACTGCCCCCTGAAATCTGTTGGAGTTATTCTCTTTATTTTAGTCACAGCACAAAACTATAGGGTAAATGATATCATGTATAAACTTTCATTAACAAATGAACGGAATTTAGATTTATCATTGTTGTTTTTATTGATAAAATAACTTCATTTTCTATTCTCAAATCATTTTTTTTAAATTCCTCTCCAGACATTATTAAGTCTAAAGGGTTGGGTTCAAGATGCAAAGAATAACTTATGAAATTAAAAATAACAATAAGGAAGTCCTAGCTGGCTACGGTGATGCTTAAGGCCTGATCTAGGACAATTTCCTTCAATACCACAAAACACGAGGATTTATTTTATTTTTACCTTTCAAATGACTTACATGGCTAGCAAAACAATTATCGTAAAAGATAAACTCGAACCCCAGAAATTATTAAAGGTTGTTGCATTTGACAATTCAAAAGCCATAACCAAACCACATAGACACAATGGATACCTTGAATTGGTATTTTTATCAAAAACATCTGGAAAACAAATTATTGACAACTGCAAAAGCCTAGTTAAGACGCCATGTATATTGATTATTCGCAAGGAATCCGTACATTGCTGGGAATTGGAGGTTCCAATCGAGGGCTATGTGCTCTTACTAAAAAAATCTTTCGTAGAACAGAGCTTAGATCTTGAAATCGCAAGGTTAGTCGATGAGATCAGTCAATTTGACATTCTTTACCTAAAAGAAAATAGAGTCATTCCGACCCTTCTGCAATTGCTATCACAGGAAGAAAACAAAATATGTCAGGAGGGATTGTTTAAATCACTTTTAGCTAAAACTCTTGAAAATATTGGCAAGACGGAGCAATCCACATCGGTCTCCAACGACCTGTATGTAAAATTTATTGAGCTGTTAAATACTGATTCGAAAATCATAAACAATGTCGCTTACTATGCAGGCCTGCTCCACACAAGTCCTCAAAATCTGAGTGCAGCTTGCAAGAGAAATGCCAATTACACGGCCTCTCAGGTATTGGCAACTTATATTATCAAAGAGGCGAAAAGACTTATTTTCTATACCAACAACTCAATCGCCGAAATTGCTTTTGTCTTGGGTTTCTCCGATAAATCAAACTTTTCAAAATACTTTAAGCGATACACAAACTTCACCCCTTCCGAATTCAAGAGACAACATAACTAAAATTCTTTTTCGCCAAACTCACTCTTAGGCAGTTTCAAAAGCTGATTCAGCTTATAAAAATTAAAATTGAGGTTAAGCATCAATATATTCTTTTCGTAAATATAATTAGTGGTGGTGAAAAAGTCATTTGAGGATGTCGTAATACGCTGCTCATTGACTCCCCATTTACCAAGTTCAATGAACTGCCATTGAAACTGTGCTTTAATTGCTCCTTTCAAAAAAGCCTTGCTCAGATTAAAGTGGGGGGCGACAAACCTGGAATCCTTTCCCTGTACCGTAGGCCTTTCTGAGAGATAGTTTACCTGCAAACCTGTACTCCAATTCTTGGCCAGATCTGCCTGAACCCCAGCGTTCAGGGAATACACCCAGTCACTATTACTGTTTGTCTCCTGATAAGTAAGCACTCGTCCAGATATCTTATAACGATACAGGTTAAGTCCACCGTTGACTTTTAACCAAGGGAGAAGCTTTCCCTCCCCTCCCAGTTCTGCCCCCAAACGGGTAGCATAGTCAGCATTGGTAAACACCCGATTGAGTATTGTATCTGCATACACCGAATTGACCCGTTGGATCGGATTTTTCGTGTGTTGGTAGTAGGTGTTTAAGAATATACTTCCTGTTTTTAACTTCTTCACAATACCAGTCTCGACATTAGTTGTAAATTCTGGAAGCAAGTTGGGATCTCCTTGTTCCAATGTCTCCGAGTGTTCGCGTTCGGGTATGGGATTTAGCTCAAAATTATTGTTTCGTTGAACTCGACGGGCAGCAGCAAATTTCCAGGACCAATCCTCGCTGAGGTTATGCATTAAATTGAACGTAGGATACAATTGGTGGACAGAATATGGATATTCCATCCCGGTATTGACTAACAGTACATCACGTTGATAATATTCATAACGAAGTCCAAGTGACAACTGTGTTCTTTCAAGTTTATGATCATATTGGCTAAAAATAGCATGCACCGTATTATTTGCATTTAACTTTCCTGTAAATTCGGGAATAAGTTTAATTGCCTCACCTGGCTTTTCCGTGGCAAAATATTCAAAGTTACCTTTCTGCCGATCATTTCTTAGTTGATAACCACTCAATAGCTCCCCATGCGACAATTTCCATTGATGTTGGACTGAAATCCGTAGCCCGTGTAAAGGATTGGTATAATTGTTATTTGTCCATTGGACAGTATCAATCCGATGTTCGATATTCGCGTTCTTGGTCGATCCATATATATTGGCGTACTCATAAATAGCACCTGCCTGCAATAAATGGGTATCACTAAACTTGTACTTATAATTGAAATCGATAAGATAAAATTCTCCCTGTTTATTCTGCAGATTGGAGTTGAAATAATTTATTTTTGAAAGTTCTTCACCTGTTGATGGACGAACTGTTCGATTTGTATAATCGATATCGGCCAGTCGATCCTGAAATTTCCGGGATGCCAACATACCTAAGTTAATTTGCTGTTTCTTTGATAGTTCATATGAACCATTCAATCTGAGACCAAAATTATACTTGTCAAAACTCCGTTCGCCTTTAGATGGAAAGAACGTCTGCCGATCGCCAATAATGGTATAAACGCTACCTTCTCTGAAACCAGCATTGTCGTTGCGCAGATAATTAGCCGAGCCGCTCAATTCGAGCTTATTTTTTTTTAGCTGGAAGGAGATATCTCCACCAAATCGTTTTTGCCTCCTCTTGTTCCCATGATTATCTATACTCGGCAATCCACCTTGGAGATTAACTATCCAAGCAAATCCATCCGATGAAGCTTTTTTCGTCCTGAGATTGATAATCCCTCCTTTGCCATCAGGATCAAATTGAGCTGAGGGGCTGGTAATATACTCTACATCGGTTACATCATTAGCTGCGATCTGGCTTAATATTGTCGCAGGATCTAGCAAGGAAGGTTTACCATTGATAAGTACAATAATGCCCGTATTCCCGCGCATGCTTATATTGCCATTCCCATCCACAGCAGCCGAGGGTAGATTTTTCACGATATCCAAAGCTGTACCGCCAACAGCATTTCCATACTGACTAGCCTGATAGCGCTGCCTATCAGCGGAGTGCTTCTGCGCGGCAAGCTCTCCAGTAATCTTTACTTCGGTCAACCGCTGATCCGTACTGACAAGCGCGATTTCAGCTAGATTGGTCTGGCTTCTACCATCGAAGTCCACTACTAGTTTTTTCTGGCGGTAACCGATAAATTTAACCACAATAGCATATTGCCCTCTTTTCAGATCGAAAAATCGGAAACCACCTATCGAATCAGCAACCGCACCATCGACAACATGACCATCCATATCGAGGACAGCGATAGTAGCAAAAGAGATTGGTAAACTTGAGATAGAATCCTTTATACTTCCAAAAAGCAAGGATTTTTGCGCATGCACTACTGTTAGCGTAAATAAAAGGTAGAATAGAATAAAAAATCTTTTCACGGGTGTCTAAGTTTCCCCAAAAATAGAAAAGTTAATAAAGATGGTGTACATACCTGAAAATTATACCACAGTTTTTTCAAATCGACCTTAATCTTACTGAAACAAAATGTTATACCTGGCGTTGCTATCTTTAAAATCGAATAAGAGTGGACGTCTGAACCATCTTCATTCTTATGTTAGTCCACCCAGATTTCATCACAAGCGATAGAGACTTTTCGTGTGGGATGATAGCGCCATTCTGGCAGGGAGGGAAATGGTAAGGCATAAACGCGAATTATTTTAACATCATCCGCTACTGGAGCTTTAAATTTGACTTTCTGCACTGTATAGTCTTCGTCTATTTCTTCAATTTTAGAGGAAAGTAACTCCTTAAAATTTTCACCATCTTTTGAAGCCGTGATACGGATCTCTTTTGGAATAAAAATCCAATGCCGTGCATCCTGAAGGAAATTGAGTTCTATAGCCTCCACCTTTTTTGCCTTTTCGAAGTTAAAGGCAATCTCCATAGGTTCTCCAGTCCATAAGAGCCAATTATAGCTATAATCCAGATAGCCGGGGACACGATCAGTCAGGGTCTGCATACCGTTGGCAGGGAATGAAGGGTCAAAAGGGTATTTCATCGTCATTTTTGCTTCAGCAGCTTTATTCACACGTACTCCTGTGCTAAATATCTCGCTCCATTCTTTCGCATATTGGTTGGGTGAGGCACCGCCCTCGGCAAGTTCAGCTACGCCGAGTTTCTTGGCATCTTCAACAAACTGTTGCAGCTTGCGCTGTACATTCGGCCTTACGTGCCACTCTCCATTCTCGTTGCTAAATATCCCATGTTGCCGTGGCCCATAAAACCGAGCCTGTTGTAAATAGGTATAATCCAGACCTAGTCCCAACCGTCTGATACGTTGTTCCAATACCAGGTTGCCTTCACTCCATATTTCAGCCTTTTCCAATAATGTACTATAGTGATCCATTTGCTCCGCACTTAAATAATCCTTTCTATTATCAATGGGATTTCCATAGATCGATAGCGCTGATGAGGCAGCAGGCAGAGCCTTTCGCCGAGCATTGAGGTAGGCTTTGACAGCTTGACCGGCCTTGCCATAATAAGCATTTACAAATTCATCCGTAAGCTGTTCTTCAGAGATCGTATTGTCCCACAACAAGTGGGACAGAATATAAGCATTTAATTCAGCCATATCACTATAGCTAGCACCCCCACCCTGCAAAAACACGCCCTCCACGCCTTGCTGTTTTAAATAACCCAGACTTTTTTGCAATGTTCCCTGAATAGGAAAAGGAACCAGATAATTTGTAAACTGTGTTAAATAATCCCACACAAAGACATGTGCAGCTTTGGATTTCCAATCACGCAGCTGCCTGCGGAATGTCGCTGCAGAAGGTTCGTTGCCAATATCACCTTTACGAAAAGCATCAATATTGCTTAATATCACCGAAACATTATTCGCCACGCGTAGATGGGCGGGGGCATTCGCTGTCTGTAAGTATGCGAGCGTTGTAAATTGCTTATCCGGAAATTTAGCGGCTACTCTATTCACAAAATAGATCAATGACCCCTGGGCTCCGCCTTCGCGTTTATCAATCGCTTGACAGCGATCACAGGTGCAGCTACCAATGTCATCATTTTGCGCTATCGACCAGTATTTAGCTTGCGGATTTTCAAGCATTCTTTGCCTGAAATATGCAACGGTATGTTCAAAAACAGCTTCGTTGGAAAGGCAGAGCTGGGTAGCTTGTCTTTTCCCATGATACAGTGAGTAGTATTCGGGATGTTCTTTAAAATAAATGGATGGCGGTAATATCTTGTTGAACGTATGTCCCCAATCCCCCCATTTTTCTTCTAAATTATGCAGTCCATACCAGTCTAAATATTCCTGATCCAATTCGATCGGGAAATAAACTTCGCGAAACTGGAAGTTAGGTTTCGCGAAAACGTGAAAATCGGCATCCACCACTAGCGAAGACAACTCGGGAACGAAGGTATTCTCCCTACCGGTATACCATTTCTTTGCACCGATAATATCTCTCACGTAACGGTAAGCGCCATAAAGAACCCCTTTTCCACTACCTTTAATATACATATTAGCCCCTCTAAACTGTATTGAATAGCTGTCTTCCGGGTAGCTTTTGCTTAGTGGCACCTGCTCCAGTATAATTGCCGGCCGATCCTGTTCCCGGGCCTGCAATTCAAAGCCTGTCCCCGTGCTCAATAAGGTAAATTCGTTGATTACCGCTGCTGCTTTCAGCAGGGCCGAGTTGTTTTGGTCAGTACGGATAACATAATTGGCCACACCTTCATTCACCAATGTAATCCGTTCTTTAGCCTGAGCGATTGTTGTGAAAAAAAACAGCGCTAACATATACTTCCACATATTAAAAATATTTCCTTAATGAAAGATTCAGATCATACTGATTGATAAATCTGTTTTCAGCCACCTTATAATAACTCCATCCACCCATAAGCGTAAATCCCCAGCTTTCGATACGATGTTGCCATCCGGCGTTGACTGATCGTGACAAAAAACCAAACCTGTCGTTTAAAAATTGGTACCGAGAAGGATCATCCGGAGATGTTCCGATATTAGCAATGACGGTGACATAAGAATTAGGCTTTTCACTATTGTAATAGTGCCTTACTGCCAGCGAGTAGGCCTGATTCCAACGCTGTTCATCATGCAACAAAAATCCCCGGAGATAGACAAAGGTCGGCCCAAGATACCGGCCTACCGAGGCCACCATGCCATAGTTTCCGTTATGGTCTGCCGATCGCACGTAACGCCCGCCTACATCAAAGAGCCAGGGGCCGGCCTCCCGATAAAGACTATATGCCGCCCGCCATGTCGGAAATACTGTTCCATCGGCCCAAGACAAATGATGATAGGCATATATTTTTGCGCTATAATTCAACCAAGCATCCAATCCCACCTGATACCCTTTTTCTCCTCTTCTGTTTCCATAGTTAAACTGACCAATGAACATCCCCTTTGTGCCCACTTTCTTCCCATATTCCACTCCAGAAATAAAGAAGTGTCCGTTGGGCCTATCTTGTGCGCTTTGGGTATGATTTAAGCCGACATAGAAGCTATAGGGTAAATTTTCCCGGTATACTTTTGCCTGTTGACGATAACTTTCCACTTGCGGTGATTGCCGCGACAGTCGTTGCATATAGGTCAGAGCGGTCTGATAATCTTTATTTGCAACAGCGATATTCGCTAACTGTTCTTGTATAAACACGGTACTATCCCCTTTATCCCAAAGCATCTCATAGCCACTTTTGGCTTTATTATAGTCGTTACCGGACATATAAGCACTGGAGCGGAGGTATAAATACCGGTTATCGCCAGCATCTGCCCGCTGCATACTGTCCGAAATTGATATGGCTTTTTGCAGCTCTCCACGTGCAATACATTTTAGGCCTTCTTTGTACCAATTGTCGATGTTATTGTTGACAGCATTTCGCATGCTCCTAGATTCATATTCCCGGTAAGCAGCTGCCAGCTCCATATCATCAGGAAATCGCGTGCGTGCCAGCTGCCAAACTTTATCGGCTTTGTCTAGATCGCCTTTCGCTTCATACAATAATGCTAGGGGCGAGTAGCAGTCTTTATACTTCGCATCATTTGCCATTACCTTTTCGAAATACGGAACAGCCCAATCTCCCCGGCCCATCTTTTGATAACTCAGTCCCAAAATATAGTTAAAATCGGTGTACTGCGGGTATTTTGCCAACACGGTGCGGCTCAGCATAACCGACTGATCAAGCTTTCCCTCATGCAGATAGCTGATTGCCTGCGGCACCAAACTATCCACATCGCATTTTTTATTTTGCCAGACCACCTGTGCGGAAATGGTATACGCTAACAAGGATTGCAAGAAAACGACCATCAATATCAATAATTTTTTCATTGCTCTATTTTTTAGTCCCATTCGGTGATAAGGCTGTTAAGGTACCTTTACGTTTCATTTCTCCCCAGGCATGTTTTTTACCGAAAAGCTCCTGTATATATCCTTTTATGGAACTGTACACAATGATCGGATGATATATAAAAGGTTCTAAAAATACAGTAAGGCATAAGCGGACAATATCCTCCCTGCGCTTGTAATACTTATAGACATAATTGTCCAACAAGATCGAAAAGCTGGTTAAAAAAACCGAAAACGCATATACGAAAATCAGTAACAGGATGGCCATCTGCCAATTGATACCATTTGTCAAGATCAGGTAGATATAAAAGAAAATACCCAGAATTTCCATAACCGGCGCGAAGAATTCAAAAATGGCATTGTAGGGAAATACGACCAGCCCAAACCTTTTATAGCTGGGATTGAAGAAAGCCCTGCGATGGGTGCGCATGATCTGCATCAAGCCCCTAGCCCACCGGATCCGCTGTCGGGTCAGCATTTTAAGGCTATCCGGCCCCTCAGTCCAGCATAATGTCTGGGGAATATATTTGACCTCATATTTTTCGTTATTGTCGCACATCTTCATACACATCCTGGTCACCATCTCCATATCCTCCCCTAGGGATTTTGGGTCATAACCACCCGCCATGATAAGTATTTCCTTGTCAAATAAGCCAAGGCCACCAGATACATTGGGGATACAATTCAGGTAATTCCATCCCATTTTACCGAGAAGGTATGACCGGATATACTCCATCTCCTGAAATCGCGCCAAGATGGGTTTAGGTAAGGCTGCTTCGACCAACATCCCTGAGTCCACATAGCTTGAATTGGACATCCGTAAAGTGGCCCCCACGGCGATGACCCGTTCTTTAGCGTCCAATACCGCCTCCATCAGATATACCAGTGTATCATTGGCAAGTACACAGTCAACATCTGTATTCAATATGTACGGAAAGGCCGCAACGTTTATTCCTGCATTGACCGCATCCGCCTTGCTTCCGCCGTTTATCTTGTCAACGACAGTCAGGTGTTTATGGGAAATATCACGCGATTTATAAATGGCTTTAATTTCCTTACAGGGAACCAAATAATCGACCAGAAAATCGACCGCTACCAGATCAAATTCTTTGATCAGTTTTGCCAAAGTATCATCCTTACTTCCGTCATTAACGATAACCACCTCATATCGCGGATAAAACAGCGTCATCAATGAACGCACGTTATTAACGATAGTCACGGACTCATTATAAGCAGGTGCGACAATACTTACCCCCGGCGCAATTTCCGATTCCATCAGCGTCTGGACATGTCTAGACCTGTGTTTTTGGAGATTCCTACGAATTGATAGCCATGACATGCGAAACAGCATCACATATACGACCAGCAGCAAAAGACAGTACAATCCAAAAACAAACTCTACTGAAGAAATAAAATGTGTCATATCAAACCCCTTCCTTTTAACTCTTTAAATGTAATGGACCATTGGGTGATTAACATAGCGGATGAGTTTACTTTCTACGCGATCCACCTGTTCATCTATTTTTCGCAAAAGCGGTATACTGTAAGGTCTTTGAGCGACCAATGAGCGATAAGCATGTTTTCGCAGGCTTAATGGCAAATTGCTGTCCATAAACAATCGGTTCAGAAAATCAATGGATTTTCCTTGTCCGACACGGCCGAGTGCCTTTAGTATTTCCAGCTTGGCTGCCAAGTTGCTTTCCTCTGTATATAAATCCTGCAATCGCTCCTCACTATCCTTAGCCAATAGCTTTCCCAACGAGTTAACGGCTTTTAAAGCAGTTTTTGATTCTTTATTGGCAGTAATTAATGCCCAGAGCCCAGCTTCGTTTAACTCCTGATAGTAGACCATCAGGTCCATGAACAAGCTGTTAACGGCAAAGGACTTTGACACATTCAACCATTGCGAAAACATATAGTTACCGTAATAGTCTCCCTGAACAACCGTCTGAAAGATATCGAGCGCCTGAAGCTGACTGATCCCAATTAGTCCTTCAAATACCCTGTCAAAGGCCTGTTCGCCTTCCACTTGCAGGAGGTATTTAGATGCTGCGACACGGATTTCAACCTGAGGGCTTTTGAGCAGCTGATCCAGGATCTTTTCCTGAATGGGTACCTTCATCAAGGCCAAATTGGCCAGAGATCCTACTGTTGTCACCATGTTTGTGGCCGAATGTCTGATTTCATATTGCGCTTCTTTATCAAAGCCCAACTCATTGAAAAGACGCCGCAGACTCTGCCCTTTCTCTCCGCCGACGGTGAAGATAAACTCGTGTATAATATGTCGGACCACATTGCCTACGAGCTTATTATGCAAGTCCAGTCCCAATTTATCCACTGGGAAATGACTGGCCCTATTGTTCACCAAAATCTGCTCATAGATAAAATCCCTTAATGCCGGATAGATCCGGGAATAGACATTCCGATATCGATAATCACGGTAATAAAAAAAGGCGATTCCAATTAGACAAATAGTCCAAAACAACACGCTCAAAAGCAGGGCTACGGTAACAAGTACCGCCCAGCCGTCACCTTCAAAAAAGGCGCGAATATCACGGATGATATGTACCAATGTGCTAAGCATGGCCAATTCTCAAACGTACACGTGAAATCAGCTCGGTAGGCGATATAGGCTTTTTCATATAATCGTTTGCCCCCACTTCAAAACCCTCAACAATACTGTTGTCGTCGTGATAGCCTGAAATAATTATAACCGGTACCTGATTATTTGTATTGCTCTTTCTGATCCGGTCTATAATTTCAAAACCATTGGCAAAGGGTAGTGCCAGATCAGTAATGACCAGATCAATTGATTCGTCCGAGACCAGAGTAAGAGCTTCCTTGCCTGATTTGGCTAGGAGTAGATCATACCCCTCACGTAAAAGAACAAATTGCATGGTGCCCAACAGAATCTCATTATCTTCGACAACAAGGATTCTCTTTTTTTTGTCCCACATAGTGTGTTTATATTAGTTTTTCATGGTGAAACAAAATTTGATAAAAAAAAAATCAATCTCTGTAGTGGAAGCACTACAGACTCGTTTAATGCATTTAAACTGCATTAATCACAAAAAACAACCAATAAAATGACATTAAAAAGACAATAGAAACAAAATTTGTATCAACTTCTAGTTGAGCTATTATATAAATTTAAACTCTTAGGATCAATCGCATCAAAATTGCTATAAGTCAACTCCGCCCCACTTTCTACCATATCACTAGCGCTGTTTCTACCTAAGGATCAGCGCTATATTGTCCTAATTTGGCCTTGTAAAGTCAGCAGATGAACAATACGGAAGGTTCATTATTCGTGACTAACTTAATTAGTAGTTTAAATATTTATAGCGCATAGTTATTTTATGTGCAAAACAACAATAGGGCATTGTTCGGTCTGCATTTGAGGTATTAAGGGGCTGGAATAATAGCTAATCTTCTATCGTAAAATCGATCGATCTGTTGAATTCTTCTTTTTCCGTTTCTGACAGCTGCTCACGCATGGCGCGGATCGTATATCCGCCGCGTAATACTCCTTTATCCAGATACATCCAATCTGATATTTTTTGTTTATCAACGACTATGGTGTCACCGATAGCTACCTCTTTTGTAGAGACGGGGCTGTTATGGACAACACCCGTAAATTGACCATTTAGATAGATGAGATTTCCTACCCAAATGTGCTCCAAACTGTTGTCGGGTGTATCAAACGCCAGTTTGAGGGCAAAACCTTCATACCCCCCTTTGCGGTTTTTGAAAAGCTTGTATAATTTCTTTTCCTATGCCAAGTTGACCGAAAAACAAATCGTTTAAATTTGTAAGACTGTCAATGATCAAAATTTAGATAGGATGAATAGAAGAACCTCAATTGTTTGTTTACCGATTTTAAAAAATCGCCGGAAGATGCCTGACATAAATTTAAACAGCTGGGGATAGTCGATTTTTCAGGTCCTAAGAAAATAAAAAAATAACCAAAATATAAAAGCTATGCAAAAGATAATTCCAAACCTATGGTTTGACAGCAACGCACAGGAGGCCGCAGAATATTATCTGTCGGTTTTCAAAGATGGTAAGATCATCAATATTACTTATTACCCGAATTCAGAAACCGAAGGACTGGCTGATTTCCAGAAGGATTTCGCGGGGAAAGTACTTACCGTTGAGTTTGAGATTCTGGGAATGCGTTTCATCGGGATTAATGCCGGACCGATATTCAAATTTAACGAAGCTATTTCGCTGATGATCCCCTGCAAAGACCAGACTGAAATAGACTACTATTGGGAAGCACTTACATCGGGTGGAGGACAAGAGAGCGTCTGTGGCTGGCTGAAAGACAAATACGGATTAAGCTGGCAGGTTTCTCCTGAAAATTGGGCGGAACTCAACAAAAGACCCGGTGCATTCAAAAAAATGATGGGAATGAAAAAGATCATTATTGCTGATTTCTAAAAGCAAGGTAACGACAAAGTCCATGTTCCAGCACTATAAACTGGAAAAGAAGCTTATGTGCTGGTACATTGGGCTCAGTTGTGCTATAAGCAATGTTCAAATATCGAAAATCCGATAGTCGAGACATCTAAGGCAGCATTGGACAGAATAACAATTGCTTTTTGGGATTTATCATCAAATGCAACAAAAGACCTAAATCCGCCTGTACCTCCAGAATGATGAAATATCTTTCTGTTTCCAGCTTTTTTAATACGCCAACCCAACGCCATACTTTGATCATTATCCACAAAAGTTATCTGATGGGTCAAATGAATGGCTTTTGTCAGTTTATTCTCGGAACCTAACTGTGCCTCCATAAAAGTAATCATGTCATCCAATGTCGATCTTATGGCCCCAGACCCCGCCAAAGATCCCAAGTGCCAATACGAGGTTGGTCTTCCTTTTTCATTGTATCCTTGTATGGCACCGGCATCTTTTAATGATGTATTTTTCATTCCCAGGGGCATACAAATATTGTCAATGACCAACTGTTCAATACTTTTATTATTATGGCGTTCTAATGCTACACCTAATACACCTGCGCCTAAATTTGAGTAAGAAAACTTGATTCCGGTTTGAGACAAAACTTTATATTTTTTCAAAAAATGGAAGAGCGAATCAACCGTGTAATGACTATATGGATCAGCCAGAATGACATTGGTCGTAAAAATATTCTCCGGGAGCCGAGGAAATCCTGCGGTATGATTGGACAGTTGCACCAGTGAAATCGGATGACCACGCCATGCTAAACGAGGAATAGAATCGGGCAGATATTTACTGATCGGATCGTCCAATTGCATATTGCCGCCAACTACTTCTTTTGCCAATAACAGTGAGGTGAAAATTTTTGTAACCGAACCGATCTCAAAAATACTTTTAGAAGCGTGCGGGAGTTGATTGCTTGTCTTAGCGATAGTCCCATAACTATATTTTCTTTGCTGCTTTCCATTAATTACCGCTAACATAACACCTGCGGTAGCGCCCTTTTGGATATACGGCCTGACGAATTTTTCAACCAGTAAATCTATGGAGTCTTTTAATGGATTATTGCTCCCGACCACGAAATTCTTATCTTGTATGACAAATGGCATTTCTTTGAAATTCATCCTTAGGACCCGCTTTTCATGATCGAGCAGAACAGAAAATAATTGGTCAGAGTTTTCAAATTTAATGGTATAATTGTATCCGCTGGCAGTCGAATCAACAAAAGAAAACTGCTCCATTGCGCCCACATTTGCCACAAACTTCTTCATACCCAGTGAAAACTTTTCTTTTGAAATTTTAGCCTGATAGATGGCAGATGATCGCCCATAGATCTCACCCGATTTTTTTTCATTGAAAAGCCCTTGAAACTCTTTCATAAAAGAATCGTAATCGGAACGAGTAACTTGGGCAGGCAAGAACTGAACTGAAAGCAGAAATAAAAGGAGAACGTAAAACTTATAATTTAGTTTAATTTTCATTTTATTACTAAATCAACTCATTCGCCAAAAACGCAAGAAACTTATAATGAACAAATTAAAAACGTCATATATTTAGAACTTGTTCAAAATCGGACAACTTATGTTCATTTATGAACAAGCTAAAAAGCTATTTGGATAAACTCTAAAATCGACATGTGATATCAAGGCCTTGTTACAAAATATGCTATTAATATCTGGAGTTCCACCGAAATCGGATATATCGAGTTACCAGCCGCTTCCATATTATTAGCCCCCCCCCAACGGTTCATAAATCGCATTAAACGAATTGTAAACCCCTTCATAAATAAGACAAAACCTCTATATATGTAAAATTGGAAGGTCTGTAATACTTGCCGTTATAGCATTGAATCAATAGCCGTGTTACATGTCTGCAAGGCATTGTTAATATAGATGCCCTAGACATAGCAATTAACGTAGTTTTTCCATCGCAAGTGTCAAATCTCTTATTGCCTGTTTTTGCAAATTACTTAAAGTAGTAGTAGTATCAGTCCACTGGAGCAGCAGATCATACCCCCAACTCCTACTCACTTTTCCCTCGACCGCTGACGGATTAAAATTGGGTTTCCTATTTCCGGTAATGTCCATCACAGAATTTAAATAAAGGTATATGGGAGTCAGATCTTTGGCTTTCATGTCGGCACCGATACTTAGGGCATATTTTACCGCTTTCTCATGCTGGTTGGATACGATATATATTTCCAGAATACAGAGCTGAAACAATTGCCTGTTTGCTGAGCCTTCCTTTTCATGGGCAATACGTTCAAAATAGTAGTCTATACTGTTTTGAAATGCTTCCAGCGCTTTCTCATCCGCATTCATCTTCTGATACAACGCTCCAACATCGGTCCAGCTTTCAGGTCTAAACCGCTTGGATAACGTAAGATAATCCTGCAACGCCGCCATGGTATCTTGGATGGCAAGGTAACTTCGCGCTCTATTGTCAAATGCAGGGACAACAAAATTCATTATACGGATCGGACCTATTGTATCCCGTTGAATAGCTCTGGTCAAATCAGAAATCGCCTCCCTATAATCACCCAGCCTAAACCTCGCTTCACCAAGATCGCGAAAGTTGAGTCTTTTTTTAGCCAAATCAGGATTAATTTCAAGAGCTTTATCCGCCAATTCGACTGTCGCCTTATAATCCTGATCATAGATAAAACATTGGCTGCTCCGATCTGCAAGAGCATGTACCATATCATTATCATGAGGTAGATCATCCATATCCATCAGCCCTATCTGCTGGAAGTACAGCAGCACACCACCTCGCTTTTCCGCGTGGCTATTCTGATTTTTAGGTGATTTTGGAAGTTTATTTTGTCGGAAATTCAATTCTGCCAAAAAGGGGCTGTTGATCATGTCCTTGGGTACCTCCTGAATATTATTTGATCCCAGACGCAGCTCCTTACCTAAAAAACTATCCCATCCGCTAGATGGCAGATTGGAAATATTACAGCTCGATAGATCAACAGCGTAGTATTTTGAGGGAATTGTGAATAATGATTTAAGAATATCAAAAGATGAAAAATCGTTATTGAAAATTCGTATTATCTTAATGTTTGACCAGTTTTTAAGATCACTTGGAAACTCGCGCAGCGCGGTACTTGCAAGTTGTCTATCGGTCTTCGGATTATCTTTACGCAAAATTTCCCTGGTATAATCGTATACATTGTAATGTGAAGGACGGTCATTGATTGCATAAAACTCCGTTAAATTTGAAAGCTGACCTAAGGACTCTGGCAGAATAGTTATATCGTTATGGCTTATATTTAATATTTTGAGCTGATCCATACTGCCGATAGAAATCGGTAGCTTTTTCAGCTGATTGATATCGATATACAGCTCACGAAGATTAGTTAACACGCCTAACTGATCTGGAAGTTTTTGCAGGAGATTGGTAGAAACGCGTAAGTTCTCAAGCGTAGATAGCTTGGTGATACTTTCTGGTAGTGCTGTTAAAAAATTATCACTTGCATCCAAACTCTTTAAACTAGATAAGGCCCCGATATCTTCCGGCAACGACATCAAATTGCAAAACGATAAATTTAATGTTTCGAGCTTTTTCAATCCCCCTAGCGATGGTAACGTAGCTAGCGGATTAGCTTGTAAGTTCAATTGCTGCAATCGGTGAAAGTTGCCTATAGCTGCAGGCACATCATGCAATTTATTACTTTGAAGTTCCAATGTTTTGAGGCCCTTAAGCGCTCCTATTTTATTGGAGATTCCAGTCAGCTGATTATGCGATAGGTTTAGGTCAGTCAATTCACTTAACTGGAATAGACCATAAGGTAAGGTGTCAATTGCATTTTCAGAAAGATCAAGCACACGTAGTTTTTTCAATCGCGATAGCTGCTCAGGCAAATAAAGTACAGATCTTGTTTTTGTAATCCGCAATTCCCTCAATTCTTTAAATTGAAACAGACCCAATGAAATCTGCTTGAGAGGGCCGTATACAAATGATAGTTTCTCCAGTTTGGCACTGCTGCTAAAATTGCCCATAAACCGGCCTAGATCATCGATATCATTGAAATATAATTCCAGCTTTTTTAGGGACTTCAATCCCCTATCCAAATACGTTACTGTATCTTTATTCTTAAAGGAGCTTAAACTTAGCGTTTCTATTCTTTTTTTATTGGGAAGTATCTCCAATATATGATCAATGCGATCATTTGGCGATGTGGAGCTGATCGCAATTTCACTTATTTGGGGTGGAAATTCAAATAGATCCATCAAGGGTTTATATTCAAACGAGATACCCCTCAATTGACTATTGTCTTTCAAACCTTTCGGAATATGCTGAGCGGGGAAAGCCCTGAAAATTAAATAATTTAACATTGGGAGCTTATTTAGCTCAGCAATTTCCCCAGCTAAGTTTATCTTGGAGTTTCCTTCGAATGCCAGGGCCCTTAATTGTTTCTGTTTATAAAATTCATTGTCCAGATGTAATGTCCCGGCAGGCTCCAAAGTGTCTATTCGAAAACTAAATTCCTTGAAAACAACAGCCTCCAAATTGGGAAATAGAAATAACGATTGACATAGACTATCCAGTTGGGACTGGTTTTCAAATTCTAGCCCTAGGTAACGGACCTGAGGCAAGCTATCCACAAGATCTTTTAGAAGAACAATATCCTTGGCAGTTATACGGGCAAAGGATATTCGATTGCTAGGGTGGTGATTTTTTATGAATCTTACATTACTTGGGAGGCCATCAAGAATTGCCTTATATCCAAGCAGATCCTGGGCGCTTAGCTGTAGGCTAAAAAAACTGAAAGCGATGAATAAAAACCTCATCAGACTTAATCTGGCAATCAAATTATTTCCCTTAACCATTTTATCAACTATTATATATCAGGTTCGAGGCCCTGCTGTGCTTAAAAAGAAAAGTTTCCCCCGCCACATCAAACAAATCGATAACAAAGTTATTATCGAAAGTTTAATTATTGGTGCGGGGATAATTAAGGTATTCCAGCCCGAAAGGACCAAATCCTTGAAAGAGATATAAAATCCAACCCATATTAATATCGTCATTAAGAAGAGTAGAATAAAAACTTGTTTTATTAATTCAGACTTCATATATCGGCTTTTGTTTCTTAAATATAAATATACTTATACTATCTAGCAAACAAAACCATATACCATTGAAAATCTATTGTAAGTTTTTTGTACAGGAAACCAGTAACAGAACAGCCGAGGGACCAAAAGCCGCTATTTCACTTGCTAAGAATCAAATAGGCCAACTATATCCAGCACCATAACTCGCGATCAGCAACGCAGGCTTTCACTGACCGTTATTAGGAAACTTATAAAAAAAGAAGCCGTATCTAACTTTTAACGTTTTGATACGGCCTCATTCCTTTCTAACCAAACATATGCCAGCACAGGATAGCTGGTACCGGCAAAAATCTATTTTGCAAAAATTTCTGCCAGTTTTTTATCTAGCGCCTCACCACGCAAATATTTAGCGATGATTTTGCCGTTCGGATCCACTAAGAAATTCATTGGGATTGCCTTCACATCGTACATCACCCCGGCTTCATTTTCCCACCCTTTGAGATCTCCGACCTGTTTCCAGGTAAGTCCATCATCCTGGATCGCTTTTAACCACTTCGCCTTATCGGCCGCCTTGTCCATCGATACGCCCAGGATCTCAAATCCTTCTTTTTGATATTTGGCATATGATTTTACCAGATTCGGGTTTTCCCGTCGGCACGGTGCACACCAGGATGCCCAAAAGTCGATCAACACATATTTTCCACGGTAATCGGACAACTTCACGGGTTTACCGTCAACATCAGGTTGTGTGAAATCCTGAGCCTCCACCCCTTCGCTTGTTTTTTTGACCAATGCGATGCGCTTTGCCAGGTCTTTCCCGAGGATGGAAGCCTGTAGGCTTGGATCTAATGTGGCAAATATCTTTTCGGCTTTAACAGCATCGAATTCAGGCGGTAAAGTAGAATTAAAAGCCATTAATCCCATATAGCTTTTTGGATTCCTGGCGACATAGTCCAATTTGGCGTCAATCGTCTGCTGCTGTATCGCATTTGCCCGATCCTCCAATGACTTGATATATTTCGGATCCTGCTGATCCGCAAGAGATTTGGCCTTATACTCATTATTCAAAGCCTCATATTGATCATAAATCGGTTTTAGTAACGCATTCACGCGCTCATTCTCCGCATTTAAAGGTGATCCCGAGATTTTGGCATGTTTGATGGAATCCGCGGCCACAAATTTAATCGTTGCTCCCTCAATTAAAAATGGTAGTATATCCTGTTTCGGTGGTTTGGCCGGATCAAAAGGAGCATTGTCGTGGATTATACGCAAATGCGCTTCCATCGGTGATGGGATACTTCCCTTAAATTCAAATTTTCCATTTTTCATCTCAACCGAATCGATCCGTTCCTTTCCGTCGTAATTAAGACGCAGGTAAGCTTTCGCTGGCTTATCTAATTTGCCTACTGTACCCTGTATTGTATAGTTTTGTTGTGCATATCCCAATACCGGTAATACACATGCCAGGGCCAGCGCCCATTTCATATTCTTCATATTTATTTAGTTTTTATTTTATGCTGTTCTACGTTTTTTTGGGAAAGCTGTCCCACGGTTCCTGACTGTAACAATTGTTTATATAGCTTTTCGTCACGAAGTACAGCTAAGGCTTGCTTAAAACTTTGGTTAGCTTCATTACTTACGCGGGCCTGGTAATCACCGTCCGTATATAATAGTGAACCCACTTGCGCCTTAAATTCAATATCAATGGCCGTATGTGCCCCAACCTGTTCTTCGGGCGGAACAGCCACAGCGAGTTTACGCGCAGCTCCAATCAGCTGCGAGTGAACTTCCCGGGGCACTTGAAAGCGGGTATTGAAGGTAGGGAAGTCTGGATAAGCCTTAAGAAGAGCATCACGATTTTGTTGTACAAACTCCAGACCTCCTTTGGCTACAATCCCATTGTTCATGAGCTGTGCCATCCACGTGCTATACTCATTTGTATCGATAGGCACAAAGCGGTCCGGCATAATCCCGCCACCGCCGTAGACAATTCTTTTGCTGGCAAGCGTTGTATATTTTAAGGAATCAGGAAAGGAACTATGTCCTTCTTCCAGCAATTCTTTGGATGCCATCCGGCGGTTAAAATCCTGAAAATAATCATCTTTCCCTTTGGTATATGGTTTTTGAATCGAACGTCCCGAGGGGGTATAGTAACGGGCACCAGTAAGCTGCATTTCCGAACCGTCAGATAGCGGAACGGGTTTCTGCATCAGCCCTTTTCCGAAACTGCGGCGGCCGATCACGACAGCACGATCCCAGTCCTGTAGCGCTCCGGTTACGATTTCACTGGATGAAGCGGTGGATTCATCAATCAGGACAACCAACTGACCGTCATAAAACTGACCGTAACCGCCTGTGAAGTAGTAATCCTTTCCGCCTTGGTTGGGTACTGAATAGAAGACTATTTTCTCTTTGGGCAAAAATTCGTCAACCACGCCAATAGCAGACTCCACATACCCACCGCCATTACTCTGCAGGTCAAGAATCAATTTTTTCATACCCTGCTCCTTAAGTTTTTTTAAGACGGCGTCTATCTCCTGCCGGGTAGTCCGATTGAAAATCGTAAGCGCAATATAGCCGATTTCCTTATCCACCATATAACTTTCACGAACAGACTTCTCCAGTATATTTTCTCGAATAATGCGCACATTCTTCACATCCCTGCTTCCTGATGATAAAATCCCGAGCACCACGGGTATATCTTTTTCACCGCGCAATTTTTCCATAATCTCCCGATTGCCCCATTTTTTTCCGGCAATACTGTCGCCATCGATACGAAGGATCTGATCGCCAGCCCGTATTCCTGCACGCATGGCCGGGCCATCGGGATTGACTTTAGTGACAATGGTCTGGTCATTATTTTTTAGAAATTGAATGCCTATCCCGGCAAAGCTTCCACTCATGGCTACGCGCATTTGCTCTGCTTCCTCACGGCTTGTGTAACGCGAATGGGGATCTAAATCCGATATCATCGCTTTGATCGCTGCATCCACCAGATGTTCTTCATTGACCTGATCCACATAATTCTGCTGAATAAGCTTCAATGCCTCCTCAAATTTATATTTTGGATTCATCTGTGCCTGTAAGGACAGACTCAGACCTACCATCCCTACGAGCAAGCTCGTTGCTTTCCTGTTCATATATTGTATAAATGATTTAATATTCTATTTTTCGTTTTTGAGGGTTTCGATGGCCAGGGACAGCTCGTCCATCAATTTACTCGGGCTTCCGGAGTAACCTCCGGAACAATAGCGCACACGACCGTCTTTCACGATGATCTTACGCGGAATGGACGAGTCCCCAAACAATGGAACCAATTGTTTGAATACCAGGTCCTGCTCATTGGTCTTTGGATTGACGGAATCGTGCAACAAATTGAAACGAAAGCCTTCTCCACGAACATAGTTTACCGATTTGCTCCTGTAATCTCCGGTCTGCATGGTTCCCAACATATAAACGGCTACATGGCTATCCCGGGCATATTTGTCTACCAGCAATTGCATCCCCGGAAACGCCATGATACAAGGCCGACACCACGTGGCCCAGAAATCCACCACAACGATCTTATCTTTCCAGTCTTCAGGTGTAATAAATAGTCCATCTGCAGTTTCCAGGCGGAAATCGGGCATAGGATGATTGACCCAATGATGATCCACATAGGCTTTCATTGCCGCTTTTTCTTCGTTGGATTTTAATCCCGCCAGATAAATTTGATACCCACTTTCATCGCCGGCATGTTCTTTTACGTAAATTGCCCTGAGTTTATCAAACATACGCGGTGTCATCGCATTGTACTTTGCAGTCATCTCCAATAAGGGCAATAATTGCTTGTCATCTCCCAAGCCCTCCAGCACCCGTAGATTGATCTCGTTCAGTTCAGCATTGTTGTATTTGCCATCTTCGGAGAGCAACAAGAAATATTTTCGGGCTTCCACATACTTTTTGAGGTCATTTAATAAGGAGATATGCGTGAAAAGGCGGTCATCCAAATTCTTGACCACATTGGAATCTGCCTGTGCCCTGTGGTCAAAATCTTCTTTGTATGAATTGTCGCCCCGGCGTGCAATCAATTTAGGCAGAATTGCCTCAGATACTTGATAAAGACTGTCTTTACCTACCATTTTAAACATGTAAGCACGCATGATGTTCCACCGCATCAGTTCATTTCCTGTACGGAAATCGACCTCATCGTAAAGCTTCGCGAACTTGTCAAACTGTTTCGATTCGAAATACGCCGTCCCCAGTCCACGGTACACCGTATAGTAGATGAATCCCTGACCATTGGGATGCTGGCGCCATTGTTGAACAGGAAAACGTCTCAAAAAATTCTCATACGAAGCGATTACGGCAGCCTTGTCCGGGCTGCTTCCCAGGGTATTGCTATAGGCAATAAAACGTGCTGTCGCACCGCTCGGAAAGTCATTATTTACTCGTTTTTCAATCAATTGAGTCAATTCCTTATCCTGGAGACGGCTACTTGAAAATGAATAGAGTTGATTAAGAACTTGGTCCGATACATCTTTTTGTTTTAATCCATCCACAATCAATTTTTTGGCATAAGCCGGAAAAGCATCTCCCAAAGCCAGCTTCTGCAAGGTCATAAAAGGCTGAAAATAGCTGAGGTATTGTTTTCCGGATAAAGCATACTCATGCTCGGCCAGGCTCTTCAGATAATTAGCGGGCAACACTTTAGGTTGATTGGTATAATAAGAAAAGATTCCGCCGCCGGCTATTGTAGGCACCTGAAAAGCAGCCTCGCCCAGATAGGCGCCCGGTACTGCTTTCCCTTTTGCATCGCTCAGGGAGACTGCATAGCCTTGGTCCTGATTGTTGTCCAGTAGATCCGGATGGTCAAGTGTTCCCTGATAGAATTTTGCGGCGATAAAGGCTGTTGTTGCTTTTACCGGTACCGTTGCAATCCATAGGCCAGCCGCATTCTTTTGCAGCGGTACGCTGATCTGCCTCCATGCGTAATCTTCGAATAAATATAAGGCCGCCTGTATGTCATCACTAAATTCCAGGTCCTTGTCTTTGGCATCGTAGACCACTTGCACAAGCGCCGTTGTTTTGGGTTTCGTCGGTTTAAAGACAGTGCTGTCAAATCGAGGCTGCGCATATAACACAGCCTGGACAAACAACAGCACTAAAAAAATCGTCTGTTTTTTCATGTTCTATAAATTATCGAGGGTTCTGACCAATTTCTGGGTTGAGTGTTAGCACTTCCTGGTTAATCGGATACACCAACCGTGGGCTGGAAGCTGTTAGGGTATAGGTCTGTCCATTGAATGTCCGACTGACGGCTTTAAAATAAGAGCCATCCAAAGTAAGGCGGCGCATATCATACCAACGAAGGTCAGTACCCACAAATTCCCTACGCCTTTCATCGATGACCGACTGCAACAAGTCGCCACTGACGTCTGCTGCTGTAAGGGCTACATATTTATCTGCTGCAAAACGCTTTTTTCGCAAAAGGTTTAGCAGCGCCACCACCTGAGCGCTGTTGTTCTGCCGTGCATATACTTCGGCACGGTTAAGCAGTATTTCGGGACTGCTCAAACCGACATAGGAGTTATTGGTGTAACCGCTGCTATTAAAAACTGGTTTCATATACTTGTATCCCTTATATGTCCCTGCATCGTTTCCGATGAACAGTTTTAATCGAAGATCACCCTCCCTATATAAGGAAATAAGTTCCGGATTTAATGGTCCGAGAACATAACCGGCACTTACCTTGGAAAGCAGGACTTCCTTGTCGTCGATGAGACGCGGGAAGGTCACCTCTTTGGTATAATCCTCAAGATTATAGACTGTCGGGTCCAGTGCAAGGGCAAGATCAGCATATCTGCCAGATTCTTCAAAATTGCGCATCGTCAGGTATACTCTTGACAACAGCGCATAAGCCGCAATCTTGGAGGGATGGTAATTGAAAGTTGGATAATTGGATAAATTTTCCGTTGCCGTGCTCAGGTCTGTAACGATCTGCTCATAAATGCGAGCTAATGACACGCGGCTTAAATTCTGAAAGAGATCAGCAGTCAGCAGCAAAGGCAGTCCTTGCTGACCTTCGGCTTTTGTGGGATCATATATCGGGGCGTACTGATTGGCCAGCGCATAATAAGCAAATGCGCGGTGGACACGAGCTTCAGCTGCCACAGCCAGCTTTTGCGCGGTAGTTCCATTTTGGCTTTCCATGACTCCGCCGAGAATCTCATTGGCAATATAAATCTGTTTATACAGATTGTTCCAAGCGACGTCCTGCTGATTGTCGACGTAGAAATACGCATTCCAGATATAGGCCCGTTGGTAATTTTCTCCCCAGGCTGATGAAGCTGATAAAGCGACCTCCGGAGCGATATTATCACTTGTGATAAGCGGAAGCACATAAGAACTTTCAAAGTTACTTTTATTGTTGAGTAAGTACAGGTAATCGTCCGTTGTCTTTAGCGTACGTTTATCATATTGATCTACTTCCACAAATTTCCGGCAAGAAGATACGAAAAGCGTACCGGAAGCAATTAAGCTATAGAGGATAATATGTTTGATTTTCATAATTTCACAGGTTAAAAGGACAGGTTTAGACTCATAAAATACGTTGGCGAAGGCGGAAGGTTTGAATAATTATTCAATGTCCGGTAGCTTGGATCTATACCGTCTTTATTTTTGCGCCAAATTAAGCCGAGATTACGCACGCTGGCATTTACATTGACCGATTTAAACGGCGTACGTTCCAGCATTTTAAATGGAAAATTATAGCCTAGATCAATCTGCTGTAGCCGAATATTACTACCACTGATCACTAAAACATCCGAATTGGCGTAACGGGATAAGCTATTATACTGGTAGCCCGCTTTGCTTAATCCAGGTACATTCGTAAAAGCTTCATCCCCCGGTTGACGCCACCTTTTTGCTAGATCAGACTGGAGTCCAATAGCCCCTGAATAGGGAGCATAGTCCGGATAGTTTTGTACCGAAAGACGTCTGAATACGTGCCCCATTTCATAGGTGATGCGAACCCCCAAAGTAAAGTTGCGATAAGAAAATGTATTGAATAGTCCCCCGAAATAAGGAGGCGTGGTACGGCCCACTTTCACCAGGTCTTCGGGCGTGAGGGCTGTTGCCGGTGCATCGGCACTCACAATTTCGCCGTTTTGTTTATATATCTGCGAACGTCCCTGGTTATCCAGACCCGCCCAACGATAAGCATACATATAGTCAGTAGCATTTCCTACGATCGGAATAGTTCCGGTGATATAATCAAGCACACGGGTAGGGCTTTTAAAACGGGAATCCGTCACTTCATTGGTATTGTAGCCAAAATTGAATAATGTTTTCCATTCCACCTTCGACCGCAACCAGATGGCACTCATTCCCAAATCAATTCCATGCCCCTCCATGGTGGAGCTATTGAATTTCAGGCTTGTCCAGCCATAGGTCGGATTATATGGGAAATCGTAGATAATGTCGGAAGATTTCTTCGTGTAATAATCCAGGTTAAACTGTAGTCTATTATTCCAGATTCCGTAGTCTATCCCTACATTAAATGTTTTCACCTTTTCCCAGCTGATCTGACTGTTGGCAGGTGATGCGATTGTTGCCGTTACTTCATTTGTGATCAGATCGTTGCTTGTGTTGATTACGACAACTCTATTTGCTCCTGTCGGAAGCGTACCATTCACGCCATAGGTCATCCGGATACCTAATGCATCCGCCCATTTTGACTCCTTTAAAAAGTTCTCTTTTTTAGCGTCCCATTTTCCCCCTATTGACCAAAGCGGTTTGCCGCGCTCGCTGCGCGAGGCACCGACTAAGGTAAAATCATCAAACCTTATGCTTCCGGAAAGAACATATTTACCGTTAAATGCCGAAAATGCTCCATTGGAATAATATGAAAGTGCACGATTTCTATTTTTTGCAATGGAAGTATTAGAGCTGAAATAACTGTCCCACCCGTAAATTGTCTTGTAGCTTCCTCTGGGATTGATCACAGCAGAAGAATAGGTATCGGCATTAAAGCCCAAATAGGCATCTGTAGAGGAACGATAGCTATTCTGTTTCCATTCTGCCCCTGCCAGAAAATTCAGATTGTGCTCGCTGGCGGCACCCAGCGGCTTGTTGATATTCAGCTGTGTCCTAAATAAATACTGGGATCCATTGTAATTGCGGATGCCTAATCTCCCCCCCATGGGGTATCCATATACATAATTACCTTTATCGTTGAATGTAGTACCGATGTTGATCAAATTCCGCTGACCATAGCTATTGACACCATCGATATTTTCCTGATTTTCCAGTTCGCGCTGCCATTGCCCCATGACCGAAAAGTCCGCCCAGCTCGTCAACTTGGTATTGATATCCATATGCATCCGTAGACGGTGGGACTGGTCATTATAACTCGCCGCATCAAGCTCTTCGATGGGGTTATAAGCCCAATCGAGATAGCCCTTTTTCTCAAAATCTTGCATTATTTCGGGTCTGAATTGAATATAACGACGGATATTATTTCCATTATCATCTTTCAACTGTTCGTAAGGAAGCAGACCACCGGAGCTAATATTTGACGATAACGCATTAATTGCTGCCGAATTACCAATGGAGTTTCCATAGTTATAAGTAATGCCGGTGGCGAGTTTTACCCGGTCGTTGAACAGCATATTGGTCAAATTGGCTGTTGTATTAAAGCTCTCTGCTTTATTGGCCCGGAATACAGGAACATCTTTATTATAATTGGCCGAGACAAAATAGGTATTCTTGTTGGCTCCGCCTGACACGGATAGATTATACTGCTGTGAAGTGGCCTTTTGTAAGAGATAGTCCTTAAGCTGACTCCGATTATCGGCGGCGGCAAGCCTTGCCAGAGCGGCATCACGCTCCTGTTCTGTTGCTGTACCCCGTTTTACACGAAAGATCCATTCGAGTGATTCGGAGTGCGGCTTACTGATATTAAATGGATCCCAGCTATTTTTTACGATATTGTCGGCTATAAAACCTTCTTCTACCAATTGTTTTTCGAGGTCAATATATTGCGCAGAAGACATGCGGTCCATTTTATTAAGGTCAGCCGGAGAAGCAATGCTCAGTGAGGTTCCAAAATTGACCGACGGTGCTGTATTTCTACCTTTTTTTGTTTCAATGACGATGACTCCATTTGCAGCTTTTGCTCCCCAGATGGAGGAGGCCGCGGCATCTTTCAACACCGTAATACTTTCAATATCGTTGGGATTGATGCGGCTTAAAATCGCACCGCCCGAGCTCTGTGTATTTCCTTTATCGGTCAAAGAAAAACGTGCATCCACTGTTTCCGCCATCGGGAAACCATCAATAACAATCAAAGGATCTCTTGGTGTATCACTACCAAAGGTATTAACACCGCGGATCTTAATGGCATTGGTACGCGGATCTACGTATACGCCGGGGACCAGCCCCTGTATACGTTCCAGTATGTTGATGGACGGTGTTTCCTGAAGCTGTTTGGCAGTGACCCGACCAAAAGCCCCGGTTGCACGCTCTTTGGGCAAACTGGTATAACCCATCGAAACAACCTCCACGTCATCCAATACATTGACCACCTGTTCCATCGTCACGTTGATCTGGTCGCTGCTACCGATTACGCGACGTTGTGGCTCCATGCCCATGTAGGAGAAAATAAGGGCATCGGCCGGATTTGTCAGTCGCAGGGTATAGCTACCATCACTACTTGTTGTTACCCCCGTACGCACAGCGTATCCGTCAGACATAACTGTAACACCAACTAATGGCGCTCCTTTACTGTCTTTCACCCTGCCGGAGATAATTTTCCAAAAACGTTCATCACCGTCGTTATCCTTCTTACCACGGCTATCACGAATAATGGTAAAATAATTGTTTTGCACGTACAGAAAGAGATAATTGTTTGGATACAATAATTCTTTCAATACGGATTCAACGGGTAGTCTTTTGTTTTTCGGGATATGTTCACTGTTGACAAAAGCGTCGCGAATAAGCCCTTCTTCATAAGAAAATTTGGTTCCATAGATGCGTGTTACCTCGCTAAGAGCCTGGCTGAGACTAGCCCTTTTTTGTGCAAAGCTACCTGTGGTACTCATCAGGCAGACGATAGGCACAAGAAGTTTAGTTTTCATAGATTTTGATTGATTAATACTTGTTTCTAGTTAGGTTTTATCACGATTTGTTTGTTTTTCACTTCAATGTTCACATTCATGGTATGTTTGATGACAAAGAGAATGTCATCAATTCCTTTTACTGGTATAACACCGGTAAATCTTTTGTGGAGCAGTGCCGAATCCTGAACAATAACCTGATAACCGTAATTATCTTCCAGTACACTGATAATATTGGCCAGGTCACTGTGTTCGATGCTAAGTTCGCCCCGAGTCCAAGATAGTGCCCGATTCACATCACTGTGGACGATTTGGTTTGCTTTTTCATTTTCATCATAGATGAACATCTCCCCAGGTGCCAGCAAACGATCCATCCCGTCCTTTCCCTGAACCCGTAGGCTACCTTCGAACAATGCCACTTCGATACGCCCACGACGGTCTTTTACATTAAACTTAGTCCCCAGCACAGTCAGCGAGAGGTCTCCCACATGCACTACAAAGAAATCATTCTCGCGCAGGCGATTTTTAATTGCGGTATGTTTTACCTCAAACATACCCTCGCCTTCAAACCATACTTCCCGGGGTTTGTCCGTTTTCCAGCCACGTACATAGGACAGGCTGGAATTACTGTTCAGTTTGATAATGGAAGCATCCGGAAGGGCAACTTCGCGTTGCTGGCCAAAGGCGGTGTTTGTCGCTTTAGGACCATACTGACTGATCTCATAGGTCAACATTGCAAAAAGTAACAGCGCAGCGGCTGAAGCAGTCCATCGCAGTATTTTCCGGATAACGCGTGTTTGCCTTTGTTTCTTTTCATATACCGGAATTTGTGCCATGATACCTGCCCAACGCTGATGACTACTCAAACCACTAGGGGCAAGTTCCTGCCCCTTGATCAGCAGTATCCACATCGTTGCGCGTTCCATCTCTGCAATCAAATCAGGAAAATGATCCCCCAGCTCAGACCAAAAATCGTTTTGAGGATCTCCATTTTGGAACGTCGTCTGCACAAAGTCTTCATCCGCAAAAAAGTCTGCTGCCTTAAAATCTTTATATTTAGCTAACCGAGAGTTCATACTGTTTTATATAGGTTACACCTCTCGACAAAATTTTACCCCAATAAATTTTATTTTTTTTAAAAAAATAGGCAATACCAGCTTGATCATCATAAAAACAGCGAAAGCACCATTTATGATCGTCTTATACTGGTTATTATTTATCAGAGAAAACTTGCCTGCAAGTGCGAGATTTAATTGTAACGTAACTGATTGAGTAAATGGAGCAACAGCAATAAACCAAACCTGCCAAAATGCTTCTTCAGGCTATCTAGCGCTCGGTAGTACAGTTTATAGGTATCCTTGGTGGACAACCCCATAATTTCTGCGATCTCCGGATAGGGCAATTCTTCAAAAAAACGGAGGTGGATAATCTCGCGCTGACGGGCAGTCATCTGCTGCAACGCTTGGTCAAGCCTGTCCCGGACCTCCAGGGCACGTTCTTGACGGATCATGCTGAGATCATGAGGAAGCTCAATGGTAAATGGCAAGTAATCGACAGAAGAACTGGTCATATCCGCCCGTCTGAGTGACTGTTCAATTTTCTTCACCAGTGTACGACGGAAGGCTTTATATAGGTAGTTTTTAACGGCGACATCCGAACTTAAATTGTCTTTGTTGCACCACAACTTGACAAATAGTTCCTGAATACTGTCTTCAATGATATCTTCATCCTGCGTAAACTTAAATCCATAATTGAACAACAGGCGATTATACCGTTCAAAAAGTATTTTGAACGAAGGTTCATGCCCTACTTGAAACATTTGCCAAATCTGTTGATCGGAGTTCATTTAGTAATGCGCGGTTTTTTGTTTTTCAGTTTAAGTAGATAAAATATTCATTCAAATCTACTAAAAAAAAATTTTCGACCTACACCACATAAGCGATTCTCCAGAAAACATGTAGCAGCTTACTGTTTCAGCATGCTATTCATCTTTTAGGACAAGTTCTATTGTACATTTTTCAGGAGGGGCAGCATCATCGAAACCTTGACCGTAAAATCTTCCTCCTGCGGGTTTTTGTCAATTTCGAGCCAAGCGGAGTTCGGCAATTTTTCGCTATTGATCATCCGCAGCCTATCCTCAACCCCCATTATACCGAAAGAGGCACTTTTAAAAGGATTTAAATTAGGTTTAGGAGCGAAATCAAAACCGACACCGTTGTCCATAATTTCAATACACAAATTATTATCCTTTTTAGTGGCTTTTATACTGATCTTGCCCCTACGTCCACTCAGATGTCTGACACCATGATGCACCGCATTTTCGACCAGCGGCTGTATCAGCATCGAGGGGATCCTATAGCTGCTTTTGATCAGATCCTCATCGACATGTATCACATAGTCAAAAGTCTGCCCAAAACGTTCCTGCTCCAGTTCCAGATAGAGCTTCACCAATTGCAGTTCGGAAGCTATGCTAGCCATGGAAAACTGAGAGTTCTCCAATACGAGACGGCTTAACGTCGCAAATTTATGGATCAATTTGCTGGCATGGCGGGCATCATTTTCCACGACATAGGCCTCAATCGAGTTTAATATATTAAAGATAAAATGGGGATTCATCTGTGACCGAATTGCTTTCAGCTCACTTTCATATAGTTTTTGCCTAAACTCAGAAGCCAGTTTCTTTTCCTTTTCCACCTCCAGTACCTCTGCCTGTTCCCGGATCTTGATCTCATTTTGCTTCAACTCCTGTTGTAAGGTCAGACTGAACTCATGCTGCAGCCGATTTATTTTCTTCTGATGCGCAATTCCATAAAGCAGTATCAGGATTACGGCAAGGAAAATACAGGCGATCAAACCTATTTTAAACCAGAGCCCCTGATACCAGAGCAGCTTCACCGAAAGCGGGATAACCAGCTGATGCGTGGACCATTTTCCGTTCTGATCCTCCACCCGGAGAAAAAAGCGGTAATTGCCTCCGGGGACATTACTGTATACGGCCTCATGCCTGTCCTCGGCATCAATCCAGTCCCGATCAATCCCTTCGAGTTTATAGCTGAAGCGCAAATTTTTACCATTCATGATCTCCGCTGCGGAAAAATGAAAAGAGAATGTATTTTCACGAGGCTGAAGCAAGATTCGCCCTGTCCTTAACCGATATGAATTATCGCGGTTAAGGATCTTGAATGCACTTATTATCGGTTTTATTTCCCGTCTGTTTTCATTTAACGCTTTGATCGACCCCTTGATCAGCCCTTTATCCGTAGTCCATACTAAGTTATCGGAATCCAGGTAAAAGTCGTAAATATGGAAACGGTCAGGCGGTACAACCCCCTGCCCCGGATCAAGCTGGTCAAATGTTGAATACCCCGGATCGAAGATCGTCATTCCGTCCGGAGTCCGCATCCAGATCCGTCCTTTGAAATCATCTTTTAAAGCATAAGCATAAATACGGGGAAAACGGTTCCGGTCATTGACCTGTCGAAAACGCACATTGGCGGCCGATCCAGTGATCTGCCCGATCCCCTGCTGACTGCTGCTATACCAAAAATTGCGATCAGCATCCAGCAGAAATGAAAACACGGTATTTACGGCCAGGCTCGTAGGTGGTTTTCCATGTTTAAAATGAATAAACTTCATACCGAGCTTGTCTTCAACCTTGACCGCACCAAAGCCGTCCATACCCATCCAGAGGGCGCCTGCGGCATCCCTTGCCAAAGTAATTATTTTATGGTCAATCAAGCCCTTTGTTTTGTCATACCGTACGACGCTATTTGCCTGCATATCGTACCGATACAATCCATCGCTCCATGAGCCTATCCACAGTACCGGTCTTCCGCCTACCGTATCGGCGACGATGCGATTACAGTCGGCATGTTCCAATCCGAAAGCGTTGCCGACGACCTTTAAAGGCCCGAGCGTCTTTTTTGCCGTATCGAATACGAATATACCCCGATCCAATGTGGAGATATAGATCCTGCCATCCAATGCCATCAGCTGGCTGACGCTCAGTTTAGCCAGGGGAAATACCGATATCCGGGTTCGGAAATCAGCCGAAAGCTGGCCGATCCCCCCCGCTGTCAGGTACCAGATGCTGTCATTGACCTTGATCAATCTATGGATGGGCTGCTGTCCACCGGAAATGAAATCCGTTATCTGATTTATTTCTTTTGAATAATAATAAAGGCCATTGTCGGAGCATATAAAATACCCCTGTCTGACCGGTACTATGCGGTTGATCCTGTTCGGCTTTCCTGATCCATCAGGTACGTTTAAGTTCCAGTCCACTTCCTCGACATGCTTATCCTGTAGTCCATAGCGGTATAGTTTTCCATTTCTATGCGCTGCCAGTACGATATTCTCTTCCGGAAAAAAGGCGGCCTCATCGATATTGTTATCATAAAGTGATACATTGGGCCCCAGGCCGAGTACATCTTTTTGTTTAATTTCCCGGAGAACAGGATCTACATGGATCAGGTTATAGTTATAATAGGATGCAAATATCTTGCCGCCGACATCACATACAGCCGTGACAGCATTTTCACCCAGATTGGCCAAGCCATAATGAACGATCTTCTTCGATCTGGGATCATAAGAAAACAGCCCGTGATAGCGCGTGCCGATCCACAGTAGCCCTTGTCGGTCTTTATGGATACGGAATATGGTCATACAAGACTTTCCATCCAGTTTTATAACTGTGATATGCCCCGATGCCAAATCCAGCATCTGGAGATCTGTCTCCTGTCCGCCAAAGTAAACTTTGCCCGCTGATTCATGAACGGCATAGAGTTCATGTTTTACGAGTGCCCCCTGATTGACGCTGGCAGCATATTTCGTCCAGGCCAGATCCGATGGTTTGCTTCTGTCGTAGCACAGCAGTCCCCTGTTGTAGCTCGTGACCCATATTTTGTTGCCTTCACCGATACTGATGCTACTCAGGTCATAAGAAAAATCTCCTTTTTGGTCAAAACTGACCGGGTGGAATGTTTTCCCGTCAAAATAACAGAGGCCCCGCGCGGTGGCCATCCAGAGCAGGCCGTCCGGATCCGTTGCCGCGTCCCTGATCTTATCGCTGGGCAGGCCTTCCCGACTTGTGAAATGGCTGAAATTATAGATCCGCTGTGGCAATCGTTCTTGGGCAAATGCGATGAAAGCAGTTAGGAGCAAGTAAATAAAGACCACAATTCTAGCCATAACACAAGATTAAATACCAAACAACCTTCCCATGAGATTGATCATCACATTAAATTTTCATCAACAGGTTGTAAGCGATGACAGCTCCTTATAAATTTACGCTATTTTTTTGATTGCCATATCATTATCACTGTTCCTCTTTCAGGGCTGACTCTATGGCCTGGTTGTTATTTAAGTCGACACCCTTTCTTTTAAGGCTAGCCATAACTCCACCGGGAATTAATACATAGCGAAACTTCAAAAATGAGTACATTCTGATCGAATTGCTTCCATCATGTGCGAACCGATAAACGATGATCTGATTGATCTTTGACACGAATGAAATGGTATTGGTTTTTCCTCCGGCATTAGAAGTGTAAGGCAGGGCAAACAATCCCCCTCCATAATCCATATAAACTAATATAGCACTATTGTTGAGGTAAATTGCTGTCAATCCATTTGCAGGGAGGTGGCCTAACCTGCAGGATGTAGCATCAATTACAGAATCCTTATTAACATCCTTGGCATATTGCCAGCCACTATAGATGACATTTGCCGCACCCGTAGCTCCCTTTAGATTAATCCCCGCTCCCCAGCCGGAAGCTGTTTTGGGTCCAAAAAGCTGATAGGTATCGGTTTTAAAATAGAAATCACCCACGGCACCGAGTGATACCGCAGGTATTGCGGTTCCGCTTAATATTTTCGTTCCTGCGGCACCGTTGGTTCCATTGGTACCATTTGTACCTGCGGCACCTCGAAACGAGGTTGCTACCCCCCAGCCGGCATCAGTTTTGGGACCGTACATCTCAGAAGTATTTTTTCGGATATAATAGTCACCATTTTTCCCCAGTGTAGCGCCGGGAACAGTAGTCCCGCTAAAAATTGTTGCTCCGTCGGCACCTTTTTCCCCTTGCATACCGGTAGTGCCCTGATCACCTTTAGGCCCTTGCTGTCCCGGTTGACCGGTATCCCCTTTTTTACAGGAAAATAACATGATCAATCCCAGATTGACCATCGCTAATGTCTTTACTACGTTCATTGGTCTTATTTGTTTATAATTACTGTTCAAATATATTTCCTGTAGGACAAGGAAAAATCAACAATGTGTGAAACAGGTCAACCAATGCGTAGACGGGGCTTTTCATTTAGCCAAGCATCCGATCCGCCTCTTCGGGCACATCCATTCCTCACACTTCTTCCCACTATTTTTGTTGCAAAGAGTGCGATATATCAAGGCGATATATATTGCGTTATGAAAACCGCAACATCCCGATTGTCCCTGAGAAGCGCGGTAACCTATCGGGTCGTAGCCCATAAAACAGATGGCACCTATGTTGACCAGGCCGCCCACCATACTGCCTTTGGAAATTGGGTTGATTTTGTCACAACTTTGGGACTGGGGACTTCAGACTTTACCGCTGCCCATGTGATGACCAGCAGAAAGAGTAAAGATATTAAATTAACTTTTCCTGCGGCTTGCTATAGAGGCGTACAAAATGGAAAATTATTCCAATGCGCCAAGAAAAAGCCCGNNCGGGCTTTTTCTTGGCGCATTGAAGACAGTTTGTCAACGCGGGAAAGCTTTAAAAGATTTTCTAAATCTCCAGCCTATCATAAGTCCCAGCAGGAGCATACTTAGTAGCCAAAACTTAGGGGCCGATAACGAGCTGCGCTTATCCCTTGTTGACTTTTGTCCCTTTTGCAAGGCCATATCGCTGGCCTGCATGGAAACTCCATTTATAACGCTCGCATTCGACTTCGATTCCCGCATAAAAAGCATGCCTTGCTGCCCAGTCAGTCCGCTATCCGGATGAAAATGAAAGCCGCTGTCCGATGCGAAATACCAGTATCGGGATAGACTGTCCTGCCGCAGTCCATACCATCGTTGGGCAAGCCAATCCTTTTGTACCTGCGCGCTCGAAGACTGCAGCTCTTCCCTGCTTTTATTCTGATAGAGCTTACAGGAGCTCAGCCCCATCAGACCTATGAAGCAGATCAATCGATAATTCACGATAGTATTCACTTCTTTTCCTCCCTCCCCTCATTCCAGCCAGTTTGAAAAAGCATAAACCGTAGCCAAGAGACGCCGTTTGGACAATACCCTATTCGCTACATTCCCCTCCACGGTCAGGATATACCTGTCCTCCAGTTTCCGGACAATACCCACATGATTGATGCGACCCTGCTGCTGGCTATAGATACCGAATAGGTCTGCTGGCCGGATATTCTCCTGCTGTGACAGACCGGCAGCGTAGCGGCGACCGTTGGGAAAGAGCGCCGGGCTCCAGGCATTGCGCGGAGCTGAGAGCCCAACCTTTCCGTAACACCAGGACACAAAAGCCGCACACCAGGCGTAACCTTTGCCTAGACCCGTATAAGCTAAATACTCCTCTACCCGCTGTCCATCGTTATTGCCTGTCGCTTCGCGGACACCGATCTCCTGTACCGCAATACTTACAATACGTTCACGAACATGTGCTATTCGCTTTTGATGAACGGGTCGATTTACAACTGTCTCCCGCCCTACAGCACGATGGCCAAAACCACCAGAAAAGAGAACAGCGACAAAAAGAATACCGAAAAATAAAGAATGCATTGTTGCCATGATGTCAATTGATTAAAGTGATGACCAAATTCCTGACGGAAAAATTTAAACGGCTGCCAAAGGATCTCCTGCAGCCAATAGCAGCAGTAGATCACAAGCAACCATGCCAATATGCCGAATAGCAGTACGGACAATATGCCGATATCCAATACACCCGCCGTGGGGTCTATGGCTTGGAGCAAAAGGCCCGCTGAAATAAAAAACAGGCATAGACAGGCCAGCACAATGCCGAGCAGCTGCCTGCTTGTTAGCGGCCAATAGATATCCTCGATATCAAAGACCAGTTGTTTTTGTAATGATTTCATTGATTTTTATATAAATAAACTTACTTACACAATCCTGTCGCTAGCTAAATAGCCCCAAATATTGGCTATCGGAAAAATTAGCTCTGTCTCTATCATGTACAATCAAGTACAGGTGTACGGGCAGCTCTTCCATTCCTTCCGGTAACTCCATCCACAACCCACCCTGATGCCGCAGAGCCTCTTCCTCATTGATTGCCGCCAGCTCCTGCGCTATCGCATAGGCACAGAGAATGACGCCATCATCCCGTTCCGTGCGCCTTATCTTTTCCGCTACCGGATCCCAGGTGATTCCAATGGTAGCTCCCCGACGTTCGACGGAGTGGATCCGCATGGAAGCCTTCACGCCCACGCTCAATTTTGCTTTGGCCGGATCTACTTCAATATTGGGATAAGTACCGGTCATGGCACCCTGCAAGATTGCCGACATCGCCCGCCCGATAGGTGTCTTTTTATTTTTACGTGATGCATAGCCCATCTGCACGATATAATTCACCGGATTGAGAAACTTCCTCGCTTTAGTGAATTTCATCCGGACCGTTTCCGTCCCATTCACCACAAAAGCTTTACTTTCTTTTTGTTTCGATAGTATTTTCATTTTACTTAATATTAACTCCCACGTCTATACGCGGGTAAAACAATAATTATCCTATGACCGGCAGCAAGTACCGGCCATAGGATTCATCCACTACAGCAGGTCTAATTCCCCGAGATAGTTTGTACGACTGATCCGCTTGTTCTTGCGGTCAGCAAAGAAGAGCCAGAGCTGTCCCTTTTCACCCAAAAAATGATCCGGCAATTCAATGTCGATGGTTCCATCTCCACGTACCGGCGGCTCGGGTGCAGTCAGAAACTCATCCAGTGCCGGGTGGTACAGTAAGATGTAAACGGGATCATCTAATTGCCCCTTTTGAATTTTAATCGCTTTATTCGACCATACAACGTTTAAGATCCCATTACCGACAGATGCGGCAACAGAGCCTCCCGGCTGCAAACTTCCCTGAGAAATCTTTACCTTGGAATAGTCCAGCATAAAGTTGGGGTAAGTGCCCACCACGGCAGTGTTGATATTGGCCTGTATTGCCACATTTGTCGGCGTCATCGTATCCGCATTGATCTGCGAGAAGCCTACCTGCACAAAGGGTGCGATCGGCATGATAAATTTGGCAATGGCATAGAAGCGCGCCTGCTGGATCAGTTGCTCTTCGGTCTTAGGCTTGTTGCTCTTTTTTGAAAGCCCCCGGATGTAATCAATACTTTTCCAGCTAGCTCCTATAACTGATCCAGCTTTACCGCTGAATCCACCATTTGCTCCTTTTCTAATTGTTCCCATGTTATTATTTTTTAAAAGTTTAATTCGTAAAAACTTGGTTTATACCGGTATATCACGCTTTACAGCAACAAACATAAAATCAATAAAGCGGAATATCAAGGCGCAAAAAGGGATAGTCCGGTCACTGTCCGGCCACTATTTTTCAACGGGCCAACAGCGGATATTTATGTCCATTTGCTGTCCGGACCAAAAAGATTCCTGTCACCCTGCCAATCGGGCTTTATCCCGATGTTGCTTCGATCCCGCTTCGGAACCGGTCCGTACCCTGTTCGGCATTTCTCTACCGTTTGTCTACCTATCCCCTACTGTTTCCCTACTCTTTTAGTAGGCAATAGGTGGACAATATATAGCAGAACAGCAGACGCATTGCGAACATGGGGCGAACCAAGGGCGAAGAAGAGGCAAAGGATACACGAGGAAATCAAAAGTACGGGGCGGTCCCGATCTAAAAAAACCGAAAGAAAACGAAAGAAGAAAATCAATGAATCGGATTATGGAAAATTAATCCGGAAGGTGGTGGTATTTCTTTTTAAAGGCCACCATATCCGCATGTAAAAAGTATTTGCCGGTATGGTCCTTTTTTACAGGAAGGATCAGGCCTTGCTTTTCGCAGCGGTAGAGCGTTTTGGAGACGATGCCCACATAGCGGCAGACTTCTTTGCTGTGGACCAGCTGCAAGGGAGGGTCAGGAATTTTGCAATGGATCAGCGCCTTCACCTGCTCCGTGGATTCCACAATTTTACCGACAAGGATCTGCAAAGCATCGTGCAGACAGGGGGCCTTACAGGCATTGGGCTTTACAGATAGGGTAAAGCAACTCCCACAGTGTAATTTTTCACTCATCATATAGGAATTTAATGATCTAGCCTGTTCTCCTTTTGAAGTGGAGAGACAAAAGAGATCGGATTAACACAAAGGCCTGCGCCGTTTTAACGACGCAGGCCTCTGCCATAAAAGTGTTCTCATTGTGTATCCCGTATCTTCAGCAATCTGTTTCGGTATTGCTTTACCTGAGCAGACAAGATATTGATCAACTTACTTTTTATCAGGCTTGAGCTTTTTCCGATCAGATTAGACCTCCTTAGCTGCGTGTCAAATGTCTTGCTTGCATACTTTAAAAATTGCGGGTGAGTGGTACGAATGACCTGGATCATAAATATTTTTAACAGCATGGTACTCGGGGCATTGGCTGTCTCGATCAGTGTAAAACTTTCGCGCAGGACAGATTCATAGTAAAACAGCTCTACCCGTCCCCCATACATCTTTGTTCCCTTGAGGATCATAGCCCTGATGTGGTCGACCAATGAATCTATCTGATCCAATAGCAGTTGCAATGTATCAGTATCTTTAAACTTGCCATACATGACACATTCCTCTAGCTGGCGCAGTAATTTTTCAAAGGTATGCCTATCCCATATTTCTTCACTCGCAACCTGCATATAGGCCTTCGTTATGACCTGAAAATGTGCATTCAAATTCAAAGGTTTTATTTTTACCAAAAACTCCTCAAAGGTGATATCCAGTTTAATAAAATGAAAATAGTAGGTATAGATCTTAAAATATGTAAGCTCTTCAAATGGCATAAGGTAGACAAGCGGAATTTCCGAACAGATGATTTTCATCCTGGCCTTTTCGCCTTTATCACGAAGCTTTTCAAATTCCTTTTGCAGCCCCTCCATATAGCATTTTAATTCTCTGAGATCCCAGTTTATCAGCGGCAGGTAGCGCATATCTAACAACTTTACCTCGGGACAAGAACAAATATCCGATTCGCCCTCCAATCTCCGTGCGATATCATCAAAAGAAATATTATAATAACGAGCAAGACGGTAAGCCTCAGGAAAGCTCAAGTAAGTATCACCGCGTTGTCTATTACGGAGCGATCTGTTTTCTACGTGAAGCAGTTGCTGCAATTCCTTGGTCAACTGGGAAGAATTTCCCACTCTCTCAGCTATTATTTCAAAAAGTGCGCGTTGAGTATTAATATCTACTTGCATTTATCTCGGTGTTAAAATTAATTCAGGAAATACAAAAACACTAAAATAAGTTTATTTATCATAAGAACAAAGATAAACCATAAAGAAATACGTGTTTAAAGTGTGATTTAAGCCATTTCGGTAAAAATTATACCATGAAATTTTTTTTTGGTAAAAAAAATACCGACTTCCATCATAACAAGATGGATTAATGGAAAAATAAATACCTTTTAAAGAAAGTTTATCCTTGCTAATTTCACAACTAAAAGTATTACCAATTTATAATCAAGCCAATATATAAACTAAAATGAACAAACCATCAGTTATTAAGGAACGTCTGCTCCCCTATTTTTTGCATCGTTTACACGAGAGCGGCGTGCCACAGCCAAGCTATCCGGACGAATTGACAGATGCAATTACCGTCCATTACATCCCGCCCGGGCAGCGCATTGATCAACCCATTCCCTGCTTATTCTTTCTCGCGCACGGTCTACTCAAAGAATATTACCGAAGCAAACGCAGCGTGCAACCCTCTTCGTTAGTCCAACTGTTAATGCCTGACGACCTCTGGGTTTACAACCGGGCCACATACAAGTTCAGGACCCGTGCCCTTCTACCTACCTGGTTGCTGGAGATCTCACTCGATAAACTGCATTGCATCATTGATACTTCCCATAGCTTAAGGCTATGGCTCGAGCAATTGGAGATGTGCTATCGTTCCAAACATTGCTTTTCCAGTTTTTTGAAAGCTCAACCTGATCAAAACGAACGTATTCTCTTTTTTCTGGAAGAATATGGTCCATATATTGATTTTTTGAGCAGCAATGAAATCCAGCATTATACCGGGCTTAACAAATGGAAGATTGAAAAACTTCGCGCTATTGCATTTTTATACCAACGCTTTGACTATGGGAACATACTACTCTGAAAAAGATGCGCTTCAGGCCCTTTATACCTATTGGGAAAAACTCCATCCCGGTCTCGAAGATTTTCATAAGCGCTGGTTGCAGAAAAATGGAGAGATTATACCGATGACCAGAGGTCAGATCCTATCGGAAACACCGCAGATGCAATCCGCACTCTATATTGTATGAGTAGGTTTATTGGCAAAAGAACGTTACTGTCCTGATCGGGACGAACGACTGATTATGACCGTGGCCCTGCCCCATATGGGATTTTTTACGACCATGCATTTTTTTAGCAGAAGCCCCGCTTTGGGTGATATTGTCTGTTTAAAACCGGGACTAGTCCTCAAGATCCCCTACAAAGCCATAGGCCCCCACCGCAATCAGGAAAAAGCCATCGACACATTGATTGATCTGCTGGTCAATAAGAAAAAATATCAGCTGGACCATCTGCGGGTGATGGATTCATTGCTTATATCCACTGATCGTTATTTCTATTTTGCGGATCATCTGCCGCAGCTCTATCATGCCCTTAGTCAAAGCCAGCAGGCCCGGCTATTAAAGATGTCGGTACGATCTATTCAACGGGCCAAGCGATTATACGTGCGTCGCAGGTAATTTACCGCCACCTGGTGGCGGTGTTTTGGCTAAAAATCCTGCTATATCTTTGAATTAACGAAAGAAGAAAAATTAATAGATCTAAGACATGGGAAAAAATAGGAAATGGTTTCGGAATAAGTTTGCGGTATTTCCCGAAGGGGTACTGGGGGAAATTAAAACGCTGCTGCTGGCTGCTGGATTGGAGAAAGCACAGCCGTTCCAGAAATGGGGCGTGACCAATTTGGAGTAAATTATGATATTTTTAATCGAAGAACGGAGTCATTATGGCATGGTTTTCATTTACGGGCTCGGATCCAGCTGATCCGGCCGACTACACATTATCGAGTTCACAACCATCTTGTACAGGGACACCACAGCAACTGTGTGCTATCCAAGCTACTAATAACGGTGGTCATCCCGATTTGGATACAAACATCCTTTCGGAAATGGTGCAAGCTTTGAACAATCAGGCAAACACCACAAATGTGAAATTAAAAGTTCGTCCAGCTTAATTGAGTGGATAGCATAGCAATGCTCATTATAGAAGGATCTGACGCACCAGATCCTTCTTTTTATTATTAAATACGGTTACGGTGAAAACTCCTATAAACTATTTGCTTTCCTCAATGACCAGCACATCTATCTCTTCCATACCAATTTCAGCTTCTATACCATAATAGATCAGTTGACGATTTAATTGCTCAAGTGTATCAAACGGGTTCAATTCTATTATCCCTTTATAATTCACCTTATCTTTAGCAGGTGGAAATTTTTCTGAATAATCCAAGGAAAGCACCAAGGCTTCGCTTGTATTTATTCGAGTGACTTTCGCTCCCATTACCCTTGTGCCTTTGGCTGGTGAGCATGGTTTGAGTACCAATGTCTTGATCTTATGTTTTGCCTCGAATACATTTATACCAAAGAAGTTTTTAAAATCCTCCAAAATTATCCTTGCCTGAGCAGAGTCTGACCGTCCAAACGGGTCGTATCGTTCATAGCAAAATCCATTTTTAATAAGCCATGACTCAAAGCCTTTTCTTTCAAAATCATCGTAAATGCTCGTGTCCTTAACATTTAATATGACTCTTTCTTTTCTGGGCATATAGATACTGGTATTGATCTTTGCCTTGCTAGCGAGCGCCCTTAACGAGGCCAACAATGAATTATTATAGGTTGAACTCTTATATTGCCCGGTTACAGTATCCTGCACAAATTCCCAAGCCTGAAAGGGAACACCATTTTGATATCCTGAAATCATTACACCAGCTTTTAATTTTTCAATATTTAGATCTGTCTTATGAAAAAGATCAGCTTTTCCATAGTCGTCTTTAAGAGGAAGATCGATATTACCCTCATTATAAAGCTTCAATAAGGTCTCTTCGGTGATAAATTCGCTAGAGCTAATGGCCTGCACCTTACCTTTGTATACAAGTACTTCGTGGGGCACACCTTGATGCGGAAACAGCCCCTTTAAATAGCTGTCATTATAAATCACCGGAAGATTAACCTGATGTTCCTTCAGATAGGCATTTGTTGCAAATAACTTTTCCATCGTCTGTCTATCTTGCCAAGTCACAGTGATCACCTTTATTTTGTCGCCATATTGCTCCTGTAGTTTCTGTAGCTTCGGCATGATCTTAATACAGCTCGCACAAAAGGAGTCAAAAAAATCGAGTAAGATAACTTTTCCTTCCAATTTTCCCCAGTCGATGACCTTGCCATCACCCCGCATGGACAAGACTTCCTGTGGAGCGACAAAGGAGTCGCCTATTTTTAAACTTTTTGCAAAATCTGGCTTAAAATTTGGCTGTGCACAAAGTGAAGCACAGCATAACAATAGTATAAAGACTAAAATATTACTTTTCGTTGTTTTCATTTTAATTATCGTTTATTTTGATCTAATCCGCCGATATTAATCACCGGCTCCGCAAGCCTAAAAGCATACCGTGCACTATTTGCGTTCAGTTTGTAGACCTCATTTCCAATTCTCCGTTCCAGTGTCTTTTGAAATCTGGGGTCCAGATTCAATCTTTTCAGATCCGCCCATCTCCGTCCCCTGAATACCAGCTCCCGTCTTCGCTCATCCAATATTATTTTCAGCAACTTATCTGGATCCGATTCCTTGATTTCGATTGAAGCATTTTTATTCCAGCGCATTTTTAACAAGGTATTTAATGCCGACAGTGCCTCACTCACTTTCCCTATCCGACAGGCCGCCTCCGCTTTGACAAGGTAAACCTCACTTGTCGTAATACCCACAAACATTGTAGCAGCGTTCTTATCGTAGCTTCCTTTAAAATAAAAGGATCCTGAAGGGTTAGCATTACTTCTAAAAAATATAGCTTTTCGCAAATCATTCATATCATACGACTGATACAATGAGGTATCGATCAGGGCGTTCGTCGCACCGAGTATCCCAAGGTTTACACTCAACGCGGGGAACAGTACTTCTACATTAAACCTCGGAATTGGCAATGCATCTGTGATTTTGAGGGAGTTGTAATCCAGAAGATCCGGACTCAAAGTAAGACAGGAATCTGCAAATAGATAAGCCTTGACGAAATCTTCCATGTCAAGATTCACTCTTGCAAGCGCGGCATAGGCTGCAGCTTTTGAGGGCCGTCCCTTTACTGCTTCAACTTCTGGAAGGTCGGCAGCAGCCTTTGTGAAATCAGCGATAATCTGAGCATAAGTTTCCTGTAGGGACGATCTCTTGGATACCTCATCCAGATTTGGACTGGAACGCAGTGGAAGCCCCTGCTCATTTACCGCTTGCGCCTTTACATAAGCAGGGCAATGGACCGCAGCCAATTGCTGTAAGGCAAATGCCCGATAAAAAAAAGCACCACCAGTCAGACGCTTGTATTCATTGGTATTTTCTGCGGGATTGAGTTTGGAAAGAACATCCAACACCTGATTGGCAATATACACCGTTTTGTAAGGGCGTTGCCATTGCATAATATCTAAATAAGGCTCATCAGTCCACAGATAGGCATTGCGCTGTTCGACATTGGAAGCTGATTCCCACCGTTCTTTGGTCAGATAATAATCGTCAGTTCCAATTTCGCCCCATATGGGATAACCACCATTCAGGTTGGTATAATCATTCAGTAATAGATTGGCATCCTCCAGTGTATTGGGTATGGCCATTTTAATATCAGGTTTTAAATCCAGGTATTTATTGCAGGAAATGACTGACAAAGCCAGTACTGCAAGGATCAAAATAAAATTTCTATTCATCATCATAACTGTTTAAAGATTAAAATTAAGACCAAAGGAGACCATCATCGGATCCGGTATCCACTTACCATACTCAGGATCTATCCCTTTTTTGTTGCCCCGCCATAGCGTCGCCACATGCTGTAGGTAGCCATAAATTCTCATATTTTTAAAACCATATTTAGTCAACTGAGGCAGCTGCAGGCTACATTGGATATCACGCAGTTTGATCTGTCCGGCATTCTCAACCAATGCAGATGAACTCACATAAATATTGCTTGCCGCAGAATTACTCGGATAGATAAAAGCAGGAACATCCGTATGCTGTTCATCGCCCGGATTTTTCCAACGGTAGGCGTAGTCAGCATGACCGGCGCCAACATTTAAAAAGGAATAATTATTAAACGTAGTACGGATAAATTTGTGTCCCAGCTGATAAGATATATTCCAGGAAAGCTCCACATTTTTAAAACGGATGCTATTTCTGAACGAACCAAAATATAACGGCATCTGTGAGCCATGATTTTCTAAGCTTGATACCTTGGCATTTAGTATGGCAATGTAATCTTTCGAGACCTCTCCATTTAAGTAAGCCCTGACAGCCCCATCCTCCGGATCCAGCCCCGCCCATTTATACGTTAAGAGACTATACAGATCCATCCCCTCTATAGGTGTCTTCTGAAAAGAAAGCGCCTTGCTCACATTGTACTGCGCATTATCATTTGAAAGAAATGCTTTGACCACCTTTGTACGGTTATAGGCGAACACCAAATTGCTGTTCCATTCCCAGTCCCCGGTTACAAAAGGCTTTCCATTAAGTGAAATATCCCAGCCCTTGGTGTCCAGGTTTGCGACATTCATCATGAGTGATGCAAAACCCACTGTCGGATCCACCTGTCCGTCTGCAATCAAATCTTTCGGCGTTTTATGATAGTATTCCACACTTCCATTCAACCTATTTCCCTTCAGCCCAAAATCAAATCCCAGATTGAGGATTCCTACCCGTTCCCATCGTAATCTGGGATTTGGCGGTATATTGATCTGCGCATAATTCTGCCCTGTCGTACCATTCGGAATGGTCTCTACCTTCATTACCGGATAGGCCGATATGGTGTTATTCACATTGCCGTTGTACCCAAATGTGGAGCGTAGCTTTATCAGTGAGAATGGGCTATTCTTAAAAAAATCCTCTTCTGTAGCCACCCAGGCAAGGCCCAGCGACCAGAATGGTTGTCCTTTATTATTACTTTTCACACCAAAAAGATTAGAAGCATCCTTTCGGAAACTACCGCTAAGAATATATTTTTTCAGATAACTGTACGATCCGTTTCCGTAGTACGAAACAAAGCGATTTCGAAGCTGGTCAAAGACATTCCGGTCAGGCAGATTGTTCACACCGAGCAGTCCATTCATCATCTGTATTTCGCGTCCCAGCTGCATAGGCTGAAATGTTCCATCCTCAGGGTCAAAGCCAAAATATTGAGAAGCACGCATATCCTGCCCCACCTCACGGACATCAAAGCCTGCCAACAAAGACACTTGATGTCCTTTGCCCCAAGATTTGTTAAAATCTGCTGTCAACCTTCCCTGATGGGAAAAACTCGAAGCATTCAGTTCATATCGATAATCTCCGACAGGCATATTCCAATACACCTGCGTATCGTCCCAAGTTGCAAAATTGTTGATTTCAAAGCGCTGCTGAAATGTATTTATTCCCTTCCACTCGACAATAGGATTTATATTACGCTGAAACGCATATAACCCCTGAATACTCAGTCCAAACGGAAATGCATATTGCACGGAAAGATTGGACATGATTTCTCTGTTGGTCTGTTCTGACCTTGAATCGTGCAGCTCTTTTAAGGGTTTATAACTCCAGTCAAGCAACCGTCCCCCAGCGACGGTATCCTGAAAAGTAGGATTGAATGCGGGAATGTATACTTCCAAGGGATTTCCCTTATCGTCTGCAAGCCGCATATAAGGTGCATTAGCTATGCCATTGGCCAATGCATTGTATCCCACCCCATAGTAGCTATCATTCTTTTTTGATTCAGAATAGGTGAGCCCGAGATTGATCAACAGATTTTGTATTGGCTTAAACTGCATGTTGCCCTGTAGATTCATCCGATTATAGTTTGAGGTCACCAGCTCATTCAAATTCTTGTCATATCCTACCCCTGCGGAAGCATTGACTTTTTCACCACCTGCATTAATCCGTACGCTATATTGCTGATTGATTGCCTTTCGATAGATATATTTGAGAAAATCGTCGCGCATATCGTAACCCCTTAATTGATCTAGTTCAGCCTTTAGCTGTTCTTCGGAGATTTTGCCATCCTTCTGGTCTTTCATTCGCTGTACGATCGGCTCCACATTATTGCCCCAATATCCGAGCGTAGCATTATATCGACCCCGTTTAAACAGATCGCCGATCAGATCAATATAGTCCGAAGTTCCTATCTGTGGATAATAATAGAGATCAGGCTTTTCTTTTATGCTGACATTCATATTAAAATCAACATTGGTCTTTTCATTGAACTTGCCTTTTTTAGTAGTGATTACAATGACACCATTACCGGCCCGTGCACCCCAGATGGATGCCGCCGCGGCATCCTTTAGTACAGTAACATTTTCTATATCATTAGGATTGATATTATTAAAATTCGCTAAGCCATAGGCCGCAAACTTGCTTTCATAAGGGATACCATCGATGACCAATAAGGGGAACTTGTCTGGCGATAAGGTACTTTCGCCCCTGACATTGATATTTAAATAATTTCCCCTCAAATCAGGGGACATCTTTGCACTGGAAAGCCCGGGCACCACATCCTCCAGCCGACTCACAAAATCGGTGGATACTTTGCGATTGAGCAGTTTATTATCAACGAATTCAAAGCTACCTGTCGCCCTTTCTTTAGGGATCTTTTGATAACCTGTGGAGACTACTTCCACCTCCTCCAATTGATTCTCCAGCGGTATCATCTTAACAGCTAATGATACTCCCGCAGTGAATTCGACTTCAAGGGGCTTGTAGCCTATGTAAGTAAATTTTACTACCCCGTTTCTATGGTTGACTGGAAGTGTAAAACTACCATCCTTGTTGGATGATGCCCGCTGTTTCTGGGACTCAATACGTATAGATACCCCCTGCAAAGGCTTTCCATCTGGAGCTGAAACTACAGTGCCTTGCAAATTATATAGCCCATCGGCCCCGCTGTCCTTGCGGGGCGACTGAGCTGATAAACTAAACATAGAAAACATTACAATACCCCAGATCAGGATTGTTAGTTTTAAGCGGTTCGATTTAGTTAATTGTGGGCAGGAGCATTGTATACCAATAGGCAGTTCACTCCCACCCTTGTAAAAATGAGTCATTTTTAAAGGTGTTAATGGGGCTGTGACCTGCTTGGATTAGAAATCCTTCTCTGACACTTACAAACGCATCGCCTTTGCTCCTAAGCCTAGCTTAGGTCACAAATAAATAAAAAGGTTAATAAAAAATCGAAGGGCGTTTGAATGGTTATTTTCAAAGGTATATAGTAGGGGTCGTCACGCTCTTTACGATTGAAAAAGTCATATAGACTTTTCGCCTCGAGAGCTACTCTGGAGAACGGACTAAATTTTTGTAAAGTTGCTTTTTCATACTCGTTTCTATTGGTTAAACGAGTCTTTTTGGTGGGGTATAATTGCTATAAGCATGGAGCCCCAACCTATGGTCCTGGAGGGTTGGAACGCCCTTGAACACACATAAGAAGGGAACCCCATACTTATAGCATGGGAGTTCTTACTTCTCATCTTGTGTTCCATACGAAGGTTCCAATTTCCAGGACAAGACTCGAAGCAGAAGCTTCATTTCTTTCTATTGAAGTTCTGCAAAGTTACTAAATCAAGTAAACTTTTACTACTTTGATTTTTAAATCTATTTCAATAATTATTTATACACAAAAGTAAATAAAAAAGGTAAATATTACTATTTTTTTTAGTATATTTACCCTTATAAAAAGTAGCTAAAAACTACTTACCAATTAAACTTCAATAATTCAGAATGATTAAATTTGTAGCTTATGGCAAATGAAGACAAACGTCCCTTTTTAGAATTGGATAACAAAAAAATAGGACATAAAATTTATATTCAACGAAAGATTGCTGGTCTTAAAGCGTTTGATGTTGCCGAACAGCTTGGTATCAAGGAAGCTGCTTATACCAAATATGAACGCGGAGAAACAAAAATTACGATTGATTTTGTTAAAAAAATAGCAATAATTTTTGACATAGACCCGCTCTTGATATTGTCTACAGCACCAGATACGTTTTACTCTCAAATTACGAATTCGACTATTCTCAATGCGTCTCATTTCCAAAATTTCCATGGAACTAGTGAAAAACAAAATGAATCAATTTTGTTTTTGATTGATAATGTCGTAAAATTAAACGAACGTATGATGTTGTTGTTAGAAAAATTAGATAATAAAAATACTGAAACGCCTAAGAATAATTTATAATCACATTGATAATGGAAGAAAAAAATATACAGCCAATAGAACTAGATCACAAAAGAATAGGTTTCGAATTCTATCTACATAGGCAAAATTCTGGTTTGACTACACAAGAAACCGCGCAGGGGTTGGAAATTCTAAAGGAAGATTATGAAAACCTAGAAAAAGGAAATGGAAAATTTACTATTGAATTAATTGAGAAAGGAGCTCGATTATTTAAGAAAGATCCATTGCATTTCCTTTCGCAAACTTCCAGTCATACATTTAGTGGTATTGAAAACGCAACTATCCTTAATGCTTCTACCTTCCATACTTTCATTGGAGTGAACGAAAAACAGAATGATGCTATTCTAGCATTAATAAACAATGTCACAGAAATGAATAGAAAAATATTTGAAATGATTGAGCAAAAGTAATTTTGCTCTTTAGGTGCGGATGACTTCCCTATTTGTTGCTCGCATTTTAATAAAAAAACCATTTATACCCCCAAATACTCTTAAATAAAGAACAAAGCCAATATTAATGCTATTGTTATGACAAAGAAAAAACAATATATACCCAAGCCAAGGCATAACCCAGAGGTTCAAGCCAAAAGAATCGAAAGGACAAGGGAAGAGCTTGAGAAATTGAAACTAACAATTACTCTAATAACAGATTCAAATGAAAAGCATTACCAATTATTAGGAAATTTTGCAAGACATGATATTAAAAATATTATCATTAACCTAAATAGTATCCTTGAACTATACGAAGGACAATTGGACGAAAATATAAAAAATGCTATCCAAATAAACGTCGATTCTTTAAGTTCAATAATTGGAAATTTTTCCAAACTCATTCCACATGCTGAAAACTCTAAATTCAAATTTTCCGATCTATTTATCGCTCTAAGAATTTTAGTTGCATCAAATCTAGAAAAAGAAGAAATTGATTATAAAATAAACTATAATAGTAACGACAATACTGAAGTGAATCTTCCTTTTCAGGCGATGCTACAAATGTTAAATAATCTTATCGTGAATGCTGTAAAAGCTACAGAAAATTTAAAAGAGCAAAAAAGACTGTTTTTAGATGCCAGAATTAAAGATAATATACTAAATTTAGAAATATATGACAATGGAACAAAAATTACGGATGAAATAGTGGACAAAATTTTTAATTTTAACTTTTCAACAACGGGAGGATCTGGGATTGGCCTTAACCACGCAAAATATCTGTGTGAGAAATTTAATGGTACCATCAAACTTGAACGTAGTGATGAAAACAAATTTAATAAATGTTTTGTTATTCAAATACCACTTTAAAAATCATGGATAAAACTGTATTAATAATAGACGACGAAAACCTTCAGGCTCTTTCTTTGAAAAAAAGCTTATCCGAAAAATTAAGTGGCTATAACTTTGAAAGCTATTATGAAAAAGAAACTATACTCGCAGCGATCGAGAATCGTTTCTTTAACTTAGCTGTTGTGGATCTTAGAATGGATAAGCTAGGAATCGATGGAATCGAAATAATTGAAAGAATTTTCCAGTTAAACCCAATTGCACATATCATCATAATCTCTGCCTATAAAGAGGAGTATTTTGAACAACTGAAAGGTATATTAAAAACAGGTAAAATTCTTGATGTTATAAATAAAGGTGCAAAAACAGCTGAAACAGCCGAAAAACTAGAGCCAGTCATAAATGATTACTACAAAAAGTTAGATGAGAATATATCATTGTATAACAGCGGCTTAATGCAATATTATTCTGATGCTAAAAATGAACAAGATACTTTCAAAAAAGGAATACTATTTGAAAGATTTCTCGGTCTTTTATTCGGCTCTATGGGGTACCGTGAACTAAAAAAACGTGTGATAGATACTTCACGAAACGAAGTAGATTTAATAGTAAGAAATGAAACCAAAGATCCATTTTTAAATAAATTTGGAAAATATTTTTTGATTGAATGCAAGAATAAGCCGGACTATAAAGTCGGAAAAAATGACTTTATTGTATTTTCCAACAAATTGAAAAATTCAAATGGACTATCAGAACTCGGTATCATAGCCACGACCGGAGGGTTTGCAAAGACTAGTTATTTGGAAGCAATGCGAGACTCGAGAGATGGATATAAAATTCTGTTCTTATCTAATACTGAATTCTTGACTTTAATTCTGTCAGAGAATAAACTAGAAGATTTTAAAAATATTATCGACGACCAGGTTAAGAACAATTGAAACTAATTGACGAGGATCTAAACCGTTAAAGATATGACAATTCAACCTATTTTTACACGGGACTTATGCCCTCATCGTAAATAATGGGTACCATAATTGATTATGATACCCATTATTTATTTTTTGAGTTTACATCTTATTTTTATATTCAGCCAATTTCTTTTTGTATTCTTCTACTGTATAATCCATCACGGTACCTACCATTTCTCCGTCTTTAAGCGCTTTTTCAGCTATCGCTAAAGCTTTAGCTTGATTATCCGCCGCTTTTGCATACTGACCAGCTTTTGCATAACAAGTTGCCAATGCATCTAAAATCAATGGATTGTTCACTTCTGCCGTGCTGCCAAAATTGTCTGCCACCCATGCATAGGTATCTTTGGAAAGGTTATCTGTTTTATACACCTCTCCCAGAAATAACGATGGTGCAGTTTTATATTCTTTTTGAAATTCTGTGGCAAAGGCAATGGCCTGCTTCTCATCTACATCGGTCAACAATGTCTTAAATTTAAGAAGGCTCATGGAAATTTTAAAGTCTGGCTTTTCAGCAACCAATTTATCCATTAACTCAAATGCTTTTTTGTGATCTTTAGCTGTTAAAGCCTCCTGAATTGGATTGAACATAGCCATCATAGCCTCACTTTCCTCCCGGGCCTTCTGAGCAGCTTTATCAGACTTTTCCTTGAACACCTTCATATCATAAGACCCACCTAATACTTGTGGAATGATAGAATCCAATTGACCGGGGTGTCCAACCCAAATAATATGATTTTCTTTGACTATAAAACTCGCTGGTATTCCGTTTTGCCCAGCTGCCCGCAGCCATTTATTACCCATACCCTGGTCTTTATCATCGACAATAACACTATAACCCATATTGGCATCATTCCCACGCACGAATTTTTCCACCGCCGGAACTACCGTTTCGTAAGACTGACCTTTTGGAATCTTTTCCCATACATTGACACCTACAAAGGTAATCTTACCTTCATATTGTTTTTGTAAAACGGTAAGATGAGGCATAGCTGCTTTACAAGGGCTACACCAGGTAGCCCAAAACTCCATCACATAGATTTGCGCTGGATCAAACGAGTCGAACTGTTTCCCTTTCAACCACTTCGAATAGCTGATTGCCGGGGCGGGATCACCTACATTTAACTTTCCACTTGTCTGTGCATAGCCGCCAATAGCAAACATTGATAATGTGAAGATCAGGATGCAGCTTATTATAGAATGCTTTTTCATTATTATTTGTTTTTGTATTTATTAATAGTTCTGTGTGAGTGTTGTATTAAACTGGGTGGCGCTCTGTGGAAATGGCAAGATCCATAGCGGCGAATTAGGTTTTAAGACATAGGTCTTACCTCCAATAGTTCTATTGATGGTTTCCGCATAAGCCGCTTCGGTATTCCAGCGCTTTACATCGACAAAATTGCGCCAGGTAAATAAAAATTCTATCCGTGAGACTTTTTTCAGATAAGCCATCGCCTCGGTGGCATCTTTAACCACGAGTGGAGCATACACTTCTGGCGCAATGCGACGGACCCGGATCTTTTCAATTTCTTCCATACCAGCTGAAAGTTTATTGCTGCGGATCAAACACTCAGCTTTCATAAGCACGAGATCTGACACGGTCATTCCGGCACTATTTCCTTCATAACTAATCGCAATCCAGGCAGGAATATCAGGTAGCCCAACATAGATCATTCCATATTGGTAATTATAGACATTGGTATAGTCTTTAATAATATTTCCAGGCTCATAGTAATCTTTTAGTATCTCATAAGTAGGTGTGAGCAAAGATGGATCGAATGTATTAGAAAATGCATAAAACAAATTATCCGGGGCAGTGAGGCCCTTTCGGCTCAGAACACGATTGGCCATTACCGGTTCGGACAGCAGATAGCGGTGGTCCTCCAATGTATTGTTAATTGCCAGCGCATTATTTACGGCTTCTAATGCACCACTGTAATTGCGTAGAGACATCAAAATTTTTGCTTTCAAAGCATAAGCAAATCCCCTCCCAAACCGCATGCTATTTTTAGGCCGATCAGGCAATGCTTCTGCTGCCAATGCGGCATCAATATCTGCAAGCATCTTATCGTAAACCTCCTGTACTGTTACTTTGGCATTCTCTTTCTCAAAGTTAATATCAGTGACGTAGGGAATACCGCCATCTGTTGATGCCGTGGCAGGATCATACGCTTTCGCATACATATTGACCAAAAGGAAATGCATAAAAGATCTAAGCACATAAGCCTCCGCTTTGAGCTGTTCCAGAAGCTTTTTGTCCCCGCTGGCCTGATCGGCGTTCGCCAATACAATATTGGCGACCATGGCGATGTTTTTATAAAGTCCGTCGTATCGTGCATCAGTAGGTGTAAGCGCTGCACGGTCGGCAGCTTCGTCATAAGTCAACAGCACTTTATCCATGGTCAATACATTGGATGAAATCACATTAGGTACATTGTATGCCAGTAGATACATGTCATTGACAATCAGAGAAAGCTTATTCATGTTAAAGAGATTACCAGAATAATTTACATTCATCAACTGATCAAGGTCATCGGCACGATTGAGCAAGTTTTGCCCCTTGGGTACAAAATCAGTGTATTTTGCACAACCATTTATTCCGAACAACGAAATAAAAAGGGCCAAAAGGTATAGTTTAAATCTTAATTTCATAGTTTTAAAAATTTGCATTGATACCAAAGACAAAAGATGTTTGAAGAGGTGCTCCTCCAGTTTCGGGATCTACATGCACATCTTTCTGTCTGATCCATAATGATCTTGGATTATTGATCTGAAACCGCAGCTTTAGATTCCTGGCTTTGATCCTTGTTGCCAGATCTGCCGGTAATAAATAACCTAAGGCTATATTTCTAATTTTAATAAAATCTGCACTGCGCACTAGATTGTCTGAGTAATAGTATTGATTTGAAGGAGCAATCTGATAATACTGGCCACTTCCGGGAATATCTGTATCAGTATTTTCGGGTGTCCAGCTATCCAGTAAATAAGATGGCATAGCACCATAATTAGCTGACGGGTATGCCAATGGTACTGGTCTAGCCCTAAAATAGTGACCACCGTAATACATAGCAAAAATACTGAGGGTGAATCCCCTGTATGAAAAGTCATTGTTAAATCCCATCGTGATCTTAGGATCACCGCTGCCTGAAAAAACGATAGCATCTGCATCTGTGGGACCCAATGTTGCCTTAGTCGGTACACCAGCTGTATTATACCACTGTGCCATGCCCATATCATCAAGCCCTGCAAAACGAAAAGAGAACAATGAATTTACAGGGTATCCTTTACGGTACGAATCACCGGCTGCCAGCGTAATCGGATTTCTGGTCAATTCATCTACATCGGTAATACGGTTTTGATTATAAGCCCCTGTTAAATTACTCGTCCAGCCAAATGTTTCCCGTGAAGTGGCCCTAAACCAATCATAACTCAAATTGAATTCCACTCCGTTATTGACCATGCTGGCGTTGTTGATAACCATGGATGCAAAGCCTTCGGATGGGTCAAGCCTTTTCTGTGCAAATAGGTCTGTCCCCTTGCGACGGTACCAATCTAGGGTACCCCGTAGACGACTTTCGAAAAGGCTAAAATCGATACCGATGTTGGCCGTAGCTGTCTTTTCCCATCGCAATTGCGGATTCGGTGGATTGGAGACTGTAGCATTGGGCTCTTGGGTCAAGTTGTTGATCCCTGCTGTTCCCACCAAAAGTGCACTTACATTCCGGATATTGCCCGTTAACCCGTATGATGTCCGAACCTTTAAATAGTCAATCCAAGTATATTGCTTGATAAAATCTTCATTGGATGCAACCCAGGATACACCAACTGACCAAAGTGGTCTACCTCTATATTTTTCGTCTCCACCAAAAAGGTCAGCATAATCTTTACGTATAGACCCAAAAAGATTATATTTTTGATCATAGGTATAAGTCAGATTAGCATACCCAGAGGCAAAGCGGTGCATAATGTCTTTTTGAAGGCCCATGGACACAGCCTCGCCAAAATGATATTGATACAAAGGATAATTCGCATTCCAAAGCGTACCCATCTTTTTCTCATCCATGGCGTCAAAATTGACCACGTTGGTCAGTTGGGTCTGCAACTGATCATCATACCCTAACAAGACGCCATTTGTGCCATAAGACCTAGTCTGGCGAAATTCCATACCGGCCAGGGCAATAAAGCGATGTCTGTTAAATGTACGGTCAAAATTAGCCTGAAAACGCGCTGTATAGTTGGGACTACGTAAATGGGATGTGGCCAATTTTCCGCCTTTTGGAATATAAGATGGGTAGGAAACAGCTTTCGTTACAGGATCTTCATACCGATACGTGTACACATTATGCAACCAACGCATCGTATAACTATCTTCTTCCGAATAACCCGATACATCTGTGCGGATATCTTCATATTGGAACATCGGCTGCAAAGACAAGCCATTGAAAGGTCTGATATTTAAATTTAAATAATACCGGGTATTTAGTGTACTAGTATTCACAAAATCGCGTTCCAATTCGTCCATGTGATTGAACGAAGCGGACTGTAGTTCTGGTCGGCTCTCGGCAATAGTGTTATAGACATTAAAACGATTGTTCGTATAGTATGCTCTGCTACCATCATCATTGAACAATCTGAAATAAGAAGGAACATTAAAAGGGGTAAGTGCAAATTGGTTATTGTGAGTGCGAGCCCTCCCGATGACACTATTGATGCCGTAATCGATATCAAGCCACTTATCTACACTATAACCGCCTTTATAGTGTAAATTAATACGGCGATCAAATGCATTAATAATACCTTTATTGTCATTCATATAATTTAATACAAAGCTATTTTGAGCTTTACCGGTATTTGTCCGTAACGCCAGATTGTATTGTTGGGTTACACCTTTCAGCAGGGCATGATCATGATATTCTTTTGCAAAATCATTCTCCTTGTAATTTTTTAATTGTGCATCGAGTTCAGATTGATTAATGCGATTGGTGTTGAGCTGATAATATGCATATTGGACAGGGGTAATTGCCTGCCCGGTGGCGATATTACTTTCAAAGTCTTGAATAGGTTGCTTAACTGTTCCACTACCGCCACTGAACCACCATTTATAATAATTGCTCTCCCAGTCTACCTGCTGGCCCGGCGACATAAAATTGTTATAGCTATAATCCGGTTTTTCGGTAACTGTCACATTGGCCGAAGCTTCAACAGTAGTACTCCCCTTTTCTGTTGCTTTTTTTGTCGATATGACAATCACTCCATTGGAGGCTCTGGCACCATATATGGCTGCAGCCGCAGCATCTTTTAACACGGTCACCGTTTCTATATCATAGGGATTGACATCCGCAATGGATCCTTCGATCGGCAAACCATCGACAACAACCAAAATACCTGTTGAAGCCTCCATTGTGCTGGTACCGCGAATAGTGGCCTTGCCTTGATACTGCACCAAGCCGGGAACGATGCCTTCGAGATTGTCCATCACGTTGATACTATTGCGTTTTTCGATATCTTTGCTGGTCACAGTAGTCACGGAACCGGTAATATTTTCTCTACTGATCTTTTGAAAACCGGTATTGACAACTTTTACTTCGTCCAGACTGCGCAGCGTAGGCTTCATGTTGATGATCATATACTCTTTTTGCGCTAATTGTCCAGCTGTCACTGTCGTTTCGCTGGTTTCGTAGCCCACATAGCTCACCTCAAGAATATCATTGACCTCAAGCCGATCAAAACGAAAGAAACCTTTGTTGTCTGTAGCTGAGACCTGATTGGTTCTTTTTATTTTCACTGTAGCACCTGCCAAAGGGATAGACTTTTCTCCCACCACCAAACCTGCTAATCCTTGCTGCATGCTCAGCCCGCTATCAGTCGATTCATCTTTTAACTTAGGCTTCTTTAGACTTGTGATCACAACGGACTTTCCTTCAATAGAGAAGGCGAGGTCACGCCCCTTCGTAAGTGATTGCAGAGCCTGATCAAGACTTATGTTCTGAAGATCGAGATGAATCGATCGATGTTGTTGAAAAATAGCCTTGTCCAGCAAAAAGTCATATCCCGTCTGTTGCCGCAGCTGTTTTATGATCTGTTCTAAGGAGGCATTTCGCTCCATTATCGTGACACGTTGTGCATACGAGGCCCCGTAGGTATGCATCAACATACATGTCATGATAAAAAAAACTAATTTCATAATAAATAGTAGTTTAGGTAAAGGCCGCATGGGGTAAAAAACACCCAATAGCACATTTTTTTTCATACTTTTGTTTTGGTTAAATGGTTCATGTCTGATTAGTGTCGTTCGTTTTTTAATGGGCATCTTTTGGGCAGCATCATTTTTCTTTTATAGCCGCGAGGTGGTGATGCACCTTGCGGTTTTCTCGAAAATTCACCTTTCGGTCGTTCCCCTGCTGATTTAAGATAAATAGGTTTAATTTGTTACTATAAGGGTCCTTTCTTTAATTTTGAATTTTACTTTGTTTGTTCTTTCAATTTGGCGTAATGTGGTTACTAAATCATTTGATCTGGAGATGTATCCCCACAAATTGAGCGACTTTGGCGCATCTGCTGTAAACTGGACATCCATATTGTACCAACGTCCTATGGACAGCATGATATCGTGAAGATTTCCGTCAATTTTAAAGAAACCATTCTTCCACGCCAAAATCTCTTCCGTATCTTGCTCATGGACATTGATTTGCCCAAGTCGGTTGACAGCTTGTTCGCCAGGTTTGATAATACGTTCTCCTGAGCTGCTCACCACATTGACTTTCCCTTCAATAAGCGTGGTTTTGACAAGCCCCTTTGATTCTGCATAGGCATTGATGTTGAAATGCGTACCAAGGACTCGAACATGCTGAGATGCCGTTGCGACAATAAATGGTCTAGAATTTTTGCTTACTTCAAAATATCCTTCACCCTGCAATTTAACTGTACGTACAGCACTGGTAGCAAGATTGGAATCAAAAGTCAAACTAGACGCGGCATTAAGCCAAGCTTTCGAACCGTCCGGAAGGACGACTTGGTACATTTCTCCATTTTTTGTGGTGATAGTATTGCGAGCTGCTTTAATGGGCTGAGGATTGGCGTGATTTGCCGTGAAAACAAGTACGCCATCTGCATTTTTGGAGATAACGACTCCTTGCTCCGTAGTGATTTCACCTACATTGGCAGTATTGAGATCAATCTTCGAACCATCGGACAGCGTTAAAGTAGCACCCTCATGTCCAGCTTTGATCTCCGGTCCTGTATAGTTGGCTACCTCATATTCCCGATGGCGTTGCTGCAGTTTGTATATACCTAGAATGCCTGTGAATAATAAAACAGCAGCTGCATAGGATATCCATTTCCGTTTCTTCAAAACCCGAACTTGAGGCTGGCATCGCTGATCAATAATAGCCCACATCGCTGATTTTATCCTTTTAAAATCTTCAGTAGAGTCGATAGCAGATTGGTCCAGGCGGTTAAAGGCGTACCATTCTTCGACAACACGCTGTTCCATCTGCGTGGCCGTACCTGAAAGATATTTCTCTACGAGCTCTGCTCCAAGTTTCTTTTCCATAAATCGAAGTCGGGTTTAGTAACCGTTTAGTGTGTTATACAGTTGAGGAAAGCTTAGGGGGTAGATAAATTTTCAAAATAATTATAACCCACTAAATAAGAACAATATAAGATAATCAGAAATCTCAGTTGTCTCTTAAAAAGATCAGCAGCAGTATCCCTAGAGAATTATAATTCGACAGTCTAACTTTAAGAATTTTTAATGCGTTTTGAACTTGCTTTTTCACGGTGGATTCGCTCAAATTTAGTCTTTCTGCAATTTCACGATGAGACAAATCCTCCAATCTGCTCAGTTCAAAGACTTCTCGCATTTTAGCAGGCAGTCTGGCTATTTCACTTGTTAGTAATAGCATCAGATCCTTCTCGTCTATTTTTTCTAATGTTTCATCATTCACCTGAAGGCTGTACTTTCCAATTTCAGTAAGGTAATCGCTTTTTGTTTTTCCTCTTTGAATATAGTTGAGGACGCGATTGCGAGCGGCCACATATAAGTAAGATGAGATACCAACGTTGTCCCTGATCAGATCGCACTTTTCCCATATTGATGTGAAGAGATCCTGTACCAGATCTTTGGACGCATTCTCATCACGAAGCATTTGATTTACCTTATAATAAATCATCATGCTGTATCGATCGTAAATTTCGGCAAAAGCTTCCCTATCTCCATGTTTGAGCAAAGAAACAAGTTCACTGTCTGACAAAATTTTATACTTATCCATTTTACTTGTCTCACTGCTTTATAAAAGCACTACGGTAGTATAGGTAAATTTCAAAAATTAATAATCTGCTACAATAGTAGAAAAATATTATAAATTATATTCGTATTTTTTAAAATTTTAGCATTGTTTGCTAGAGATCTTATATCTCGTTGCGACAATATTCTAAAAAAAACGATCGAAGAAAATAAGGAAAGTTTGATGGAAGTTAGGAGAAATAAAACACAGAAAGCCGTTTGATCAAAAATGGCTTTCTGTATAAAATTGAAACTATTAAAATTGTATTACACAACTATAGTTTCCATTTCGTAAATTTCAATGTACTATTATTGGGATAATCTATCCAAAAAGCGAAAAACTCCTTATTCTGAACAAGGAGTTTTTGATAAGCACCAAGGTATTCTTTAAAAATATTCGATACTATCGGCTTTGCTAAATACATCTCCTTCGCCACGGAATAGTTATCCTTTAGTGCTCTGTAGTTAACAGAAAACTTTTGGTCACTGAAATCCGAATAGATACAATGGATACCGCCATCATTGCCAAAAGCAGTAGAAAGAAGATTTCCAGTAGAAGTGATCAGATGTGGGCTAGACCACGACTCCCCTGCATTTCGACTCATGGATAACCATACCTCATTTCGCTGATGTGGATTTTGCCAGCTTAATACAAGATCATTGCCCCGGGTCGTTAATTCCGTCATTGCTGAGCCAAGTCTCTTAGATATGCTGCCTACAACCTTTGCTGTCTCAAATCTTACTTTTTCGTCATCAGCGATTCTCCTGGTTAGAAAAATTCCCTTACTACCATATGAACCCGCCGAAATTAAAAGCTGGTTTCCCTTGACCATAGCCATCGCTGGTCCTAAATAATTAATTGTTTGATCAGTAAACACATTAACGGGTTCTGTCCAGGTAGCGCCCTTGTCTTTGGACACTTGATATTTTACAGCATTTTTAAAGTTTTTAGTATAGGCAACATAAACCAGATGGATTTCATCTCCGTAACATACGATAGAAGGTTTGTCTAGCAGATTATCACTGCTCTTAATTGGCACTGATTTCAGATTAAAAACTTTGGTATTGAAATCAAATTCATACAAAGAAATATTTCCGGAAAAAAAATCCTGCCCGATATGCATACAGACGACATAGGTATCTCCTTTTTGGTTATTATACACAAAAGGATTCCCAGTGGCGAAGGTATTTGGCAGATCAATTATTCCTTTTGCCGACCAGGTCCGACCATTGTTATCTGATGCGCGATAGGCAACCTGCATATCGGCTGCCTCTTCACTATTATCTTTCCGGGAGGGACGTTTTTCCATCCATACAGTAACGAGACTGTTCTTTGATGGTTTACATGCACTTACCTCGAATGCCCTAACATCGCTCAGGAGCTCTGATCTATCCGACTGTGCAAAGGCTTGCCCGACTACCGAAACAAACGCACACAATAAAAGTGCGTATATTATTTTCATATATCTTTCTCCTTGTTATTAACCCTTTTTTGCGAACGTGATCATATTGGATAGTTCTCTCACCGCCTTATCAGCATCGGCACCAAAACCTGAAGTACTGAAACGTATCTGCCCATGTGTATCAATAATAATTTTGGTAGGGATGCCATCTACCTTATATGCTGATGCGACAGCACTCGCATTTGTTTTCGGATCGCGCAAATCCATTAATACTTCAAATGAATATTTATTGTCGGTTACATATTTTTTTGCATTAGTTGTTGGATCGCCGCCACCTTTTTCCCAGGTATGCAAAAATAAAAACTTGACATTGGGATCATTTTTGTATTTATCTACCGCTTTTTGCATAGCGGGAAATGAGGCTTTACACGGCCCACACCAAGTGGCCCAAAAATCAAGTACCACCACTTTTCCTTTCAGGTCACTAAGCTTCACAAGATTGCCGTCAACGTCTTTTAGCTCAAAATCAGGTGCAGGTTTATTAATTGCCATTTTTGCGATTTCGGACTGAAGCTTTTCTTCTTGGATAACCAGTAAATTACTTTCGTAGCCTTGATAACCCGAATCAGAGCCATTTACAGCAATATAAGCAGTTTTAAGTTGCTCCATCATCGCCTGATTGGCGTGATCTTCTTTAACCGCATTCTCTAGATAGGGCAACGCTTCTTTAAACCTCTTGGTCTTGATCAGCGTCTGTACATAGGCTCCCTCCAGATATTTTAACGAACGGGGATCAGCTGTCTTATCTTCTTGGAGTGCCAAATATGCCTTTTGCCCTTCCTGATATCCTTTTTCCGCATCCTTACCGTTAGACAAAGCTGTAACATAATTAGTCAGAACAGCAAAATAGTTATTTTGGGCACGTGACAAAAGATTAGGATCAGGACTTGAGCTTGCTTTCATTTCCGCCAAAGATGCCTTTGCAGCATCTACGCCATACTTTAAATAGCCTGCTGCCAGCTCAGGGTTGGCCTTAACCATGGATCCGGCCATCATGGCATAAATAGCTTCTTTCGCAATGGGATTTCCTTTTCCATCTGTAGCTCCCTTTCCATAGATATCTGCATAGAAACGCATCTTGGCATCATCGCCCCTAGCAGCGAAATCCTGACTCAGCGAATAGGTCAGAAAACCAAAGTTTTCATCGGGATATTCTTTATAAAGCGCCACAAAACTCTTGTCTCTACCGTCAAGATCGGAAATCTCACCTATCTCCTGTATTTTTTGCTGTAGGGCAAGTCGTCCTTTTGGAAACTTCTTGAGAATTTCATTTTGAAGATTATCGGCTTGTTCCGCCATGCCTTTGGATGAATAATAACTATATGCTACAAGATAATTTTCCTCGACTGTTCCCTGTTGCAGCTCTTTTAATTTTGCAGTCAAAGCTGTCGGATCCGTAATTGTGTTTAACTCTGCCAACCTTTGTCTGATAGTATTACCAGTATTCGCTTGTTGTGCTTTTGCAGTAAACAGCAAGAATGCTGAAAATACTGTCAATATGATTTTTTTCATTTTTATATTTATATTATATTGTTACTTATTTGCCTGATCCACCATCAACTTTATTTCATCAACGGTTTATTCTTACTTCTTTTTCCTATTAAGAAGCTTTACGATAGCTAATGTTTGTAATCTGCCCAAAGCCAGTATATACTATTTCTTTTCTACTGCTGTCGATATCGCCAAACTCGTTCAGAAAGATACAGTGTACCTCACCAGATGTTCCTTTGTTGACCGCGAAGACGAGCTGGCGGTTGGCATCATCGCCAGCTTTAAGCATTTTGAGATCTACTATTTCAGCGCCATTCGGTAAGCTGAATAATTCGGTGACCGATCCATTGGCAGCGGAAATCTTATAGATTTTATTTTTTGAAGAGTAATATGCCCTCTCAACATCGGATGCCGCGGCAAATCCGGTGTATTGGTCGAGCTCTTTTGCTCCTGCCAAAGAGGTATAATAGCCATCAGGAATGTTGTCATCCGAACTTAATCTGAAAGCATAAATATAAGCCTGCTTTTCATCAGTCATCAAACTCAGGTAATTATTTCCTAAAGTAAAATCACTTCCTATCATAGTCCTCTGAATATTATTGATATTATACTGTCCATTTGTGGTAACACGAGATGGAACGGTTAGCTCTCTCCCCTGATAGTTAGCAGACATAAAGCGTTTATTTTTATTATCATAGAAATAAGTTGTAAAGGCAGCATCAGCAAAAACAAAGGGAAACATCGAATAATCCCCTTCAAAACGCTCAGAAAATTTACCAAAGTCAGTATTCTGCCCAAAGCTCAATCCATTAGCCGCATACAATTCACCATTATAAATTAAATACTGGTCGAGATTGTACGCATTAGTGCCATAAGCCGGAATTTTTGAAAAAGACTTATTTCCATAGAAATATTCATTTAAATCCATTGTCTGTAACATGGTCTCGGCATCAAAAACCCGCAAACCGTTCTCAGTGAAGTAAAATAACTGAGAAAAGGTTCCAAAAAATGCGGATGGTACAACACCTGATACAGCTGCAATAACTTTTTCAGGATAAATGCCACCATTGACCTCCTCTAACGGATTAATATACACCTGTTGGTCTGCAGTTCTGATAAATGACATTTGACCTTTTCCGTTCAAATTGTTACCCACTAGCCATCCCTCCGGAAAAGCACCTGTCACTTTTAAAGCATAAAGCTGGCTGATTGCTTTAATACCAGTTGTCGGATCCGTCACCAAAAACTGAATGCTATAATCATCAACTGCAAAATCAATTTTTATATTTAAATCCTGCGTTGTAGCCAAAATTTTATAAGACTCACCAACATATAACCGCCATTGGTAGGTATATTGTTTATCTGCTTGAAGACCTTTCAACTGAGGACTAATCGATAGGTTTTGCAGCTGTGCTCGTACAATGGTTGTGTCCTGAGGAGAAACCACGGCTATATCCTCTATGTCATTATAAGGCTGGAATTTTTCTTCTTTACAGCTCCAAAAATTAAGCGCTAATAAGAAGGCCAGCAATAAACTAATACTTTTCATTTGATCAAATTTTAAAATAACACTTGATTACCATTTTCATCTATAAGCGGTCCATTGACTTCTTCGTAAGCTTTTTGAGCAGCCCTAAGCCTAAGCCTCATATTGAGTAATTCTCCAGTTGAATAGTCGCCAAAGGGAGTATCCTGACCATATACCATAAACATAAATCTCAACTTAGCAACACTAAATTCACCCACATACCGCTCTATATCATCCCAATACGATGGTTTTGAAAGATAGTCGTTAAATTTGATCTTATATCTGGCAATGCTGGAAGACTTCTTTCCGATCTCTATTCCTACCGCACCTTTTTCAAAAGTATCAGATGCTTTAACTGTTACGTTTAAATTCAACGTTCTATCTTTTAACTTCGGACTACGTAATAAAATAACGGGGTACAATGTTCTAACGGAGTCTGCAGGTAAGTTAACTTCCGGAAGAATATAATCTTGGCCTTCTACCGCTGTACTTCCTGAATCCGCATAAAGACGGAACAGTCGGTTGGCCGATGATGTGCGCCCCTGTATTCTAACCTTTAAAAGCAGTGTATCACGTGTTCGTGAATCCAGACCTGAGGCAAAGGAATAAGCTGTGCTATCTGGCTCATATTGATTTACATAAATACTCAAGGCATCCTTGCCTTCAAAAAACATAATCTCATCCTTTTTGCAATTGACAAACAGCAAGGATATAATTAGTACTATAATAAGTCTTCTCATAATTATGATTTGATTAATAGTTTTATGAATAAACTTCATCGACTTTAATAATTTGGATTAAATTCCATTTCATCCTTTGGAATCGGAAGTGTATAGTTTTTTACATTAAAGGTTTTCATAGCAGTTGGTTTGAAGGGTATATCTGTCAAATTGCGGCGTTTATAGTAATAGAACACCTGCCCTTCGGCATACATTTCTTTCTGATATTCTTTACCAATCTCATTTTGGATAAACGTTCGATCTAAATTGCCCGTTGTTACAGGGAGTGCAGGAACAGTACGTGCCAGCCTGACTTGATTGAGCTGATTTAAAGCTTCTTCTGCCGAGGGAGACGTTTCAGCAAGTATATAACGCATTTCACTACAGCGGATCACGGGAACCATATGATCAAGCCTTAGGCTATCAATGGAAGTGGACGAGGTCTGCCAGAATTTGGAAGGAAATTTAAAGCCTTGGCTATTTTCAAAAAGATTGAGCCATCGAATATCAGCTTCACCAACATTGGTCACTTCATACAGTTTTTTAAAGTCTGCCTCGGATCTACTCAGGCGATCTGAAAAATTCCCATAAAATGTAAAATACAGGTTGTAAGCCCAGTTCAGCAAGTTTCTATTCCGAATAGCAAACACAAGTTCGCTTTTAAAAAGGCGATCTTTATTATCTGCTCTTGCGCTCACATTTGCTTTGTTGACAAAAGGGAAAAGTCCTGAATCTACAATCTCCTTAGCCGAAGTATAGGCTTTTGATTTTTCATCACGGTACAAGTAAATTCTGGCAAGAGTTCCCCTTACGGCAAAATAGTTAAATTTATACCTTCTTTCGGACGCCCCACTTAATACTGGATCTACTTGTTTAAGCAGCTCTGCAGATTCCTGCAAATCTTTAACACAAAGTTCTGTCACCTCTCTTACGGTGGCTGGAACTTGAGAATAATGATCTATTGTAATCCTGTAAGGAATTGCTTTAGACTCCATACCTAAGAAAAAAGACGGAGCAAACATGCGTAGAAGTTCAAAATGCAAAAAGCCGCGCAGCCCCAGGGCTTCACCCTTTATTTCATTATAGGCTTTTTCTGAAAGCACTCCTCGTTTTTCCTCACAGAATTTAAGAATATTATTTAGTCCGGCGATTCCATTATAGGCGCTAGACCATATCTGACCCGTATAGTTTATCACTTCCGAGGATTCATAGTCATAGTTTCGCGTCTTGACGAATAGACCTGAATTACCTGAAGTATTATAGTTTTGGGCCAAAGCTGCCACAAAACCCATTGATAAGTTATCACCATATAAGTTTCGACTGGCAATGGAGGAATAAACACCATTTAAAGCCTGGCGAAAACCGATTTCCGAAGCAAACATTTCTTCTTCGGCCACGCTCGATTTAGGCGCAATGTCCAAATACTTCTTACAACTTTGTAAAGCTATACATGAAATTGAAAGACATAGTATATAATTAACGATTGATTTCATCATATTTCAGTTTAAATTCCCACACGTAGTGAAAGGGCAAACGTGCGCGCAAATGGATTAGAAGTTCCTCTTTCTATTTCAATGGAGCTCCAGCGAAATAGGTCATTTGTGATCCCAGTAATTTGCAAACTCCGCAGACCTATCCGTTTGATCCAAGCTTTTTGATAAAAATTGTATCCCAAAGACAGTGAACTCAAAGTCAGCGTATTATTATCCTGTACAAACCTAGAGGTTAATCTAGTCGCAGGATTGCCCACACCTATGGCCGTAAATTGGCTCACACTCCCCGGGCCGGTCCAACCCAGATCATACGCTCTTCGGTCAACATTCAGTGTCGGATCAACAGACTCAACACGATCTATCAGTGTTTGATTATAAAGCTGTCCACCGTATTGATAATTAAATATTAATCCCAATTCAAAACCTTTGTGGTTGAGATTCGTACCAAAGTTGCCGTTCCATTTGGGAATACTGACACCGTAGGCGACTTTATCGGCAGCATTCCATTGATAGGTGCGTTGCCCATCCCTTGTCAGAAAAATTTCCGAACCTGTAGTGGGATCTACTCCGAGCGATTTTACGACAAAAATTGCGTCCATGGATTGCCCTTCCTCCAGCAATATATTCGGAGCGGTCTGCGCGGTATTATTTTCGTTCAATCTGTCGTTTGAAGATTTCAGTCTGTTGGAAAGCTCTTTGAGGGTATTTTTATTGGTGAATCCATTCAGATAAATCGACCATAGCGTACCTGTTTCTTTTTTCTCTAAGAGCTTATAGCGCGCAGAAAACTCAAAGCCATTATTCTCCACTTTTCCAAGATTCTCCGAAAAGCTATTAAATCCAGTTGAAGGAGCCAAAGTCAAATTTGTCAATGTATTATCCGTGATATCCTTATAGACATCAAATCGCAAATCAAGCTTTTGCTTAAATAATATGGCTTCAACCCCAATATTTAATTTTCTCACATTTTGCCAGCTAAGATTAGGATTACCAAGGTTGCCTATAGTTGCTCCCAAATCATTATAATAGCCACTCTCCACACCAAAATTATACCTGGTTTGTGACGAATAAGCCGGTATATTTAAGGAACCGGTAGTACCATAACTCCCCCGCAGCTTAAGCCTGTTCACCATATCATTTGTTTTAAAAAAGGCCTCATTGTGGATGTTCCAGCCAAGTCCAGTGGACCAAAAAGTTCCGAATCTTTTGTCCGTACCATATTGCGAGGATCCATCCCGTTTGATAGAAACATCTGCCAAGAATCTATTATCATAGGAATAATTGGCATTGTAAAGATACCCTACCCGCCTTACCGTACTTTCATCCCCTGTAGGCTTCCCATTTAACTGATACTGATTGGCAAAAAGCAAATTGTCTAGTCTATCATATGGAAATCCTTCGGCAATAATTTGTGTAAAATTATTTTTTGCACTGGAAAAATTTATGGATGCTGTAGATACCCATTGATGTTTGCCACGCATAAATGTATAGTTCAGATTGGTCATACTTTCATACGAGGATAGCTCATCATTTCGGTCGGTGTATGATCCCCTGCGGTTAGGGTCAGCAATCTGCTCAAACCTGCTATCTTGAGCAGAATAAAATTGATCTGTGCCCCCTTTTTGTTTGGTAAAACTTAAATTTGACTCAATGTAAAAATTAGGCTGAAACGAATACCTGACTTGAAAATTATTGGTTATACCCAATGAGCTAGTTTGGTTAACGGAATGTAAAGTGGCATCATATACAGGATTGGGTTGGATAAAGTTTCTGCCTACATATTGAAAATTTTCCAGATATCGCTGTATATTCCCTTTTTCATCATAGGGAGTCCAATACGGATTTAATGTAAGATATCTGCTAAAGTTTCCATAGGGAGATTCGTTGGACACGTTTTGGTAAACGCGCAATGAATTCCTGAACTGCAATTTTTTCACTAAATAAGTTAGATCAAACTGCCCAGAATAATTTTTTCTATCCTGTCCCTTCATCACGCCTTGTTGCAGATCCGCTGTTGCTAAAACACCATATCGCAGGTATTCATCCCCTCCTTGAAGACTGATATTAGTTCTGTTGTTAAATCCAATTTGTGTGGGTATCTTCTTCCAGTCGGTATCAATGCCGCGCTGTACATTTTTCAAACGTTCGTTATAAATCTGTTCCATACGCAAATAATCCTGATCAAACGTTGCATCGTAGACACCCGTTCTCTTCTCAAAATCTAGTTTTTCACGTGCATTTAAATAATTGTACACAGAAAGGTCTGGCAGTGACAACCTGAAATCATTATTGAGCGTGACCTGAATTTTGCCTGGTTTAGGAGCAATGGTGTTGACAACCATAACACCATTGGCGCCACGGGAACCATATATTGCTGTGGCGGAAGCATCTTTCAAAATCGTCACGCTTGCGATCATATTCATATCGAGGTCAACGATACGCTGAAGTGTTACTTCGAAACCATCCAGTATAAAAAGTGGTTGATTAGGGTTGGAAGAAAGCTCTCCATTTAAGTTGGGCAAAGAATTTTGACCACGAAGCTGTATTTCTGGTAATTGATTTATACTTCCGCCCGTAACATTATTTGGCATGATACGAAAGGAGGGTTCGATGGCTGAAATACCAGCAAAAATATTATTTGTGGAGATTTTCTTGAGGTCTTCACCCGAAATTGTTCGCGATGCTCCGGTAAAGCTCTCGGCACTCCGATTGAATATACCTGTGACCACAACTTCTTCAATGTCTTCGGTCTTTTCTTCCATCTCCACCTTATATTTAACAGAGGCAGTGATGGGTATAATCAGCTTCTTGTATCCAATAAAATTGAATTCCAAGGTTTTGGCATATTCGGGAACATTTAAAGTAAAATTCCCTCTATTATCGGTTTTGGTCTGTATATTCTTCTCGCCTACTGTTACCGTCACCCCCGGCATAGGCTGTTTAGAAGCGGTATTAAGCACCTGCCCCTGAAGTATTATATTTTCAGCTTTCTCCTCATCAATCAGCACAATCGTCTGATTTTTAAAAATGTAGATAACCCCGGTATTCGAATTAAAGTATTGACTTAAAACTTTAAGGATGTTTTCATTGGTAAAATTTGGGCTTACCTTTTTACCAAAATCCAATTTGGAAGATGTAAAAACAAAGTCGTATCCCGTCTGCCTTCTGATCTCCGACAAAAATTCATTCAGTGTAATGTTCTTTTTGTTGATCGTCACCGTTTGGGTCTGCGCATCTGCACTGTGAAGACATATACTGGCGTATATAGATGTGCAAACCGCAATTTTCAGCAATTTTTTGTTAAAATTCCCCATAAAAATGGTTGTATTAGTTTACCCGATCTGCTATACAGAATGGGGATCTAGGTTAGTAGTAAAATGATGGTTTTAGATGTAAGTTAGTTTTTCATAAATAAAAATATTAGCGCATGACAATAACCTCCTTTCCTTTTTGCTGGAATTTGATATGATTTGCTTTTTCTAGAATTTCGAGCACTTCCTTCAGTTTTTTCGTTCTTGAAATTTGCCCCCAAACACGTTCGCCCGGTATCTTACCTTGATAATTAATGTCTACATCATACCAACGGCTAATCTGTTGTAATACTTCTTGGATAGGTAGATCAGCAAAGTAAAAATAATTATTCTTCCAGGCGAGGCTTGATTCAAGATCAGCTGGCTGTTTGGTAAGTCCCGTATGATCTATAACCACAAGTTCATTTGGTTTCATCAGTACCTCATGCCCCGTATTCACTGACCTTACCCGGACGCTACCTTCTATTAAAGTTGTTTTGATCGCATCGGCGTCATTATAGGCGGAAATATTAAATTGGGTACCATAAACACTGATCTCCTGCTTCTGATTTCCGACATTTGTATTGACAAAAAATCGTCGCGTCTTATCTTTTGCTACTTCAAAATAACCTTCTCCTTCGAAAGTCACCCGCCTTTCATCCTTTCCGAATGTTGTCGGAAAACTCAATCTGGATTCCGCATTTAAATGAACAACTGTACCATCGCCTAACATTATCCTATATGTACGTCCACGAGGTGTGGTAATCGTATTGATGTTATTAGCATAATTACGTTCTTGTTCAATACCGGGTTTCAACTGGATAAGTAAAGTACCGTCCGAAGTACGTTGTAGGTGTACGCCGTCCTTTTCGATTACTTTACCCGAATCTAAACTTTCGAGTGCCAGACGTGAGCCGTTAGCCATTTGTAAGATCGTGTTTTTATTGGCCAACATATCGTCTCGATATGCTTTTTCCTTACCTGACGGATTATTATCAATTTGTTCTTTCTTATTAACGACATTGAGATCTTTAAATAGCTGTTTTTGCGTGCCAAGCCATATGGTGGAAAACAGTATACCCAAGAAAATTGCTGCTGCTGCAGTCCATTTCAAATAGTTAAACCTTTTTACCGAAGGTATCTTAGTATCGACGGCATAAATGGCTTCGAGGATCTGATGCTGCCGTTGGGAAGGCATATCGATCAGCTCCTTTTGTTGAAAAAACAAGTCTAACAGGACGGCATCCAAATTTTCCAGGACGTTTTTATCTGAAAGATAGCCATCAAGCTCATCTCTCTCAGCCTTTGACTCCTGCCCGCTCAGGCAAAGATCCAAAAGGTATCTCAATCTATTATCGTTGGATGGGGTCATAATTTTTCAAACTATGAGCAAAAGAATAATCATCAATTGATGCTTCTTCTGCCAATCTAAGTAAAGGACGATCGATGAAATACTTTGGGGGTATTGGTGTTAAAAAAAAATTAAAAATGTTTTAAGAAAAAATGAAGTAGCAGGACCAGCGGTATGTCTTTCATATGGGCAGTACAATACGCACGGATACTTTTCATTGCTTGATCAAGGTTGGACTTAACTGTCTCAGGCGACACCTGAAGTATTTCGGCTGCTTCCTCACGCTTTAGATATTGCTCCCGGATCAATCGATAGGTTTCTTTTTGTTTTGCCGGAAGCCGTTCGATTGCCTCATCCAGCAAACGCTTGAAATCTTTATCCTGAGTCAAATAATCCGCCTCCGGATAAACGCGAAGTAAAGCGTTTTTGGCTTCCTCCTGCGAATAGGTTTTATAATGTGCTTTCTTTTTAATGATATCCAGGGCGATATTTTTGGATAGCACATAAAGCCAGGTTTCAAAATTAGCAATTGCCGGAATCTGCTGCCGATGAATCCATACTTTAACGAAGGTATCCTGAACGATATCTTCGGCCATCCATTCGTTGTTAGTAACGCGCAAGGCGGTTGTATAAATATTTGGGCGATAGGTATCAAACAGCACTTTGAAGGCTACCTCATCTCCTTCAGCAACACGCATCAAAATAGATGTATCTATTTGCAAAGCCATTTTCAAATATCGTCTGTTTTCTGCAAAAATAGTTTTTATGTTCTTATTAATAGCATCTTATATCAAAAATGGCAGGTAAAAACTATGTGAAATGCCAAATCCTTTTGATGGCTTTACCAAAAATTGCTTCTTTTTACCATTTAAATGGGAGAAATCTTTACATATTTGATGGATAGAATTTCCGATCTGAAAGACTGGCGCATGTCCGCGCCTTTGGAATTATAAGGCGGGTTAGTTCCAGTATTGGTATACCGCTCCTCATTCAACGCAATCTTCGGTTCAAATGGCACTGGAAGGTCTATCCTACTGCAAGCTCTATTCAGGTAGCGGCCGGAGCTTTCTTTCTAGATCTTCCAAAAATAGTCAATCGTCGACATATTCAGGAAAACGAAATCCATTTCTCAATGAATATGATTTCAAAACAAACCGAGTATTTTACGCCCTTAATAGTTGAAGTCACCTCTCCACAAATTGAGAAGTGTGCTAAAATAGAAAATTCCGCTGTTTGAAAAGACCGCCCGTAGCTGAACACCTACATTATAAATTTTATTGCCGTTCTGTCGATATTTTCAGCCAAAACTCCACATATTCTTTTGTAACATTGCTAAATATTATTGATTACAAACCGCTTTATAACTAAAATAATCTATTGTCTATTAAACAAATAACAAAACTAAAAACTCGTTTATAGTTCTACATCATAATGTACGACAGCTGAAATGCTAAAGTAATTTTAATATTATTTCTTTTTGTCAAACTTCATCTATCCGTTCAAAAAGAGTACAATATTTTTTAGGTACGATAGCCATATTTCAGTTAATAAGAACGCGATATATTGACTAATTATTTAAATGAAATAGAAATTAACATACAGCATTAAATTTAGGTTATCACGAAAAGTACTAACAAATAAAATCTATGCTCAAAAAAAACATTTATCAACAGAATACAACGGATTTAATCCATGATTAAACAGGGTATCATGTTTCAGTAAATGTCGAATATAAACCAAATAATAAAAATGAACATGAAAAAGAAAACTGAAAAAGCGATCTACGTGACACCCGTAATCGAGCGGTTACAGGTGATGATGGAAGAAGGTGTGGCTGCAGGCTCGGCAGGGTCAGCCCAACCCGGAGGAGGCTCCGGCGTTAGCGAAACAGACTGGAATAACGGCGGATCAGAAACCCAAGATCCGAGTAGCTGTGAATGGTGGAACTAATCAAAAATTATTTAAAACAATTATGAAAAAAATGCATCAGATCATAAAGACAAAACTGGCTTTAATTGTCTTTCTAGCAATTGCCGTTTCCTGTAGCAAGGAGAAAGGTGAAAATACTATTGAAGTGAATAAAGGGATAAAACTGGCTTTAACTGAAGCCCAATTCGGCGGAGATAATATATCCGTGGCGAAAGCTTCGGCAAAGGCCGGCGCAACCGAACCTTTAACGATAACAAAAGAAATTCAGTCGGGACCGTTTAGCATCACCGCAGAACTGACCGAAAATACCCCAAGTAACAGCGGGCTTAAAGCTTCTACCGGTAAAAAGGCCGCAACGAAATTGCTGTCATTGAGAGGTCCGGTAACCTATCGGGTAGTGGCCTATGAAACAGACGGTACCTACATCGATCAGTCCGTTGGCGATGCTTCGGATTCAACCCAGGTATTCTTTGGGGATAAATTGATCGCGGGTAATAAATATACCTTTGTGATCTATTCATTAGGTTCTACGACCACCCCTCCTCCTGCAGCTCCAACAACAAACCTGTATACAGCAGGTCAGGTGAATTTCGCTTTTACAAGCTATGAAGAGAATGGAGGTGACTTTATGTATGCCATCGAAAAAGACGTCACCATACTCGGCAACAATACTCCGACTCCGTTGACGACACCATTGCAGCACATGTTTACCCGTGTGACCCTGCTTGTCGACAATAGCGATGCGACGGGTACATTTGGTACTGCAAACTATGTAAAAGGAGGTTACCTTTCGGAGGTTCCGGTACAAGCTGAATGGGTTTCACCTTTCGCTAACCCAACTGTCGACCTGAGTACCGGCGAAACCCTATCCGCTACCAATGCGATAAACGTACCCCCTGTTTCAAATCTAAATGCAACAGCACGGACTTTTATCGTCAACCAGAGTCAGTCAACCAATTTTTCAATTGCATTAACAATACCAAGCGGTCAGATCAAAATCGGTCATGATGTCAATGCGCAAGCGGTAAGCTTTAATTTTTCAAATGCGGGTCTAGGCTTAAAACCGGGCTTTTCTTACACCATGAAATTACGTTTTAACAGCGACCGTTTTGTCAATGCGTCCAATGTCACCAGAAGCGCTACTGCTGCTGATGCACGCTATGCTGTCATCGCCGGCTATCGTTGGGATCGTTTTAACCTTGGTGTGGTCGATGTAAACCCTGCAACCAATAATCCTGATGCCGTTCCTTCTGTACAGGCACTATACGGTAATTACTACCAATGGGGCCGTCAGGCTGCAGTGGCAAATGCTTACAGTGGTGATGCTGCAATCCCGGGATGGGATACTTCATCAGCTCCGGACGGTTCATGGAATAATGGTACCGCAGCGGCTCCTATAAAGGCAGCATTGGATCCATGTGGTACAGGAGATAGAGTACCTAGTCAAGCTGAATATACCCGTTTAGGAACTTATACCCGCCATACTTCCATTGGAAACTGGATTCCAAATACAGGAACTTCAGCTGGATTATCCGACTTTACAGCGGCACATATTATGACCAGTAGAAAAAGTAGTGATATTAAATTAAGCTTTCCTGCAAATGGTCATAGAGAAACAGTTGACGGATCTCAGCGTCTCAGACAAGCAACTGCTATTTACTGGTTAAATATGGAAGTCGGCGGTAATGATAGAGCTTATCAGGGCCGAGGATTCCAAAGTGGTTCTTGGGATGTACAGAATTATTTCAAACGTGCGGCTTACCCGGTACGTTGTATCCAGGATAAATAAGAGGCTTAAAAATTTTCATAAGTAGTCATTATATAATCCCTATTTGACTAGAAATTTCCTATTGAAAACAATAGGAAGAAAAGCCCGGCTGGTTTATCCAAGCCGGGCTTTTTCTCCTATACATAATTTTACTCTCCATTCGATTCAAAGCTATCCATCTCTAACATTGCTTTACTGTTCACCTACGACGCTTCCAATTTCTCCAAGTTCTTAAAAAAATGTACCGGGGAGTTTCAGAAAAAGTCTCTATTGTCCAGATTACGCATCTATACCGGAGAAATAATCACGGCATTTTTGTCATGCGGTTCAATTTGGTACAGAAAGTGTATTACTTTAAATTTATAATTTAAGTTTAACATTAGTTAGGTTAAAACGCTTTAATCTCCCCAGTTCAATATTGATTCTTTTCCTTAAATCACGTGCTGATAGACGAGCAAAGCCGCAGCCAGATCTTCTATCGCTAAACCCGCCGACTTAAATAAAGTGATTTCCTCCAAAGATGATCTTCCCCTAATCTCACCACAGCAAAGTTCTTTAATATCTCCTTTGATACTGTTTGGATCAAGAATTCCAGATGCAATCGGAATCGCCAACTCCCCCGTCTCATGTAGCGCGCCGGCTCGCGAATCCACAAATATGCTACTCTTCAATATAGCCATGTCGTCTACTTCGCGTGTTTTAGGCGTATGGGACCCGATCAGGTCCAGATGTGTACCTGCCTTTATCCACTCTCCTTTTACCAGCGGTTCATGACTTAGCGTAGCACAAGAAATAACATCTGCCCTACCCACAGCTTCTTCCAAATTATCGGCATATGCAACCTTACTAAATCCTGCCTGTTGTAAGCTGGATACCAGTTCTACACCTTTCGTTGCATTTCTTGTCCAGATCAAAATTTGGTCATACTGACGGACAACAGAATGTGCTTGCACAAGATGCTGGGCAACTTTCCCGCCGCCAACAATTAACAAGGTTTTTGAATCCTCCCGAGCTAAATAAGAAGCCGCTAAAGCAGAAGTACAGGCCGTTCGGCGGGAGGTCAGTCCGGCAGCATCCATCTGAACTAAAAATTCTCCGGTGACTGCATCCAATAAAGTATATAGGGCATGTATTGCCGGCAGGTTTTTACGATGATTCTCGGGAGCAACAACAACCTGTTTGATTCCGATATAGGTATCTGTCCAGGAAGGCATTAAAATAAGCGTATTTTCAATTCCCTCAGCATTTTGATAAAAGTGATGATGCCGAACGGGCATCGTAAAAGCTGACTGAAAAACCTGCCGCAACGCTTCAATCAATTCATCATATTTAAGTACAGCATCAATCGTTTCTTTTTCAATGATTCTCATATTTTCAACAGCATCTTGTAAAACCATAAACATAGCAAATAATCCGAGCTGCACATCCTTATAAACTGACCATTCATTACCGTTTTTTACCCAAAGCGCCACAAGTGCTTAATTAACACTTGACGCTTTGGGTAATTAGCAGCAAAGGATCTTTAACAATACAACCTGCTATACTTGGTTACAATCCTGTCGCAGGTGGTCCCGATGAATTAATTGCAGCCACATTTGTCAGCTTCACTTCCACCTCAAATGTTCCCTCCATCAGGACACGAAAGCCAAAAACTGGGTTAATATTATGGTTAGGATGTCCATCCATTGCTGCAAAGCGCATCGGTATACGGTAATAAATATTGTAATCCCAATTGGTCTTACCATCATTAAATTTTGTGAGGGGAAACGGAGCCACTTCATAGTCACATACCAATGCCGTGTTTGTCGCAACGACCGGATTGAAACGAACGTGCGATTCAAAGGTCGGACGATCACCACGTTTGATCACCTGCCCCGCACTTGGATCCCATGCGCGACCATTCTTATCGACAATTTTCAAGATCACGCGCGCCCCCTCATCGGAGACTTTGGTACAGGTCAATTTGATGTTATTATTATAAGCCGGTGTAAACGTCTCAGCAGCATTAGATCCGGTCAATGAGGCATAAGTCAACTCAAAAATATCCTCCAAAAAAGGTTCGATGACATGGATCTCCGCAAAGGATTTATAGATCTTAGTACCTTTACGGTTCGTTGCCTGCAAATCAAAAGTATAGACCCCTAGTGGTAAATTTGCAGATGCGCGATTAAAACTAATCTGTCCGCTAATGGGGCTAAATTCCATCGGAGTTACCTGCTTCAATTCACGTTTCGCTTTCAACAGGGCGACCGTTGTATCCGTTGCCGCATTGAAAGTCATGCCTTCCTTAAAAACTTCAATTTCATACATTTTTGTGAATTCCTCCGGTGCAGGCTCTCCCGTCGACTTATTCCGCAGATTTAACATTTTGAATTCAAATGGTGGAGTCGATCCGTCTACATTTATCCGATCCGAAAGCGTGAGCGTCATTCCACGCTTACAATAGATCACACTGTCACGATATCGAATGGTATCACTTATAAAACCCTCCTCTATTTTTGAACAGGAGGAGATGATTATACCGATCATTATTCCCAATAGGATCGTGTACCTTGTTATATGATTCATTTTCATTGACATATATTTTTTTAATCCCTCCTACTTAGTTGGAAGCCATTTTTTCTTTATTAAAAAATAAACGATGATCACCGTGCAACACGTGTATGACACCCGTGGTCGTGATAATCCCCGAAGTCTGTACATCTACGCGCACATCTCGCGCTGCTTCCGGAATCGTATTTTGATCAGGTTCCTCCGAATCCAGCGTTCCATTCACTTTCGTGTAATATAAATAGTCAACATAGTCCACATAGGAACTATAATCTCTCGTTCGTCTCAATCCCAACTGAAATCGAACCCCGGGGATAGGTCCAAACAAATTGGCAAAGTATGCACCATTAATATCCAGCTTATCACGTTCCACCTTTCCTTTAAACATATATATCTTCAAAGAATCCAATCTTTTTGGATCAATATCATCAATGGAAAAGGAAATATTTTCATCGCCTACCTCTGCGATACGCTGTTGTTTCTTAGCACTCACATAGTCCGCTACCCCCCAATTTGTCGTTGCATAAAAGGTGATATCACTGTTCACCAACTCTTTTAAGTTCGCACGGTCAATGATCCGCACCAGCGAATCAAATTTTGGATGCGATGCCAGATAATCATAGGTGCTCATATTAACTTTCGCTTGATGGATACCGCCATCGTTGATATAATCGTTTTTCGAGCATGAGGTCAATACCTGAAAAAACAACAGGGCAAACAATAGATATGCACAGGTCTTTTTTATTATTTTAGTCATTATTTCTAAAGATTTTAAGTTTCTAAATCTATCATTAAATCTTTCCGCGCCAGTATGCTGTCTGAACTAAAAGTCTATTCTCACTAAATAAACGGGGATCTACCGGCCAGAAAAAACCACCTTGTTTAAAACGGGCCTCGCTCAGCCAAGTGATATGATCCGAGTAGGTCCGCGTGCGAATCATATCAAAAAATAGATGACCTTCCAGATACAGTTCTTTTCCGCGTTCGATCATATATTCTTTCATGACTTCCGTTTTTGTCAGGCTAGGTTTTAATAAACTCGAGGGATCAGCGCCATAGCGCGCTCTTGACGCATTGATGATAGTAATCGCGCGACCGGGATTATTTTGATAGAGGGCTATTTCCGCCTGCAGCAATTTAATATCGCTCAACCGAAATAAAATCAAATTATTACTGTTATAAGGTTCAAGCTGCTGTCCCGGATTCCGAAAGACAATATTGCTGTATTTAATACATACAGGTTTATCCGATGTATAATTGACAAAATTATTTTTGAAGCGTACATCCAATGTATCAAGCCCCCGAGATTGTACAGTTTCCCAGACCCATTGCCTGATATCTTCATGCCATACCCAGTCCTCTTTCTCTTCGATCTTGTAAAAATGACTGCTCAGATAAGCCGGTTTGGTGAAAAAATCGGCTGTTGCAGCATAAGTCGGAATATAGTCACTATTTAAAAATTTCATCCCGATATGTGCACTCGAGCCTTCCAGCGTATTTTCACTGACATTTAATTCAAAAATACCCTCGCTCGATCTCCCTTTAAAAACATCCGCATATTTAGCGGTATCGGCAAGTGTATACCCACCTTGAGCGAGCAAGGTATTGATTGTCGTGTCGGCACGCGTTACGTCATCCATTATCGGTGTATTTGATGCCAGATCTGCTGTCGTCGCCCGCCAAAGGTACAGATGTGCCATTAGGGCATAAGCCGAACCTCTGTTTGCCGTAACAGCGCGTTCTGCGGTTGTTTTATAGCCCCAACTCAATAAGCCGATCGCATGACGGCAATCTTCCTCGATCTGTTTCATCACCGCAATGCGGGGGGTACGACCCAGGTGAGGCGCATTAATCGGATCATCATATGCCTCGGTTACCAGCGGTACATCCCCCCAGATTCTGGTCAGCATGAAATAAGAAAACGCCCGAATAAAATAAGCTTGTCCCATAATTTTTTTTCGGAAAGCCTCCGGATCTGTCTGTTCTAGGATCAAAATATCATTCGGTACCAAAGGCATTTCTTTGAGAATGATATTGGACATGGCTATTGTTTTATAAAATACGGTCCAATTGCCATAAGACTGCGCAAAATAATTGCTGGTCCAATTGCCTTTTCCAATTTCAGGATGGCTGTAGCTATCCCGATTGATACCGATATAAATATCTGGCGTCATATCCCCGTAGATATAATAGCGGTTTCCAACGCCATAAAAACCATCCATCAGGGCGTTCCTCAATAGCGCATAATTACCTGCAATCGCACTTTCTCCTGCTTTTGGATCTTTCCAATACACCTCCTTATAAGTGGAATTTCGAGGCTCCTCTTCCAAAAATTTATTGCACGACACGCAGCTCAGGCCGATAGCCAAAAGCAGCACCAACTTCCAATAATTGATTATAAATAATGTTTTCATAATGCGCTGATTAAAATTGTAACTCCACACCAAACGTGAACTTTCTGGGGATTGGATAACCATTGCCCTCATATTCACCATAATAATTTACAGCTTCGGCATCCGGTAATCTTTTCGAACGCTGGAACATCATTAAATTATCCACGATGCCGTACATCCGAATACTCTTCATCCCCCATCCAGATACTAAACGATTGGGCAGACTGTAAGAAAGGCTCACACTTTTCACTCTGAAATAGTCTCCTTTATCCATGAAAAATGTCTGACCCGCCACCGTATAGTAGCGCCAGGATCCTAAAGGGTAAGCCGGATAATCTGCACGATCGCCCGGTTGACGCCAGATATTGATCTTACTAAAATCTGGTGTTGCATACCGTGCAAAATCATAGGTGGAATTGGTCGCAGCACCGTTCTCAAATAGATCAGATTGATATAAATTGAGCACATCTCTGTCAAACAAAAAGGTGAAGAGTATGCCAAGATTGAAATTCTTCCAGGTCACATTATTTGTCCAGCCGCCCGTGAATTTAGGATTTGGATCGCCGAGCGGAAGTTTATCAGGGTTTATGCCATCATTGAAAGGATCGGTCATATAGTCTCCATCCACATCCCTGATCCACATATCACCCGGCGCATAGGCACTTCCACCGGCATTATAGCGATCACCTGTCAGGGGATTGATCGGAATATCGTTGAGCGTGGAATAGATTCCCAAAGTCTGGTACAAGTAGAAGGTATTGATCGGGCTGCCCACCGATAAAATATGTGTTTTATCAAAACGGGAACCGGAGACCACCAAATCCCGGCCCGAATTAGGAAGGTTCATAATTTTATTCCGCACATAGGAGACATTCAGGCGACTGAACCACTGCACAGGGCTGGTTCTTGGCAGCGGATTGGCCATCAAGACCACCTCAGCGCCATAATTACGGACGCCCACCGAATTGGTCAATGCCCGGTCATATCCGGTTGTCACAGGCAGGGCCACATCAAATAAAGATTGCTTATTTTCCTTATTAAAAACGTCAAAGGCAAAAGAAAACCGTCCATTGGCAATCTCACCATCCAAACCAATATTCCATTGCATGGAGCGCTCCCAGCTGATATTGGGCTGCGCCACCCCATCGACAAGATTGGGTGTTATAGCGGTAACACCATTATAGGAAGTAGCATTGTCATTTCCCCAGAAATTTCCGGCGTTGACCCTGTAAAGATTATACTGTAGATAATTATTGCCCGGTAATCCACCTGTCGTGCCCAAACTGGCACGGAGTTTTAACATGGAAAACGGAGACTGCCCGTCTTTCATAAAAGATTCTTCCGAAACCAACCATGCAACTGAAGCAGAAGGAAAATACCCCCACTTATTGCCATTCCCAAAACGAGATGAACCATCCCCGCGTATACTTGCTGACAGCAAATAACGGGAATCATAGTCATAAGCCAGCCGCGAATAAAAAGAAGCCATACTGTAAGCCTGGTAATCGGAAAAAGCAGTGAGATAACGTTGCTGAAATCCCTGGATGACTTTAATCTGGTCCGAAGCACCATTGGAAGCACCTGCCCCCACAGACCGGTATTGATTGTATTCCAGGTCACTGCCCAAGATCATACTCAGGCTATGTTTATTAAATTCTTTATTATAACTAAAATAATTAGAGGACAGCACATTGACTTGATTATCGGAAAAGACATCCTGTCTGTTTCCGGTAAAATTAGCCACGGAAGAAGGTGTGCTCACATCACGCCTACTGTTTGAATAGATATAAGAAGTCTGAGATGTAAATTTTAACTCTTTTGAAAAATCATACCCTAGATTCAGGTTGAATGTAAATTGATTTCCCGTATTTACATCCGAATCATCATTGTACATCCCAAGAAGATAATTTTTTCGCGTTTCACTCAGGTTGAAATACGATGCAGGCGTGTATCTGGCCGTCACTCCAACTCCGCCGCCGCCAGCCCGGGTACGCTCCGTTCGCGAATAAGCTACAATCGGATTGATCATCAAGCGTTCATTCAGCGCTTTGGACATTAAGTTCAACCGTGTTGAATAGCGCTTGAACCCCGTAGCCTTGACAATTCCCTGCTCATCATATAATCCGGCACTGAAACGATAATTGGATCCTCCCGGGCCGCCGCCGCTCAAACTCAGATCAGCATTGTTCACCATCCCTTTCCGATAATACATGTCCTGCCAATCGGTTGATCCGTTAAAAGCGGGATTTAAGCTATCGGTAAGCAAAAGAGATATATTTCTATTTTCAATGTCAGGACGATATTGCTGTAATTCTTCCAAGATGCGCATCTTTTGCCTTCGCTCTTCGGCCCCCAATGCCACATCCCGCAATTCCGGCCGTTGTGTCAATCCCGTATAGGCCGAAACCATCACCTGTGGCTCCCTGCTGATCCCTTTTTTAGTCGTGATCAGGATCACACCACTGGAAGCCCTTGATCCATAGATGGCAGCAGCAGAAGCATCTTTCAGTACATCGATACTTTCAATGTCCTGCGGATTTATGCCAGCTATAAAATTTGTTCCCGTTCCCGTTACCGGCGAAGTGTACTGTTGCGGTGGCTGAGGAACGCCATCAACGACATACAAAGGTGCATTTCCGACACTAAATTCATCGTACTCTCGATTTAAGCTTGTATTTCCACGTACCTGAACTGTGGGGGTTGCCCCAGGTTCCCCTGTAAAGTTCTGAACATTTACCCCCGATAAACGTCCCTGAAGAAGCTGGTCAAAACTTGCCGCCGGCAGATTCGCCAGTTCTTTTCCCGAGATGCTGGAAATCGCTGCGGTGGCTTTCTTTCGGGAGACTTTTTGATAGCCAATGACAACGGTTTCATCCAACGTGGAAAATGTGGCGTTCAATTCAAAATTTAGCCGTGATTCCGAACTGACCGTTAGTCGCTTTGATTCATATCCAAGCAAGCTTGCCTCGATAATATCGCCTGATTTTGCTACCATCGTAAACTCCCCCTTGCCATTCGTTTGCGCACTTATCTGCGTAGACAAATTTCTCAGCGTAGCTCCTACCATTGCACTTCCCGAAACATCCCGAACAACGCCTGTTACCTGTTGTGCAAATAAATCGACAGAAAGGAGAAGCACTAGGACTAATAAAAGACCTGCGTTTTTCATGATTGATTAATTTGGTTAATTGATATTAGTTGTTAACTGATATTCGAAGTTAACGTAGAATCAGGTCTGATTTCAGTCCGAATTTAACCAATCGCGCTTCGATTGTAACCAAAGGCAACAGTCAGACATCATTTAAAAAATGATCGTCAACCATCACGACTATGATCTCAGCCAATTGATCGGTTGAGATGGAGCAAGAAAAGTGAGTGGGAATAATTTTATGGCTTGTATTTGTAAAAAAAGGGGTACTTCGCCAAGCAAAGTACCCCTCAAAATTTTAGCATATAGTGCAATTATTTCAATGTAACATCCAGATAAACCGAGTGTCGTCCGTAGGTATCATAGAATGGTTTAAAATCAACCCCATCAATCTTAAACGCTAAACTTTGCGGATCACCTGTGATAGATTTGCTGATATCCTTTGCATCCAGCGTCACTTTACGCCAGTCTTTTCTCGCCTCGGGTTCCTGAGCCGCCAATAAGATCGGTCCATAAAATAAACTGGCAATGTTCTGTTGATCCATAACCGGATCTAAATGAAACTGGAAAGGCATTTTGAGCTTGATACGATCACCGTTTTTCCAGTTGCGGCTCAATTTCAAGTACGTTCCCGGCTCTGCCTGTACTTTTTGATCTTTACCGTTAATAGTCACATAAAATCCTTTAGTTGCCCAGCCCGGCACACGAACATAAAGATCAAATTTGCCGTTCCCTTTTATGGTCAGCTCCGTCTCGTCTTGCTTTGGAAAACTCGTTTTCTGCACTACAGTCACCTTCCGTTCGGTCCATTCCAAAGTAGAAGGAATAAATAGATTGACATATAAAGCCTGATCATCCCTGCTTTTAAAATAAATACTATTTTGCAATTTGGTGCTACTCTCGATTGCAGTACCATTACAACAGGTGAAGCCCGTCATATCGGGATTCCCAAATTGCTTTATTGCTCCCGGTCGCAGAGGCACATGGTACGTATTAGCCGGCGTATTTTCAGCCACAGAAGCTAAAATATGGTTATACAATCCGCGTTCATAGTAATCCATATATTCGGTGCGTTGGTCAAAAAGAAACAAGTTGCTTGTTAATTTCAGCATATTGTAAGTTGCACAGGTTTCATTCTGTCCACCTTCGGAAAAACCATTTTTATATAAGGTAGCCGGTTCTGCTGTAAAAACTTCCGCATTGGCCGGATTGCGCGCGCCCGCGACCCCGCCTATACTGTACATGTAATCATTTACAGCTTTGTACCAAAAGTTGTCGGCCACCCGGTAGTATTCCGGCAGATTGGAAACCTGATATAGCTCGATACTTCCCACAATCTGTGGAATATGCTGATTGGCATGCAATCCACGAAAAGTATCGACATTCTTAGCCAATCCATGTGCATGCTGCGCATTACCAAAGAACATATCGATATTGTCAAAAAATTGCGCGGTTTTCAGATAATGTTCCTTATGGGTGATGCGGTAAAGATGTGCCAATGTCTCATTCATTCCTCCAAATTCGCCGGCAATATACGTATTCCACACCTGTATCAGCGTTTCCTTTGGCAGCTGACTAAGCCGCGCATGCACCCAGTCTGCCATACCCGTGGCCACCTGAAGCGCCTTTTCATTGCCGCTCACTTCATAGATATCAATTAAGCCGGCCAAAATTTTATGTAAAGTATAATAGGGCGCCCAAACCTGTGTTTTCTGTCCCCCATATTTCGCCCCTTTTTCCAACATAATAAATTGATCCGGTGGATACGCGCTAATATAGCCCACTCCCCAATTCCAATAATCCGTGCGGATTCCTTCGCGGCTCAGATCCGAGTCATAGGTTGATTTACCGGGACCATAAGGGATGGCGGTCGGGTCAGCTACGGACGCAGCGCCTGCCTGCTGCGGTTTACCCGACAATTGAGCCAGGTCATACAGCGTATTGACCATGTAGTTCATTTTCCCGGCAAAATTAGCTTGCAATGTTTTATCATATCCGGTACTTGCATAAGCCTGTGCGATCGCAGTCAGATAATGACCCGTCGCATGACCTCTAAGTTTGGTATCCTGACTATCCCATACCCCCAGCGGTTTAGCGCCCTGCGGTTGTGGCTGTCCAAATGCATCGCGAAACATATAGAGAAAAGAGTTGGGATCAGTAACCGCCAAAGTCTTGATAAATTTATTCCGATTTTCAATAAATTTTGTTTCTTGATTTTGCGCGTCAGCTTGCAAAGAAACCTGACTAAGATCAAAAGCTTCCAGCTTCAACTTTGGTGCGGCAGCGGTCTTTCCGGCCTTTATGGTCACGATTGCTTTAGGCTGTATCGCTGTTCCCGGAACACGGCCCGTAATGGTATAACGTCCGGCTTCCAGAACGGTACTGTTATCCGCTGGCGAAGGCCATAATACCCGTACTTTGGGACCGATCACCCCCTCTTTATAGGTGCCCGGTACATAGCTTGGCAAACGTGGCAAATCTCCCAATGCCGTTTCCACCTGCACATCCGGGACAGCAAGCAAGTATGCATTATAGAGTTGCGCTTGCGTCAATGGAAATTCAGGCAGATTATCCTCTACCTTAGTTACATTTACAGCACGATTGCTTACTCCACGTTGCGAATTGGTATAAATCCCCGTAAGCTGATTTTTACTCAACGGAACACGGTAGATCCGAAAATCATGCAACATACCATCCAATGTCGGCGATCCTGCCAAAAGTGATTTTCCGATATACAATTTATTCTTATCTCCGGATGATCCAAACACTTCCGTCAATTCACGCGGTATTTGCTTCGATTCACCAACTGGTACAGCATCTACATAAGTCGTCATCGTTTTAGCGGGAATATCCACCACGATCGTCAGGTAAACCCACTTATTCAATGCCAATGCCGGCGCGATAGCTCCTTTTTGATTATTTTCTCCTGTAGTCAGTACACTTTGGAATCCAGCTTGAACATTCGTTCCCGAAGGAGCCGCAAAGAAATGCTTATGCGCATCTTTTCCAAAGTCAAATAAAACCTGGCCTTCTTTTTTCGAACGCAAATAAATCCAACCCGAGATACTCAATGACTCCATATCGGTCAATGCATCGGCAGGGATCTGTATAAAATCATTTTTTTCACCCGATAGCGACAGCACTTTTCCAAAGCGCTTGTCGTTGACAAAAGTAGCATGCTGGCCGGCTGTAGCATGCAGGTTGTTGCGGGACCAATCTTTCAGATCTCCGTTAAATACATATCGCGCGATCATGCCCGTTTCACCGATTCCATCCAATATCTGATCACCGCTTTGTGCCCGTACCATAACGAACCCTTTCGTCAGTATTGTGGCAACAAGAATAAAACGCAAAAAAAATAGGTAACTTTTCATCGCTATATCATCAATTATGAGCTCGCAAGCTCGATTTTTGTTCGCTAATAAGTATTCCAGGCCGGAGGTTCTACCCCGAGTAAGTGTTTCACGAAATAATCGCGACGTTTCTTTTCTCCAAAATCACCGCCAGAGGCATGCCCCATTCCCGGAACCATAATGAAGTCGTGATCCTTACCATGTTTGATCAACTGGTTGACAAACTGGTAGGTCGATGCAGGGTCCACATTATCATCCAGCTCCCCTACGATCAACAGCAACTTTCCTTCTAATCTATACGCATTTTCAATGTTAGAACACGCCGCATATTCAGGCCCGATCGGCCAGCCCATCCATTGTTCATTCCACCATATTTTGTCCATACGATTGTCATGACAGCCACAGGATGAAACCCCTACCTTATAAAATTCAGGATGAAACAAGAGCGCTCCGGCAGATGACTGTCCTCCGGCAGAAGTACCATAAATACCGACTTTTTCGATGTCCATAGACGGATATCTAATCGCAGCAGCCTTCATCCATGCAATACGGTCAGGGAAACCCGCATCTTTCAGATTTTTCCAGGCGACATCCTGAAAAGCCTTTGAACGATTGGACGTTCCCATTCCGTCGATTTGCACCACGATAAAGCCCAGTTCAGCAAGCTCAGCAAGTCCTGCCGGATTAGCTGAAAATGATTTCGGAACAAAGGCGCTATGTGGACCGGCATAGATATACTCAATCACCGGATATTTTTTGTTCGGGTCGAAATTTCGTGGCCGGACGATAATGCCCCAGATATCAGTTTTACCATCTCTGGCCAAGGACTTAAATACTTCAGGTTTACGCCATCCCGTAGCCTCCAGCTCCGAAATATCCGCCTGTTCCAGATTCATGACGATCTGTCCGTCGGCTACCCGACGTAATACGGCCTGCGGAGCCTGGTCAACCCGGGAATATAGATCGACAAATAAAGAATGGTCCGCATTAAATGTTGCCTGATGATTGGCTGCTTCCGGAGTAAGTTCTTTCAAACCCTTGCCATCAAAACCAATTGCATAATAACGGATAAGATAGGGATCCTCTTCCTTATGCATGCCACTCGCCTCAAAAATAATCTTTTTGTTATCTTCATCGACGTTGACAACTTTGCGCACCACCCAATTTCCTTTTGTGATCTGCTGTTTCAATGCACCTGTTTTTGCATCAAACAGATACAGATGATTCCATCCGTCACGTTCCGACGCCCAAATGATATCCGCTGTTTTTTTGAGATCATTCCGGTATTTCTTTCCGCTATAATCAATAAATGTCGCACTACGTTCTGAAATAACAGTTCTGGTTTTTCCGTCCATAGCACTCAATTCCATCACATCGTACCGTTGATGACCACGTTGGTTATATTCAAATGTGATTCCACTGTTATCCGCTTTCCATACAAGTGCAGAAAGTGAAAATTGATTGGCTACCTGAGCAGGATCTACCGTTATCACCCGCCCCCCGATGACATCAATAATGGTCGGATAGTATTGCGACAGCGCATCTCCGGGTTTATTATAGTCTCTGGTCTGTAATTTTGGCTGCAATTGATCGGTCGGCGAAGACTCCAATAAAGTCAACTGTCTGATTTCAGCCTTCCTCACTTTTGAAGCAGCCAATTTTTTTGAATCATTGGACCATTGGATACGGGCGCTATAGTACTCCCCGGGACTTCCATCAAAGGTCAACTGGCGCTCACTTTTTGAATCCTCTTTTTTGCGGATATATACATTGCTATTTTTAATATAAGCCGTATAGACCTTATCGGGCGAATCTGTCGGTTCACCTTTGCTATCGTCCCAGCGTGCTCCCCAATATCCACCCGATCGACGGTCAGTACCACCAGTTGTAGGCATATCACGCAATCTGCTCAGCTTATTTTCTTCCCCATTCCACTTCCACACCACGTTGTCTTCCGTAAACTCAACTTCGTTTGCCGACAGCACTTTCAGATCCCTTCCCCACAAAACACCTAATTTCACTTCTTTACCCAGCTGAGCGGATAACTGTTTTTCAATCTGGGCAACATCGGTAGCTATTTTTTTTCTGTTGAGCGCATCCACCAGATATAGGCTCCTTTTGCTGTCTTTCTGATTCACCCAATAACAAAAACTATCTCCTTTTTCAGACCAGATAATCTGCTGTGGTACCTGATATACCTTGCCAAATGAACTTCTGATCTCTTTGGCACGTTTATAGTCCGCCAATGTCCCCTGTGCCATTGTCGTAAGCTGAAATATCATCAATAAAACAGCTGTAAATGTTAACTTCATATCTGTTATTCTTTAAATCCTATGTGTTGTTTTGCCTCCTATTGCAACTAGGCAAGATTAAAAATAAGTAGGTTTATGTCTTCGCTTCTTTTTGTTTCACAAAATAATATAACGGAATCCCCAAAAGTGTGATAATAATGCCCGGCCAGGTAAATTGCGGTTTATAGATGACCAACAAAACAATAAACGAGATCCCCATCAAAATATAGACGGCCGGAATAAAAGGATAGCCAAAAGCTTTATAAGGCCGCGGTACATCCGGTCGTTTATATCTTAGCCAAAAGATGCCGATGATGCACAAAACATAGAACATAACTACCACGCAGGTAATCATATCCAGCAGATCACCATACTTACCTGTCAGACACCATATCGATGCAATGAGCGCCTGTAACCACAAGGCGTAAGCCGGTACTGCATTCTTATTTAGGGTCGCTGTCTTCTTAAAAAACAAACCATCCTTAGCCATGGAGTAATAGATCCTTGCACCAGCCAGAATCAGTCCGTTATTACAGCCAAAAGTGCTGACCATAATCATGATCGCCAAGATGGCGATTCCAACGGGACCGAAAATTTCTTGCGCCACGAGCATAGCCACGCGATCTTTAGGTGCACTGGACATCTGTTCGATCATCAACACACCGGTATACATCACATTGGTCAAAATATAGATCACCGTCACGATCAGGGTACCCAAGGCTAAACTCAAACCAATATTGCGTTGTGGATTCTTGATTTCGCCCGCTACCGCAGAAGATGAATGCCAGGAATCGCTGCTGAATAATGCCCCCACAAGTGCTGCAGACATCGCACCAAATGCACCGAAGGTAGTATAATCCACTGTCGATCCATCCACATTTAATCGCTGTAGATTCCACATACGCGCTGCAGACCAGTTTTGATTCCAGACCTCCGGATCGAAAGCCGCAAAGCCGAAGATGACCAGCAGCACCAAACTTAGTATTTTGATCAGTGTCAGCACGGTCTGTACTGTCTTACCATTCTTTACACCACCGGTATTAATAAAGGTGAGCAGCAAAATAACAGCAATAGCCAACACCTGAGCAGATGAAATATGATAGTCTCCTATCACCAGCAAATAAACATCTTCATCCAGTACCGGAAATAAATAAGCTGTAAACTTAGCGAAAGCTACCCCTACGGCTGCAATCGTAGCCGTCTGGATAACGGCAAAAAAAGTCCAGCCAAACGTAAAGCTGACCACCGGTCCATAGGCTTCTTTGAGATAAACATACTGACCACCGGCTTTCGGAAACATGGCACTGAGCTCACCATAACTCAAGGCAGCAGCCAGCGTCATAAATCCGCAGATCAACCACACCACCATCAGCAAGCCGGCAGAACCCGTATTTCGGGCGATATCCGACGATACAATAAAGATCCCCGAGCCGATCATGCTTCCGGCAACAAGCATCGTTGCGTCCAATAAACCCAATGACTTTTTGAAATCTTGACTATTTTCCTGATTACTCATAATTTAGGGTTGGATCACACTTATTTAAAATTATAAAATTTCCATTTCGCTTGATGGTTAGGTTCAAGCTTTTGGTTTGTCAATGTCGCCCTGACCATCTCCATGGGTAAGTAATTTTCCTTGATGACCCGGTCATGAAATTCCGCGTAAGACATTTTCCCCGACCCGACCAATTCATCACTGATACTCAACAGCTGTAGGCCACCGATCAAATAAGCCAATTGATATAAAGGATCATAAGAACCTTCAAAAGATCGCTTCACCTCTCCATGTGCATTTGCGGGTTCATGGCCGACCTTGTTGACTAAGTAGTCTATACACTGTTGCGGTGTCCATTCGCCCAAATGAAATTTAATGCTGAAAGTAATCCGCGCACAACGATGCATTCGCCAAAATAACATCCCGATACGTTCTTCCGGTGTCTTGGCAAAACCCATTCTATACAACAGTAACTCCCAATATAAGGTCCAGCCTTCGGTCCAGAATGGTGTATTGAAATTCTGCTCCCGATAGGGCTTATATCTTTTATTCATAAAATACTGTAAATGATGTCCCGGATTGAGTTCATGCTGCACCGTACCCAAAGAAAAGTATGGATTGTTACCGCGCATGCTCATCATTTTCTGGTCATAGGTCATGGTATTGGTTGGATAAGAAATACTGATCTCCCGTCCTCCCGTAAAAAATGGATTAACCAATTGCCGCTCAGGAGTCATCATGATCATCCCCCAGGTTTCATCTGCCAGTTCAGGAATCGTGATGAGCTTATGCTGCTTGATAAATGTTTGGGCTCGATCATATAACTGATTGATCAGACCGGGCTGCTGTCCTTCCGGTACATAGGTATTTTTAACCTTTTCTTGAGCTGCTTTCCAATCGTCTCCGAATCCCATCTCACGGGAAGCTTTTAATAACTCTGCGACACACCATTCCCATTCCTGATCTGCGATACGCAAGAGTTCATCCGCATCGTAAGCAATCATTTCTTCGCGCAGCTTTTTGTCAAGCGCAGTTTTTCCGATCGGCTGTCCGCCAATATTACTGCCATCATTAAAGACTTTCCAATTGCTCCTGGCCTGCAAAGCACTTTTATATTGATTTAATTTTTCGTTTAAACTTTCATAAGATTTGGGCACCCACCAGGTAAACATCGGATCATATCCATTATAGAAATCAAATGCGCTTTCCAAACGGGTTCGCAATGACTCTACCATATTGACCAAAAAATTGACATCGGCAGATTCGATCGATGATACATTTGTTAGATTTTGGATCGCCGCCTCGACCTGATCTGTGGTTTTTTCAAATATTACCGCCACGTCCTTTCCCACGACCGCGGCACCCCTGCGACGCTTCTGTTCAAATTGAAGGATATTGTCCGCAAACGGTAAGTAAAGCTGCAACCGATTATATAAAGCGGATGTCTCTTTGAGCTCCACTTTATGCCGCAGCACTTTTTGGTTCAATAGCACGTAATCGACCTGACCACTGGTATTCAGCCGCTTATAATCAAAACTTTTCAATTTAGCCAAATAGTCATCATCTACTTTAATCAGTCTATTGATCTGCTCGGGGGAGGCCGCTGACTGCTGAAACCCCCAGTTTTTGGGCATAGGACCATAAAAGTAATTAACAGCCTGCAGATCATGGCGGTATTGAATGATATAAGGCTCAATGGGTGTTGTGTGTTGATACAAATCCATCTCTTGGGCATCTGTTAGCGAAGAAGCCATACAAAGCACGCCTATGACTATAAATTTCTTTGGGTTAGGGTTATTGTGGTTTTTCTTCATCATTTGATTTATTTTTGTCTATTGAAACCGATCCGGACTAAAGCCCCTAATATCCGTTTCGGTGGCTTTGTCGGACAGTAAAGCCGTAATCGCTTTTCCATAAGCAGGTCCCAGACTCAAACCCATCATCCCCCCTGCCCCCGCGATGCTGACATTGCTATATTTGGAAGTCCTGCCCAAATAAGGAAGTCCATCCGGTGAACACGGCCTGTAGCCAAACCAGATATCCTGCGGATAATCGACCTGTAGATCCGGGAAATATTTAGGGATAGATTCGACGATACCTTTGACGCGATTGCTGTATATCTTATCATTTGCCGGACCTAATTCCATAGTTCCACTAAAGCGAATCTGATTATTCATTGGCGTCACCGCTACGCGAGCCTCCAAGAGCAAAGCGGCATGGATCATCTGGTTATTGCCCGTTGTATTATACATGAAAGAATACCCCTTTCCGGGCATTAAAGGCAACTCTAAATGCAGCTTCGACGCTAATGCCGGTAGCGATGCTCCCCCGGTTACGACAATTTCATCAGCATGAAATGCTCCTTTTGACGTACCTATTTCGGATACCCTTTTGCCTGAAAACCTGAACCCTGTCACTTCTGTCTGATAGTTGATCTGTACCCCATGGGCAAGCAGGTAGTCTGTCAATATTTTCATTAGTTTGGGTGGATACAAGATACCGTCGCATTTGTATAAAATACCGCCGATCGTATCCATTCGTAAATTAGGCTCCAAAGCCTGAATGCCTGCCTGATCAAAAATTTCTACATCCAGTCCCAGGTTTTGGGCTTTTTCTGCGAGTTCAATTTCTTCCTGCTCGACATGACCGGACTTGTAGAGCATCATAATACCGTTTTGCCTAAGCTCAAAATCAAACCCCTCCTGCCGGGCCAGTTCATCATATGAGCGGCTGCTCGCAAGATTCAGATCACGTATCGCTGCTGCATTTCGATTTACATGTTTTTCATTGGCATGTTTCAGGAACTTCAGTCCCCAGTCGATCAATGAGAGATTCAATGTGGGTCTGACGTAAAACGGGCTTTTACTGTTCAACATCCATTTTACTCCCTGTGCCACGATGCCCGGTGCGGCCAATGGGGTAAAATGGCTGGGAACGATCATTCCTGCATTTCCATAGGAACAATTGTCCAGCCCGTCACCTTTCTCCAAAATCTGAACCTCCCAACCATCCTGTAAGAGATAATAAGCGGTGGACAATCCTGCGATACCCGCTCCTATGATAGCCACTTTTCCTTTATGCTGTGTTGACACGTTTTTTGCTATTTTAATAATAATTACATAACCTGAAATCCTTCTTTATACGGGTCTTCGTCATCAATAATGATCTGACTGTAACCCGTAATTCTTGCCCATCCCTCTACCGAAGGAATAATTGCTGGCTGGCCCGTTATTGTAGTCGTTTCTTCTTCGATACGACCGACGAATTGCGAACCGATGTAACTCTCATGAACAAATTCCTCTCCCTTTTTCAACTTTCCTTTGGCATACCATTGTGCCATGCGCGCAGAAGTTCCCGTACCGCAAGGAGACCTATCCAATGCATTTTCACCTACCAACACCGCATTTCTTCCCGTGGAATTTGCCTTAGTTGGTTTTCCGGTCCATTGAATATGGCTAAGACCATATATATTTTCATCTTCGGGATGAATAAAGTCCGTTTTCTCATTGAGTAAGCGGCGAATAATTTTCCCGTAATGAATGAGCTGGCTCGCCGAAAAATCACTGATGTCCCTAAAATTTTTCTGAGGGTCAACGATGGCGTAGAAATTTCCGCCATAGGCAACGTCGACGATAATCTCCCCCAAATCCGGGCATACGACGCTAAGCCCTTCTTTGTAAAGAAAAGACTTGACATTTGTGAGTTTCACGGTTTTAACCTTTGGCCCATCTTGTACATAATCAATCAGAATCAAGCCTGCGGGTGTCTCCAGACGGAGCTTTCCAGGTACTTTAGGTCTTACCAGCCCCTCTTCGATGGCAATGGTCACCGTACCGATCGTCCCGTGGCCACACATCGGAAGACATCCACTCGTCTCAATATAAAGTACGCCGGTATCGTTGTTGGGGTCTATAGGCGGATAAAGCATACTCCCGCTCATCATATCATGTCCACGCGGCTCAAACATCAATCCTTTACGAATCCAGTCATATTCTTTTATAAAATGTAGCCGGCGTTCCATCATCGAATGCCCTTGCAGCACCGGTGCTCCTCCTGCGACCAACCTCACCGGACATCCACAGGTGTGGGAGTCGATACAAAAAAATGTTTTCTTCATCAGTTGCTATACAAAAATGTCTTAAATACTTGCTTTTGTCGCACTACCATTTACGATACGTACGATGCCCAATGCATTTTCATTTTTCAACTCTACTGGCAGGAATTCATCAGGCCAATTCTGAAAAGCTAAGGGGCGTACAAAACGCTTCACCGCATCCGGTCCGACAGAGGTAAATCGCGGATCCGTACAGGAAGGAAAAGGGCCGCCATGCTGCATGGCATAGACCACCTCTACCCCGGTTGGCATACCATTAAACAGCAGCCGTCCCGCTTTATCTTTCACCACATTGAAAATCTCCTGATGTACCCGCACATCTTCGTTTGTCGCTGCAATGGTAATGGTTAGCTGTCCTTTGAGCTGTCGCGCAATTGCCAGTACTTCCTCCGCATTTTCAGCTTCCACCAGGACAGCAAAAGGGCCAAATACTTCTTCGCTCAATACCTGGTTTTTTAAAAAATTGTGTGCTGAGGTACTGATGATTCTGGGACGGCCCTGCCCTTGGACGGCTTCCACACTTGATTCTGCGAGCATGCTCACCTCAGCCTGTCCGCTTAAAGTCGCTTTATTTTTTTCAAAATGCGCATAGATGCCCGTATTTAGCATTGTAGCCGGTGCAGTAGCAAGGATGGCCGATGCCAGCGCTTTTTTGAAACGCTCCAGACCATCGCCTTTTACCGCTATAAATACCCCGGGATTGGTACAGAACTGTCCTACACCCAAGGTCAACGAAGCCGCATATTCCTTGGCCAGTGCTTCAGCGCGATCCTCTAACAGCTGTGAAAAGGCAAACACCGGATTTACGCTACCCATCTCGGCAAACACGGGGATCGGTTCTTCGCGCTGATTAGCAATATCAAACAAGGCTTTTCCCCCCCAGTATGATCCGGTAAATCCGACCGCTTTAACTCTTGGGTGAGCAGTCAGATAGGCCCCTATCTTCGTATCTGTTCCTATGACATTATCCCCTAGAATATGGCTAAAGACCCCTTCCGGCCAGCCATAATCTTTGATAACCGCGGCGATCGCATCAGCCATCATAGTCGACGTTCGGGTATGCCCGGAATGTCCTTTAACAATTACCGGACATCCTGCGCCGATCGCACTCGCCGTATCACCGCCAGCTGTTGAAAAGGCAAATGGGAAATTACTCGCTCCAAATACCACTACTGGCCCTATCCCCAAATTAAACTTCCGAATATCACTTTTACCTGTTTCACTATTTGGCAAATCAATGCGGGCTTCGGTATAGATACCTAAGGCTACCGCATTGGCATAACTGCGCCACTGCCCTACCGTACGCGCTTTCTCTCCTGTGAGCCGGGCTAAAGGAAGTGCCGTCTCCGCATGGGCAGTGTCTAACAATTCAGGGCCTAATCCCTCAATTTTATCAGCAACAGCATGCATAAATGCAGCACGCACAGCAATCGTCGTGGATTTCAAAAATTGAAATGCCTCGACCGCCATACAAACCCGGTCATCTAAAAATTCTTGTGGTTGATTCATTCTATTTCGGATTTTTTTTAAAAAACGAGCTGTAGGCGAACAGTATCCACCAATCGCCTACAGTATCTTATTTCTGTTTAATCTGCAGCTCTTAATTTAACTGAGGACGACTGGCAATCCCGTCAGCAATAACCTGATTGATCCGTTCAGCCTCTTCACCCACCAATGGTAGTCTAGGGGCACGTAAATGCGGCGTGCTTATTCCTTCTGCCGTTGCAGCCAACTTAATATATTGAATAAGCTTTGGATGGATATCCAGTTCCAATAACGGCATAAACCAGCGGTATATTTCCAATGCCTTCTCATAATCACCATTCACCGCATGATTATACATGGCAACAGTTTCATTCGGAAATGCATCGACCAAACCAAAAACCCAGCCATCGGCTCCAACGACCAAGGATTCCAGTGAGATTGTATCCACCCCACCTAAAATGTGAAATCTATCGCCAAATTTGTTTTTCATCCGGGTGATATTTGTCAGATCGCGCGTGGACTCTTTCACCGCAACAATCGTGGGACAGTCTTTCAGTTCATCGAACATATCCGTTGACACAAAAACCGAATAATCCACTGGATTGTTGTAAATCAAAATGGGCAAGTCCGTCGCATGCGCTACTGCTTTAAAATAAGTGACCACTTCACGGTCGTCGGCCCGATAACGCATTGGAGGCAATAACATTAAACCATCCGCACCCAGTTCTTTTGCTTTAATGGCAAAATTAACCGCATTTTTAGTTGTATTTTCTGCAATATTCAGTATCACCGGGATCCGACCTGCAATTAGCTGACGTGCGAAAGTCAATAGTTCAAACTTTTCATCGGTATCAAGTACGGCGGCATCACCCAATGATCCCGCGATGATAATACCATGCACCCCTGCTTTGATCTGTGCTTCCGTATTCTTAGCAAACATGTCAAAGTCAATCTCACCATTCTCTTTAAAGGGAGTCAGTACTGCTGGGTAAACACCCTTCCAATTTAATTCAGCCATAGTTGGTTTTTACTTAATTAGTTTAAATATTTTCTTTTATCAAAGAAACCAACTATAAAAGAAGTATACTAACCGAGTTTTAATAATTACTTATTGGATATTAACATTTAGACCTACCCGTAAAGTAAATTCCTATAATTAGCAACATACATTTTGGGTGAGATTCCTAAGATACTTCGAAAAACCCGGTTGAAATTGGTAACACTATTGAAACCGGCGTTATAAGCAACGATCGAAATGCAGTCGTAGTCTTTTCCGCCAAGTAAACGGCAGGCCTCTCTTACCCGCAATTCATTCAAATAAGAAATGAACGTTTTGCCCGTACTTTTCTTGAAATAACGACAGAAGGCCTGCGGAGTCAAATTAGCCTTTTCGGCGATCTCATTGAGACCGATATTCTCCTTGTAATTATTTTCGAGAAAATTACATAAGGTCGCAATTCGAAACGAACCACCTGTGACAAAATCAGCGGCAGTAACCCCCGAAAGGGGCTTAAGATTCAATGAAAGTCGATTTAATGACTTTAACAGATAAAAAAAACTAACAAGCTGACCTAGACTATCCGAATTTTTGAGCGCCTCTATTCTCCTGCTGACTTGTGGCAGATGTGTTTTAGGAACTTTAAAGCCGCGTCCATTTTTATCAATAAAATCCAGCAGCATACTTAATTCAGGCAAATTCAAGATCCCGGACAATGTTCCTTTTAAATTAAAAAAGACAGAAACGGACTGAACAAATCCGTCCATAAAATCATTTTTAAAAACATGCGCCTGGTTAGAGCCTAAAAGGAAAATATCGCCGCGTTCAAAATGATGTACATTATCATCGACCAATAGCTGTCCCGTCCCCTCCTTGATCCAAATTAACTGGTACTCCTCGTGACGATGCATATAAGGATAAAACTTATCCAACAAATCCTCCTGAATAAAAACGGTCCTATCTTTGGGAATAGGTACTTGGTATTGAATTGGTTTCATAAATTAGAATCGTTTAAGGTTAAAATGATTTTTAATAAACGTCATTTATACACTAAATTTAACATTTAGATGTTTACAAAACAACTCGTTCAGTGGAAATATCAAAAACGTACTGTATTAGGTTAAAATCTGGCAATTAAAAGAGCGCTCAATAAATCAAATTTGTACCGGTTTACTTTCCGATCCATACAGAACAATAAATTTATAAACCTGACAATATGAATTTAAAGAATAGTTACTACATCCTGATTACTTTATTTTATGTCCAGCAGACCAATCCCGTATTCAGCCAACAGGATGAGCATCCCGTATGGAAAGCTACCAAAAGCCAGCCTGCGACTCTGGGTATCGATCAGGGATCCAAAAGCTTTGCTTTAGCTAAATTAAAAATAAAGGTGCTCAATAACTCACAGACTTTATCAGCCTTTCAGCCACTAAATGGTGATGCTGCTTTCGACTATACGCCTGTGGAAATGTTAGCAAAACGGGACCGCAACAATTTCTTTCATATCGGCGACATCAACGTCGGTCTCAAACGTCAGGGAGAAACGCATTGGTCGTATTATTCTTCAGCCAAAGACCGCAAGAAGGTAATCGAATTGTCCCCTTCTAAAACGATCTTAGCTGCCGCGGACATCACGCCGACATTAGGCGACATTCCCCTAAAAGTCAAGCGCAGCTGGGAGAATGCTGGGGGCGATCTGATCCTAAAATTTCAGCTAACAAATCCTACCGATCAGGCAATTGAAATCGGATCATTGGGAATACCCCTTCCATTCAATAACAATATGGATTGGAAAAACCTGAACCAAGCACATGCACAAAATGTTTTTTTCGACCCCTATATCGGTAAAGATGCAGGTTATATGCAAGTCAACCATTTACATGGAAACGGACCGAGCCTATTAGTCTTGCCCTATATCAATGCTGGATTCGAAGCATACAATCCCCTGAATAGTGACCCGACACCAAAAAGTATCACGTTCGAAGGTTTTCATGAATGGATGATCCACAGCAAGGCACTTGCCGAAACCGAGTGGAAGGGAGTAGAACAATGGAACATGGCGACTTCAACCCTATTAAAACCCAATGAGTCCAAAATAGTTGCCCTCAGATTTGCACTGGCACCGAGTATAAGAGAAATTGAAAGCACGCTTTTAAAAAACGACAGACCTGTAGCAATCGGAGCTCCGGGCTATGTTGTTCCTTTGGATAGTCCGGTCAAACTATTTGTCAAATACCACAAAGCAATAAAAAATATAGCTGTTTACCCTGAAGGTGCTTTAACCGTTTCCAAGCTGAAAGACACTCCGCACAAATGGCATCAGTATGAGATAAAGGGACAGCAATGGGGCCGGGCGAGATTGACCATTACCTATCAGGATGGTATCGAACAAACGATTCAGTATAAAGTCATCAAAGCCGAAAGAGATGTGGTCAATGATCTTGGAAATTTCCTGACAACCACACAGTGGTACGAGAATGACAAAGATCTTTTTGGCCGGTCACCATCTGTTATCACCTACGATTACGAAGAAAAAAAACTCGTTACCCAAGAACAGCGCGCCTGGTATGCCGGTCTGAGCGATGAAGCCGGAGCAGCAAGTTGGCTGGCAGCTATCATGAAACAGGTCTTACAACCCAATCCTGCTGAGATCAGCAAATTAAAACGTTTTGTCAATGAAACGATGTATGGTCATATCCAGCACAGGGAAGGCAGTCAAAAATATGGGGTGGTCAAGAGCTTATTTTACTACGAACCGGATACTATGCCAGCAGGCACCTACCGAACGGATATCAACTGGAAGACCTGGTCGGCATGGCCTAAAAAAGAAGCCGATAACATCGGCCGCTCCTACAATTATCCCCATGTTGCGGCAGCACATTGGGTCATGTATCGACTCGCTCGCAACTACCGCAATCTGATACAAGAAGAAAGCTGGGATATCTATTTAGACCGTGCTTTTCAAACCAGCATGGCGATGATCGAAAAAGCACCTTATTATGCACAGTTCGGACAGATGGAAGGCAGCATATTTTTGCTTGTCCTCCAGGATCTGCGTCGTGAGGGTTTCACAGATCAAGCTAATCAATTGGAAGCTGTGATGCGTAAACGTGCCGAACACTGGAAAAGCCTTGATTATCCATTCGGGAGTGAAATGCCCTGGGATTCAACCGGTCAGGAAGAAGTCTACTTATGGTCTCGCTACTTTGGTTTTGACGACAAAACCCGGGTTACCTTAAATGCCATTCTAGCATATATGCCTACCGTGCCGCATTGGGGATACAACGGTAGTGCCCGTCGCTACTGGGATTTTGTCTATGGCGGTAAATTATCCCGAATCGAACGTCAGCTTCATCATTATGGTTCAGCTTTAAATGCGATCCCGGTATTAACCGAATACCGGGACCATCCGGATGATTTCTACCTCCTTCGTGTAGGCCACGCCGGTATGATGGGCGCATTGGCCAATGTCACCACAGATGGCTTTGGTCCTGCAGCATTCCACTCCTATCCTTCGACATTAGCTAACGATGGTATATCGGGTGATTACGGGACCGGGTTTTATGGTTATGCTGTCAATTCAGGCACTTATATCCTGGAACATCCCGAATTTGGCTGGCTGGCATTCAGCGGAAATCTCAAAGTAGCTAAAAGCAACATCGAAGTGGGCATAAAAACAGCTTCCAAAGGCCGCATTTTCTTGGCAAAAGAAAATTTATGGCTGACGACTGATGCCGGAGAAATCGAAACACTGACATACAATCAAACGGATAAAAGTGTGGTGTTAAATTTTGATACAAGTCAATCGGCTATGGTGCCTAATTTTTTACTAAACGTCAATCCGGAAAGTGGTTATGAAATTGAAGGGATCAAGAAAGATAAACTCAATCGTTACGAAATTCCATCTTCTACAAACACGCTGATACTTAGAAAAACAAAATAACTTCAGTGCTAATATTAAATCCGATGATTCCCAACTGTACCTATAAGTTATTCATTTTTGTGACTGCGGTATACCAAGGGGGATTGCCCAAGATGGCCTTTAAAAAATTTGCTAAATGTACCAAAATCCGAAAAATTAAGTTCCTGCATCACATCCTTTACCGACATACTGGATACATTCATTAAAATAACGGCCTCAGAAATCACAATTTCCTCGAGGATGGCCTTTGGGCCAAAGCCAGTTACATCTTTCACAATACGGGTCAGATGTTTTCTCGAGATAAACAACCGGTCGGCATAATACTGTACCGACCGATTGGTTTTAAAATGAAGGGATGCCAGGTTCAAAAACTCCATCACCATCCTATTTTTGCGCTCAAATCCGGCGCGTGTCCGCTCTAGGTTGTTACTCACCTTGGCGCTGATCTCATAGAAAAGTAGCATCAGCGTCATTTTGATGATTTCCAGGCGGAATAGCGCCTCCTGCGGCGCCGTATTCTGATATTCTAGATTCATCAAATATTCATAAAAGCGGTTTGAATCGCTTTTATCAAGGTGAAGGATCGTGTCATTCTCATGCCCCAATTTCTCCATGGAATAGACTTTGTAAACAGGAAGTCCTATTTTTTGAAAAAAATCAAACTCCGTAAACAGCGTGTACATCTCGATATCGTCCGAACTCTCCATCACCTGCATAACGACCATGGGCGACAAAAAATACATGGTGTCAGCTTCAAGTATATGATCGACAAAATTAAGTGATAATTTTAATCTTCCTTTCCGTATCAAACATATGCCCAAATGATCAATGCGGATGGGCCGACGGCATAAATAATGCTGAATTTCGGCTTTTGTGGACCGATACATAATCAGACCTTGATAAAACCTGTTATCCATCGCTTTTTCCGATAGATAATCTTTAAACGAGAGCTTTGTTATTTCTTTGACCATCTCAGCTGTCTTTCGTGATACAATACTTAAAATACGTGATGTCCGGCTCAGAAAAAAAATATTTTTCCAAAAAGCCCTGCAACAAGTCACCTTCATTTTGTTTGATTGCTTTCTTCAACGGCTCCAAACGTGTGGAAAAAAAGTCTTTTGTTGCAAAATATTGTTTCAGGATGGGATTTCCGGCAACAAGTTTTTTTCGCATCGCAATGATATTTCCCAACAGTTCTTCCCTATTTTTTGTATGTTGAATTTTCAGCGCAATCAAACGATAGCACTGCGATAGCTCATGGTAGATTGTCAATTCCATGATACCTATCATACCTCCAAAATACCGAAAGAATTTTGCTTTGGAGATTTTTGTCGACGTCAAAATATCCACTACTTTCGCTTTTTGAAAGCCCTGATTCAGAAATACCGGTTTCGAATCCTCGATGGCCCGTAGTATAAAATCTTTCGTTGCAACCATAATTATAGTGTTAAAATCCACTGATTTTGGAGGGCCTTGTTAGTTCAGCCCCCCACCCAGAGCTTTATAAAGTGCTACCTCTGCATATAACATTTTGCTTTTCACCTGCATCTGATCGAGCTCCGCCTGCAGTTTGCTCTGCTGCGCTGCGAGCACCTCCAGGTAGGTTGCCATATCATTCTTAAATAAAATTTTTGCCTGTTGGATCAGCTGTCGATTACGTTCGACCAATTGGTCATTATAGCGTTGTTGATCTTGAAGGGAAGCAATTTGTTCCATCGTGGTAGACACTTCACTTGCTGCCTGCAGCACCGCTTCTTTAAACTGTAGTTCGGCCTGTTCGGAGCGGATGACAGCTTGGTTGAGCGCAGTTTTCAGCCTTCTTCCTTGCAGCAAAGGCTGTGTCAATGATCCAGATACCATCCCAAACAAAGATCCGGGAATATTGAACCAATTGCTTGACGTAAACGAGTTTAATCCGCCTTGTGCCGTGATCCGTAGCGCAGGATACATATTGGCCCGACTGACCTTAACATCCGATACCGTCTGTAAGAAAGCATATTCAGCTGCCTTGATATCTGGCCTTCTGCTCAACATTGCCGCCGGCACGCCGGTACCGAATACGGTGCGTTCTTTCAGCGCCAGCAGGCTTCCCCTGCCCGTTTGCAAAGCCGGTAATTTTCCGACAAGCGCAGACAGTGCATTTTCCTGAATAGCCGTATTTTCTGCTATGATACGGATAGATTTCAGCAAATTGTCGCGGCTATTTTCCATTTGTTGCACCGCCAGCGAATTGCTCAGCCCAAGACGCTGCTGCACTTTGGTGATGTGTAATGTACTATCTATAATGGCCAAGTTCTGCTGGCTAATGATCTTTTGCTGATCGAACAATAACAGGTTATAATAGCCTTGGGCTATGCCCGCGATCAATCCTGTTCGCACCGCATTAGCGGCTTCCTTTTGTGACAAGTACGCCGCTAATGCTCCCGCCTTCTGATTTTTGATCTTACCCCAGATATCCGCCTCCCAGGATATTGACAGTGTGGAGGAATAGTCTTCCATATACGATTTGCCCATAAACTGGCTGGCCATCATACCATTCATACTATTGTTGGATGGTCTGTTGATGGAAGCAGCGCCGATAGACAGGTCGGCCGTCGGAAGATAGCCCCACTTCATCTGCTTCAATGTTTCTTGGGCAGATTCAATTTGTTTGACTGCAACAAGCATATTATTATTACGCTGCAAGCCACTGTCGATCAAGGCAATCAATTGTTCGTCGCTAAAGAAATCGCGGTAAGAAAGCTCCGCAAGGTTTGCACTTGTATCAGTTGCTAAGGACGCGCTCCTATTTAAAAATTCTGTTGGCAGCTGTTCCTTTTGCAATTTTGGAATTTCTTTATTCGTTTGGCATCCGATCATGGTCAATAGACCCAACGCTAGTCCCCACGAAAAAATATTTTTTGATCTCATTATCATATTCTTACTAATTTATGAACTTTTTTAATGCTGTTCCTGCAACAGCTGTTCTTCATATTCCCAATCTTTTGGATCAATCGCTTTACCGCTTACCCGTTCCTGTACATATTGGAACACGACAAATAGGATCGGTGTAAAAAAGACCCCGAGTACTGTTCCGGCCAACATGCCGAAGACCGCCGCATATCCGATCGAATGGTTACCGATAGCTGAAGGCCCTATCGCCGTCAAGAGTGGGATCAAGCCCGCTATAAATGCAAGGGAAGTCATTAGGATAGGCCGCAAACGCGCTTTTGCACCCTCGATAGCTGCTGCTGCCAATGGTTTTCCGGCTTTGCGCCTTTGCAAGGCAAATTCCACGATCAAAATTGCATTCTTGGCCAATAGCCCGATCAGCATGACCAAGGCCACCTGTACATAGATGTTGTTGGATAGCCCACCGATGGATATTCCCCAGAATACCCCCAGTAACCCCACAGGAATTGCCAACAGTACGGCAAACGGTAAAATATAACTTTCGTATTGCGCTGATAACAAGAAATACACAAATACGATACACAGTCCAAAGATTGCCGCCGTCTGTCCCGAGGCTCCCCGCTCCTCGCGTGCCATTCCCTTCCAATCGACGGTATATCCCTGCGGCAGGGAAGATTTACCCACCTCTTCAATTGCCGCCATGGCCTGTCCTGTGCTATAGCCCGGAGCTGTCATGATGGTGAGATTAATGGCATTGAAAAGGTTAAAGTGTTCCACATTTTCAGGCCCCGATACCGGCTTTAGATCAACCACGCTCTTCAAGGGCACCATCTGTCCCAATTTGTTCTTGATGCTGATGGTCTCGATCGACTTTGGATCAGCCCGGAATCCAGGTTCGGATTGTAGCACCACCCGATAATATTTCCCAAAACGATTAAAATCAGAGGCCTGCATGCTGCCGTAGTAGGCTTGCATCGCCGCCAATACATCGCTCACATTGAGGCTGAGCTGTTTTGCCAGCCCTTCATTCACTTTCATCTCATACTGCGGAAAAGAGGCATTAAAGGTTGTGAACGCAAAAGCTATTTCTGGGCGCTGCATCAGACTGCCCACAAATGAATTCGATACGTCATTAAAAGCTTGTAAAGTACCCGAATTACGATCCTGTAAAACGACTTCAAGCCCCGAGGTATTTCCAAATCCCGGCACAGTAGGCATCCCGGCCACTAAAAATGTCGTTTCATCCTGTTGGGCTAATATCCCTTGAAACTGGCCGATCAATTGATTGATATCCCGTACTTCCCCCCGCTCCTTCAAGGGCTTCAGGCGCAGCATGATCGCTCCGGCAGATGAAGACGTACTGAAACTCATCATATTGAGCCCTGATATATTGATGATACTTTCGATTGCAGGATGATCCTTCAACAAGTTTTCAGCTTGCTTAAGGTGTTTGCTTGTCCGGTCCAGGGAAGCTCCCGGAGGGTCATTTGCCAGTACCATCAAGAAACTCTGGTCTTCATCCGGAATAAAACCCGTTGGCGTTGACCGAAAGGCATAGACAAAAAGACCAATAAAGAGTATCAGACCAGCGAAGGCTACTGATTTCTTTTTGATCAAAAAGATAATGGACTTGGCATACCGATTGGTCAACTTATCAAATCCGGCATTGAATCCAGCAAAGAAACGCTGTTTGAAAGAAACCTTTACATCCTGGTGATGGTCGTGAGATTTTAGCAGGATTGCACAGAGCGCCGGACTTAATGTCAATGCATTGATTGCAGATATCAAGATCGCCATGGCCAATGTCAATGCAAACTGCTGGTAGAATACCCCGGTAGGACCATCCATAAAAGCGACAGGTATAAAGACGGCAGACATGACCAAAGTAATCGAAATGATGGCGCCAGTGATCTCACTCATGGCAGACATCGTTGCCGAACGAGCATTCAGCTTCTTTTTCTCCATTTTGGCATGTACAGCCTCAACCACCACAATGGCATCATCCACCACAATACCAATGGCGAGCACCAGCGCAAATAAGGTCAATAAATTGATCGAAAAGCCAAATACCTGCATAAAGAAAAAGGTTCCGACAATAGACACCGGTACTGCAATAGCTGGTATCAAGGTTGACCGAAAATCCTGCAGGAAGATAAATACCACAATAAATACCAGGATGAATGCTTCCAGGAGGGTGCTCAACACCTGCTTTATCGATTGATCCAAGGACTCTTTTGAACTATACGGAACTTTATATTTTAATCCGGGAGGAAACGACGCTGATAATTCTTTCAGACGCTCATTCATCGCAATTTCCACCGCATTTGCATTCGATCCTGCGGTCTGATACAAAGCGACCATGACCGCAGGCTTGTTGTCAAAACTTGTGGTTACGGTATTGGTATAAGAGCCAAATTCCACCCGGGCAACATCTTTGAGCAATAAAGACGAACCGTTGTTATTGGCCCGCAGAATAATATGCTCATACTGTTCCGGTTCGGTATACTTTCCCTGATAGCGAATGGTGTATTCGATCGCCTCCTTGGAGCTTTCGCCAAATTTGCCCGGCGCTGCCTCCTTATTTTGTGCCTGTATGGCTGCTGTAATCTCTTCGGGGCTGATATCATAAGCAGCCATGCGTTGCGGATCCAGCCATATACGCATCGAATAATCCTTGTTGCCAAATACCTGTGCGTCCCCCACACCGGTGATACGTTTTAACTCGGGAACAATATTGATTTTGGCATAATTCTCCAAAAAGAGCTCATCAATCCCCTTTTTATCGGCATACAAAGTCACCATGGCCACCATACTATTCTGCCGCTTCATGGTCGTCACACCAATTTGATTGACCTCAGCTGGTAACATACTCGTGGCCTGGGAGACCCTATTCTGCACGTTTACCGCAGCCTGATCCGGATCTGTACCGAGCTTAAAGACAACGCTGACCATCAAACTTCCGTCATTACTAGCCGTTGAAGTCAGGTAGTCCATATTTTCTACCCCATTGATCGCATTTTCCAACGGCGGAGCCACTGATTTTGAGATAACCTCTGCACTCGCTCCGGGATATGTCGCCATCACCGTCACCGTGGGCGGCGCGATTTCGGGGAATTTGGTGATCGGCAAGGAGGTCATCGCCACCACGCCCAAAATAACCAATAGTATTGATATAACGGTCGCGAGTACCGGCCGTTTTATTATTTTCTTCAGCATAATATTTTGATAAATAAGACCCAGCAAATTGTGCTGCGTCGATAGATATAACTTACTTTTTAGGTTTTACGACAGCACCTGGCCGCACAAAACCCAGACCACCTGTGATCACACGGTCTCCGGCCTGCAATCCGGACTTGACATAATACTCTTCGGTGGTTTTTCCCGCGATCTGCAGTTCCACCTGTTCAGCCTTATTGTCTTTATCCAGTTTATAAGTATAAATTTTATCCTGCACAGCCAATGTTGCTTTTATCGGAACAAGCAGGACATCGTCCAGCGCTGCAGTCATCTCGATCCGGCCCGTATTCCCGGCCCGCAACTGCCTATTTGGATTGGCAAAGCGCGCCCGAATCGATATCGATCCCGTATTTTTATCAAACTGTCCCGTCACCGCATCAATGACACCTTTTTGTGTATATTTTTTTCCATTCGATAAGATCAGGTCTACCGAGTCTCTGTCCGATGAACTATTTTTTTTATCCTGAAAATTCACAAAATCAGCCTCACTCATGCTGAAATAAGCATACACCTGATTGATATCCGTCAGCAAGGTCAGCGGTTCTACCGAAGCGGCATTTACCAGACTTCCCAAGCGATAAGGAATACGGCCGATATAACCCGATACCGGAGCTTTTACCAGGCAAAAGTCAACGTTTATTTTAGCCGCATTCATTGTCGCCCGGGCCTGTTCGAGGCTCGCAAGCGATGCTTCATACGAAGCTTTGGCCTGGGTGACCTGTAGGTCAGATACAATTTTATTGTCCACAAGCTCGACCTTGCGGTCGAGATCAATTTTAAGATTTTTCAAATTTGCTTCCGCGACATGTACAGCAGCCTTGGCAGTTTTGTATTGTTCTACAAAAGGTCGATCATCAATTTTAAAGAGCGCCTGTCCCGCATGTACATAGGCACCTTCATCGACAAAGATCTTACTTAAATAACCCGATGTCTGCGGCCTCACTTCTACATTTGTGATCCCTTCAATAGAGGCCGAGTATGTATTTTTGGAAATTCCGTTTCCAAGTTGAACCTGATGTACCGATACTTCCGGGGCTGAAGGGTTTGCTGCCGGCGTTCCTTTGCTCTGACACGAAAAAACACTGACGAGTATTCCTAAACCTACAACAGTATTTAGACTGCTCTTTAAATTCATATATTTTCCTTAATTTTTTATGCGTACAAATATAAAATCCATGTTTTCGCCTCGAAAGACAGGAAGATCCATCAAGTTGGTAAAAAGACGTATGCCATCATTATGACTTAAATCGGATAAATCTGAAAGGAAAATAACGGACAAAAGAAAAGGGACAATCCTCCTGCCGGATGACGTCCCTCTTCGCTGTCCTTATAATATACACGTAAAGTTACCTGCGTTTCAGGTATTTTAAAAGTTAAAAAGATGCTTTCTATTAGGGAAAAGAGCCCCTTTTCGCTTTTTTATGGCATCAATAAAAACTGATTGTATTTTTCTTAAAATTTAGCGTCATTTTGTACTGATTTAAAAATGGGGTACCCAACAGCCCATCAATGGGCAGCGCATCATGGCCTATGCCTCCACCTATAGATTGATCTGTGATCACCGTGTACATATCCTGCAAGGGAAGTCCGCCCAATTTTCCCCGCATCAGATAAGCGATACGGTTTCCTTTGCTGGTACCATTTACACCATTGATGTCCACCTCGCCCTCTTCGTAATCAATAAAGGGTTTCAGTGTTGTATCAAGCGATTTCTTCAACACGTTGGCATTTGCCCCACAATCTATCCCCATTGGGTATGTTTTTGTTCCAAACGCGATATCCACTATTGGAATATGTCTCTTCATCCGCAACGGAAAACGCCCCATTAATTTACCTTTCAGAATTTCCTTCGCGAGTAGCTCACCGCTATTGTCTATCCGCTCCAGCAGTAATAACTGCTGGGCATAATCCAAAGTGAACTGATAATCCTTGAGCAAACCTATTCCAAGTAATCCAAAAATTGGCGTACCGTCTTCGAGAGCCATGTCAGCCATATTCGAAACCGGAGCTTCAAAATTGTCCAGCACTAGTGCTCCGATTGCCAAACTATTGTCCGCCGACCAGACGACACCGTCCATTTGCCCGCCAACACCAAAGAAATCGACAGATACATCCGGCCTAATCTTATCCGCATCCACAAATTTCTTCCGCAAGATAATTACCGGCGCACCGCTATCAAACTGGAAGCAGCCCTTAGTGCCATTCAGTGTCGATTCGATGTAGATCAGACCATTCACCAATCGAAAGGGAATGCTTAATGTATCAGGCAACCGCGAACGAGTCAGGGCGTCGGACAATGCTTTTTCAGGATCACCTTTCAATCTTCCCTTAATAATGCCCAGATTAACGATCTGCCCCTGTTTATTGAACAAAAAAGTAGGCTTCCCCGGTTTTCCATCGTGATAAGTGACTTCTACTTGAATCAATTCATCGCCATTATTCTGTTGATTTCGATGGATAACTTTAAACGTATTAATCGCCGAAAATTTTTTCAGTATATCCGGCACCGCAATAGCATTATTCAGCTTGGGAAGATTACCGATCGTTGCAGTATCAGCCATCATTGAAAGCAGTGCATCCGCATCTTTCTTGTTGATGGATTCAATAATTCTATCGAGCGATTTGATATTGTCCACCTGTTGAGCCGAGACACTATTTCCTAGCGCACCCAAGAAGAATATGATAAAAATAACCTTCTGCATGATTATTTAACCGTTTGACCCAGCCATTTTACAATTGAATCCAATGTACTGTCGGGTATGTCACCAAGTTTGCTATATTCTGATGGCGTACATTCCTTACAAGGCTGCAACAAATGGTTTACATTTGGCAATAGTAGCGTCGTTACCTTTCCCTGCTGCCCCGATCGGCTATATTGCTTCCAATAATCTAAATTTACCGGATCTACAAAAACGTCTTTACTCCCATTGATCGCCAAGATCGGTACTTCCACGTTACCTAAAAAAAGCTGCGGCTCATATTTTACAAAATAACGGTACCAGGGGCCGATCGCATATTGCACATAAGACCAGATCGGAAAACGGAAGTGATCAAATTCAATACCGAGTGTCTTAAAATAGCTATCATCTTTTTGCTTCCAGTAATTGTATACAGCATTTAACTTACTTTCCAGACTATCAGAGGTAGCATATTGAAAAGCAGTCGCAAACATCAGGCGATTGATTTCATTGGACCTTTTTTTGTCGACTTCTGGTAAGGGGGAGTTATTGACCAAATTTTCATTTTGCACAAATAGCGACTCCAGACCATTTGAAGCCAGGCCAGCCAAACTCACTAAAAATGTCACATCTTTACTTTTGGAAGCCGCTATAGAAATAACTGCTCCCCCTTCGCTATGTCCTAGCAGACCGATATGATTGAGGTCAACATTCTTTTCGGCTTTCAAAAATTCCACCGCGCCCAATACATCCAGTGCAAAATCCGCTGTCGTTGCATAGCGGTATTCGCCCGTGGTTTTACCTATACCACGGTCATCCATCCGCAGGACAATGTATCCTTTTGGCGTCAGATAATTGGCAATACGCGCAAACATCTTGGTACCGCCCATGGTCCCATCACGATCCTGCGCTCCTGTCCCCGAAGCAATAATTATTGCGGGGTATTTACCGGCCTTTTCCGGCGACGAAATAGTCGCCCCTATGGTAATACTGTCTGCTTTTGATTTAAAAACAACATCTTTGCTTTTAATATTTTGCGCGGATAGCTGCCCCACAGCAAATAAAAAAACCGAAGTTAACGCAATCGCAATTTTGTTCATTTTCATCCTTATAAATTGTTTATTCTTTTATTTTCCTGATTTTAACACACTGACCATTTCAATAATTTCATCGGATAGCTCCGAAGCGCTTCCCATATACCCCACTTCAGAGAATCGAATTTTGCCGTTTTTATCGACAACTATTTTATGCGGGATTGCGCCTACGCCAAAACTTTTTGACACACTGCTTTCTGTATCGAGCAAGACGGTGAATGGATAATTATTTTCTTTTACGTAATTAGCAACATATTCCTTTGCGTCCGGGCGCTTTTCTTGTGTATCTACAAAATAAAAGACAACATTGGGGTCATTTTTAAAGTGTTCGACAGCTATTTTCATTCCTGGAAAAGCGGCCTTGCAAGGTGCACACCAGGAGGCCCAAAAATCAAGAATAACGATCTTTCCCTTTTGCTGTTCTAATGTCACTGTATTTCCAAATTGATCTTTTAATTGAAATGCCGGTGCATTTTTATTGACCAATTGCTGAAGAACCTTATTCTTTAATTCGCCCTGAAGGTTGGCATCCTTAAGACCGGACAGATAATCAATATATCCCTTATCATTTCCTTTTTCGGCAATGTAGATCTCTTTCATTAAATCCAACATATACGGCGAGCTCTGATTGACCCGATAACTAGCTTCGAGGCTTTCTTTCAATTCCTTTTTCTTACCCTGTGCTTTTAATATGCGCGTGAATGTGTCATTTAAGCTAGCATCTTCAAAGCCTTTCTCACTTTTAGCAGCAGTAGCGTAAACAAATGCCTCATCAAAAAGTGCATTATCTGCCAATATTTTGGCAAACAAAGCGGCATTAGCATAATACAGCTGGCTATATTCGTCGCCCTGAAAATTATCCTTATAATAATTCAAGCGATCCAGTACAACGCGGGTATAGGGCAAAATTTCTTTGGCTGTTTTTGAGTTCTGTGAAATGTAAGGAACGGAAATACTCCTGTAGATGACATTTGCCAAAGACATGTAAGGTTCAGCTTTTGACACATATTTTTTATACATTTCAAAATCATTCTTCATACTGGTATAGACAGAAATCGTCCAATAAGCACTGATATGACTGATCCGATGTGCCTCGTTAAAGGCAACTTCCGATTCACGATAAGGGTGCTTATCCACAAAGTCCATTGCGGCTTTCAATCGCTCGTCATCCGTTTTTGCTTTTTGAATAAGATTAAAATCTGCCAATCGTTGCTGATCCTTGACATATTGTCCCTGCGGATATTGTAGACGGATCTTTTGTTCCAGCTCATTTGTTTTCATCGTATCGTTCAGCACCTCTTTATATACCCTAAATACCTGCAATAAATCCTCTTCTTTCACATTAGGCATGGACTGCAGGGCATTCAGCTCATTTTGGAGTTTTGACAGCGATTCAGCTGTATTGATATGCTTCAAGGCATTGGCGACAGGATATAATACTTTAAATCTATTTTCAGGATGTCCTTGCAACTCATATTTGGCCCACATGATCAATATCTCATCGGTTTTATAGGCGGATTTATCCACTACGAAAGGAGTCCCCGGAACAATATCCGGTGTGCGTAACATGCCCCATCCGATCATACCACCCGAGACCTGTTTCCCGTCTTTTCCAGAAATCAAATAAGAATAGGTTAGATCGCCCCCCCGATCATAAAGCGTATCTGCCTGAAACGCAAAATTGACCAGCGCCATCTTCTCCGGAACAATATAACTCGCCGTCCAAATGGAATCTTTTTTGGTAAACTTTAAGGTATTCTGCACCCAACGAAAATCCTGGTATCCCGTCAGGGTACCCGAAATGGACTGCGCATCTTTCAGGTTTGTCTTACGGGCGTCATATACAAATTGTATGGTATCACGTTCTTTTGGCAATTCGGGAATCACTTTAAAATTAGGCGTTTGTGCTTGTACAGAGGCAGCAACACCAAGAAATGCTGTACCCAACATTGCTCCCAATGATTGTTTTGTTTTCATATGAATAGTTTGTTTAATTTTTTATGGATTTTGAACAATTTCTGGACTTAAATTAATCTCATACTGTGCTATTGGAAACACATAGCGATTGCTATTTGGCGCAAGGGAAACTGTTTTACCGGCAAATGTACGCGTATATGTCTTTTGGAATAATGCATCATCTTTCAAGCGGCGCATATCCCACCATCTCAGCATGCGGAACATAAATTCCCGGCGGCGCTCTGCAACGACTTTAAGCAAGGCATCATTCGCGTCGCTAGCCGATAGATTGACGGTTCCCTTCGAAAGGATTCGCTTGGCCCGAAGCTGGTTGACTAAGGCCATTGCCGCTGCGGGTTTATTGTTTCGCGCTTCGCTCTCCGCTTTAATCAATAGCATTTCAGGAACGGTGGGCCCGACATTTCGGCCTTCGTTCATGACGTAATCCAGGTAGTAATATCGGCCTTCGTATACATCCCAAGACGAAATAATGTCACCATTCACGGTAAATAAATTATAGCGTTGGTCATCTTCTCCAAATAGTTTGATCAGGTCGCTGCTCAAACGAAAGGCCGTTGGGGTATAAGCGGATACGCCATTTACAGGTACCTTTGATAGCAGAATCTCCTGGTTAAATACTCTTTTGGGGTAATTGGAGGCCGTCAGCTGATCCAAAGCAGTCAAATCAATCAATGTACTGTTTAGCGCCAAGGCCTGATCTGCCGCAGCAGCAGCCTCGCTATAGCTGTTCATGTAAAGATAAGTACGTGCCAGCAATCCATATGCGGCGGCCTTGCTGGGCAGCGTCGTATATTGCTGCTCATTTGGCAACAATGGAGTCGCCTCCTGAATATCCTTTAGAATGGCATCATAGACCCTCTGCACAGGCACCCTTACCAAAGGTTGCTCTGTCGACGGGGACAGCAACAGGGGAACTCCCAGATCAGTGCCTGCTGTTGCCTGTTGGAAAGGCTTGGCATAGGTATTGACCAGCATCAGATAAGCGGCGGCGCGATGAATTTTGGCTTCGGCCATCAATTCCGCCTTTTCCAGATCACTTCCATCCGTCACCGACGGGACCTCGTTGATCACCGTATTTGCATAGGCAATCGTATTGTACAACGCACCCCATGTATCATCTTTATGATACAAATTTTCAATTGGATAGATCACATCTGACCATTGATAAGCCCGGCTATAGTAGCCATAATAATCGCTACTCACCAGACCCTTCTGCTGTGCACTTCCATCTATAATTTCCAGGTCATCAGCCGCCATATCAGAAATAGAAGGTGCAGCTTCAAATGCATTTGTATTGTTCAGCAGATAACGATAATTTTCAATCGTACCCGGAGTTAGTTGCCCCTGCGTTTTGATGTCAACATATTTTTCACAGCTTGCAAATATTGCCAGGGAAATTGCTGCTAAAGCTGTGGTATAAGAAAAGTTAAACTTCAATCTTCTCATAACAGATTGATTGCTATTATTTTCAGTTGTTCGGTTTTTCATATCAATCCGGGTTAAAAGCTTACATTAATTGAAAAATTATACGAAGGCACCGGACGCAGATTTGTCGTATTGCCCACGAGATTAGTAAAGTCAGGATCATAGCCTTCTTTATTCGCTGTCCAAATCAGACCCAAATTCCGCACCGAACCAGCTAGCTGGATATTTTCAACTTTCAGTCTGTTCAGCAGATTTTTTGGTAGGCCATAGCTCAGTGAAATTTCCCGGAGACGGATATAATCTCCCTTTAAGACATTGATATCCGAATTTTGATAACGCTGTAGACTATAGGAGCTATAGATATCGGCAGTTAAGGCCGGGACATTTGTAAAAGCTTCATCACCTGCCTGCCGCCATCTATCTGCAATGTCAGCGCTCAGATCAAATTTAGGGATTGTCAACCCCCGGCTCGGAGCCATATAAGACTCGACGCTAGGTTTCATAAAAACATTGCCAAACTGATAAGAAATCAAAGCGTAAACCGACCATTGTTTATAGCGTAAATTAGTCCTAAAAGACCCATAGTATGGAGCCACCCTGCGACCGGCATAGGCCAGATCCTCCACCCCGCTTAAGGTCTGCGTGACTGGAATAATTTCATTATTCTTATTATAAATCTGTGTAAGTCCCTTCTCATCTAATCCAGCATGGCGAAAGACAAAGATTTTATCACTGGGATAACCTTCTAGATAACTGATGCCAATGGGATTATACGAGTAGGTAAACGCAGAAATATCTTTTGGATCAAATCTATTGTCAGTGATCGTATTGGTATTGTACGAAAAGTTCAATGTGGCATCCAAGTTCCAATCCGTATTGCGCAAAAAAGTACCCGTTAAGCCCAGGTCAATCCCTTTGCCCGACATGGATGCTGTATTTCTTTTTAATGAACCGGCACCGATGGTTCCGACATAAGGTGCTGCGATCGGGAAACTATATAAGAGGTCTTTACCATTTTTACGGTAATAATCTATGGTACCGGTAAGACGGTTATCCAATAGACCAAAGTCCAGTCCTAAATTGGTTACATAAGTCTTCTCCCAACGCAACTGCGGGTTTGCCACAGCAATAATGCTTGCCGAAGGCTGACCTGTCGGGTTGTAAGCAGCATTATCAAAAGAAATGTAAGTAAAAGGTCTGACATCTTGTGTAATGTTGCCATTGACACCATATGTAGCACGGAGCCCAAGCTGGTTCAACCAGGTAAACTTTCGCATAAAATGCTCTTTTGCCAGATTCCACTTTAGGCCCGAAGACCACAAGGGCGTCGCCCGAAAGCTACGGTCCAAGCCAAAATTGTTATAATCATCATACCGCACACTTCCTGAAACCGTATACTTTCCATTTAATGTATAAGCAGCATTAGAAAAGTAAGATAAAAAACGTCTTGTTCTGTCGGCTTGTGTGGGGCCTCCACTTAAGCCCGAGAGATAACCCATCAGCGTATTGTAACTATTTTGGGCATAGCTAACATCTCTATTAAAACCCGTCTGTGGATTGTAGCCGTACATCGTTTTCATCCCCTGACCAGCCTGTGTCTGTCTGATCTCCGAACCGGCGATGGCCGTGATCTCATGTTTTTGATCGAAGGTTGCATCGTAATTCAGTTGTCCACGAACCGTATAGTTGTTGATGCTGCTGTTAATGATATTGTAGATTCCACCCTTGTTAATGCCAATGGTATTTGTCGTCTCCCCAATTGGAGTAAATTCATTCAGCAGCAGGCGATTTTTATAGGACTTCTCGTCATTAAACGCCCTATTCTCACCAAAAGAGCGTTCATTTGCATAACTTACCGACCCCTTTAAGCCTTTATACAAAGGCACTTCCAAGTTAATGACCGCTGAATAGTTATTATCTTTCTGTAGGTTGTCCAGCAGTTGCAACTCCTGCAAATAGTTATACCGCCAGTCCTTATAAGCTGGACCTAAAGGTTGCGTAAACCCAGGGTTTATTCGATCATAATAAATCCCATTTCCATTCTGGTCAGCCAAAAGTTGGTAAGGCAGCAAAGTCGAACTATTTGCATCATACAGCTGGGCAATATCAATTCCATTTTTGCTGTTTCTGAAGAACGTTCCCCTGACACTGGTCGAAAGGGTGGCGATTTTAAATATCTTCCAGTTATTGTTTAAGCTAAAGGTGAACCTCTTTCCATTTTCACCTTTTGTGAATGGGTTTTCGTTGGCATACGATGCCGAGTAGAAATAATTATTATTTTCCGTGCCGTTGCTGATGGACAGGTTATACTGCTGGTTGTTCATCGGGCGCAGCAAATATTGCTGGATCTGCGCCCTATTGTCAATCTGCTTCAATGGATTGACAAGCGCATCATAATCGGCCTGGCTTATCAGTCCATTTTTGAGGCGTATTGCAGCAGCAGCCACTTCACCTGGATAATAGCTCGACGCATACATGTATAAATTCGCTGCAATATTGTTTGAATTCAAGATATTTTTTGCGACCAGCTCCTCTTGGTAATCGATCATTTGGGCACTGTTCATGGTACGGAGATAGCCCAGATCAGGTTTACCGGAGAATGCGGTATTAAAAGAAAAGTTTATCCTTGGCACCCCGGTATTCGATCCTTTCTTTGTCGTCACCACAATGACCCCATTGGCTGCACGGACTCCATAGATGGAAGCTGCGGCGGCATCTTTCAAGATCGTAATGTTATCCACGTCGTTGGGATTGAGCATAGCCAAATCGATATTGGATATAGCGCCATCAATCACGATTAGGGGCGACTTTTCGGTATCTGTGTCTATCGATCCAACACCACGAACAGTGAGGTTATAGTCATTTTGTCCGATGGTACGGGTACTGGAGTAAATCCCCATTTGATTGTTGTTGTAGGTAAAGGTACGATCCCCCGAACCGAGGGACACCTGAAGGCCGGGAGCCAAGCCTTCCATTCGGTTGATTAAGTTGGGTGATGGATTTTTTTCCAATTCCTTGGCGCTAATTACTGTTGCCGATCCTGTAGCTCTTTCCTTGGAGATTTTTTGGTAACCTGTAGAAATGACGACTTCTTCGAGCATATTTTCTTCAGCTTCCATGACAACCACCATTTGCTCACGATTTCCGGCCATCACAGTCTTACTTTTGTAACCTACTGCTGTAAAAACAAGTTCGTTTGTTGGCGCTAGGTCATACAACATAAATCGGCCATTTTCATCTACCTTCCCTCCCTTGCGTGTATCTTTTATCCAGATACTTGCAAAAGGTATGGTTTTGCCACTTGCAGAACGCACTGTACCCGACACACGCTCCATCCCGGTGCCCGCAGTCCGCTCATTTTCGGATATACTTTGCTGATTCCGGCTACTTGTTTCCTGACGACGGACGATGGAATAAGACCTATCATCAACATATAAGAATACCAGCTGATTGGGATACAATACTTTTTTAAGTACTTCCTCTAAGCGATTTCCTTTTAACGATGCCGGATCCACAAATTTGCCGTTCAGAAGGTTGTGCTCATAACTTAAGTTAGCGTTGAATTGCTGCTCGATCCGTTTGATTGCTTGGGCAAGCGGCAACTTCTCTTGGGCCAATGCCTGTTGCCCGACAGTAAATAGTAGCGAACAGACCGGAACCATCAAGATGCTCCGTATCGGCTGCCACCTGTTGTCTGTAATTTTCATTTTTAGTTAGGTTAGCTATAGTAATGTATTAGATTGATATTGTTTTTCTCATTTAGGGTCAAGGTAGATGGTATCTTTTTCCGTGCGGATGTTGGCTTGTAATATATTAGCAATCGTGTAAACAATGCTTTCTGGGGAATTTAACGAGATACGGCCATCAATTTTTCGGTTTAACAATGTTGTATCATTAACGATGATCTCTTTTCCATAGACATAGCGAAATTCATTGATGAGATCAGCTATAGATAAGTTTTCCCCGGTCAGTGTCTTTTGGGTCCAGGCTACGGTTTGCTGCACGGTTCGCTTGTCACTAAGCACATTTCGAAAGCCCTGGTCTCCAGCCATAACGATATCACCGGGGGCAAGAATCCGCGGCGCTCCGCCCTGTTTCACATTGCGCAGGGCAATGCGTCCTTCCAATAGCGATACGGTTACTTTGTTATCTCTATTTTTTAGATTAAACTTGGTACCTAGCACTTCTACGGCCAGCTCACCGGTATAGGCTGTGAAACGCTCCTCCTGGCGAATAGCAGTAATGTCCTTATTCAGATGTCTTACTGTTAATAAGGCCTCACCTGTCGTATGTACTTCCCGCTTAGATAACCAGTTCCAGGCACGGCGATAGGCCACCGAGGAGTTAGCATTCAACTGAACAGTACTGCTATCCGGCAAGATTACGGTCTGTAAGGCACCGCTTCCAGTCTGTATCACAATCATGGATTGGTAGTACCAGGCTGCTGTTACAAAAAGAGCCACTGCCGCTGCGCCCGCCAAGGATGCCCATATGCGGATGATATGGTTTCTTCTTTTCTTTCTATTATCGACGATGCCTCTTTCAATATCGCGGAATAGGCTGTCCGTGAAGTCCAGATCAGGCCGTATGCGCGTGATCCCCATCAGGGCCTGGAGGTAAGCTAGCGCCTCATCATACGCTTTTGCATTTGGCGGATTGCCCGCACGCCATTTATGCCAATAGCCGAATTCCTCCTGATCCGGCATTTTAGCAAAACGGACAAAGTTCAGGTCGTCCAAAAAATCCTGCGTATTATAGGTATGATAGTTTTCCATTAGTAAGCCTTTGTTAAGTAGATGACAAATTGGGATTGGATTTTATCCCATGTAATTTTATTTTTTTTAAAAAAACTTTAAAAGCTATCTATAAATCTTGTCAAATTCATAATTTCGTAGCCAAACAAGCCCTTTTAAACCAAGTTTTTAGTGGAATTGACAATCTACTGACGATAGTGTGCTATTTAAACGCAGGCTTGTGTTAATGTTATTAAATCTTTACTATTTTTGAAAAGCGATAATCTATTTCTTTAACTGACGCAAACGCTGAAATGAGTAATACGATCATAGATCTGTGTTGGAATGATTTTATTGAGGGCGATAAAAAGGCCTTCGAGCAGATCTATCGTGCCCTATTGCCCAGCTTGTACGAATATGGTATGCGACGTGTAAAAGATGAAGATTATGTCAGAGATGCTATCCAGGAAGTATTTATCAAATTTTGGGAAAATCGCAATAAATTAAAAGTCATATCCAATCCGAAGCATTATCTACTGGTTGCACTTAAGAACAGCTTATTAAACACGCAATTACGTGACGGGAGGCTGAGCTCATTTGGTGAAAATGATGATTTCCAGCTGACTTACGATGTGGAGTCCAGCTACATCGCTGCCGAGGAACAACGAAGCAATGCACTTAAACTGATTCAGGCACTTGAACAATTAACCGGCAAACAGAAAGAAGTTATTTTTCTTCGATATTTTGAAGAAATGAGCTATGAAGAGATCAGCGTGCTGACCAATATCTCCGTGAAAAGCTTATACAAATTGAATAATCGCGCTATGGCGACACTCAAAGAAATCATGGGTATGCCAAAACAATCTCTCCTTGTCTTGCTTTATATCATTAAATTTTTGTATTCATAACAATCTATCAAATGGATCGGGAGCTAACATCCAATTATTCGGGCAAAAAAAAAACACAATCTTATAAATTGTGTTTTTTTTTATTGCTTATTTTTTATAGACAAGTAGTGGTTTATCCTTTCTAACAATGTAAGTTGCGAGTTCAGATGCTTTGCCCGTTCCAATATTTTTGGCAGAATGATTCTTTCCTGCGGGAATAAAGAGTACCTCGCCAGCTTTCAGTACAACAGGCTTCTCGCCTTCCAACTGGTATTCAAAAATACCTTCCAGGACATAGATAACTTCCTCCCCAGGATGTGAATGCATCCCTACAGCTGTGCCAGGCGCTAAGTCTATCCGCGCTTGAATGGTTTCATATCCGACGGCTTCAAGCGGATGTCTTTGGAGATCTGTCCGTTTGACGCCAGATTGTTGCGCATATACCCCAGTCGATACGAATGTTGTCAATAAACCCAAGGCTAAAATTATTTTTTTCATGATCTTTGTTATTTGTGCTTGTTGTTAAAAATTTATAATACAAAGTTGGGCTAAATTAAGACGCCCTACAATGGATAGCTTTCGCTTTGGATTGCACTTTTTACCTAGCGCAATAATCAAAAACCATTGTAAGACAAAACGCCTTTTCAAAATCTTCCACATTGTGGGATTACACAAAGGAAATTCTCATTTCTTAACCGCAACACATTCTATTTCGATGCTCGCATTTTTTGGCAATGAAACCACCTCGATCGTACTTCTGGCTGGGAAACGATGGCCAAAATAAGTACCGTATACGCTATTGACCGTTTCAAATTGGGTTATATCTGTGATATAAATCGTTGTCTTGGTTATATGTGCTAAATCCGAATGATTATTTTCAAGAATCACTTTTAGATTTTCAAAGATCTGAACTGTCTGTTGTTCGATTCCAGGCTTTAGGTTGTTTGTTTTGGGATCCAAACCAATTTGCCCTGACACAAATATCAGATTGCCGACGCTAGTCGAGTGGCTATAGGGACCTATTGGTTTTGGTAAATTAGGATGTTCAATGATGGCGATGTTTTTCCTTATGCTGCAGGATGCCATTGATAGTAAAAAAAACAGGAATAATACAATTCTGTTCATGTGGTGATAGTTTATAAAGGTGGTCAAAAAGTAAAGCAGAAGCTCCGAGAATTCGATTGCTAAAATATTCCTGTAAAGAGATCTAGGAGAAATAAAAATAAGGCTATCCAAACAGATTGGACAGCCTTATGCGATTAGCGCTTATTTTTTAATGAAATTTAACAGTTCGGTATTGAATTTTTCCAGTTCTTCGATGAAGAGTGCGTGGCCACTTTTTTCGAATGGAACCAAGGTTGAATTTTTAAGCAAAGACTTCATCTGTTCGGCAAGATCATAGGAACAAATTTTGTCGAGTTTGCCATGAAGGATCAATGTAGGCACAGTTATTTTTTTCAGGTCATCACGCAAATCGCTATCCCGTAAAGTTTTTAATCCTTCAGCCATTGCATAGGGCGAAGCCTGAGCCTGAATTGTTCCTAACCACGCGCCATGTCCAGCAGATACACTGTTTTCATTGGCAGGGAAGATTTTACCGAATGTTGCAAACAGTTCCGGGCGGTTTGTATTGTTGAGATTGATCAAACCATTGACATCCTCTTTTGTCCAGAGCCCATGGTTGAAGTCCGCACGTTTTGTCCAGATCGGTGCCGCCGCTCCGAAAAGTGCCATTTTGGACACATGGGCTGCATTGTATTTCGCTACATAGTGAATGACAGTCGCTCCGCCCATCGAGAATCCACCTATTGTAGCATTTTCAATTTTTAATTTGTCCAGTACAACTTTGATATCATCGGCAAAAACATCGTAATTATATTTTCCTGCGGGCTTATCAGATAAGCCAAAGCCTCTCAAGGTGATGCCGATCACACGGTATCCTTTTTGTATAAAATCGGCATATTGGTATTCATACATGGCATCACTCAAAGGCCAGCCATGAATCAAAACAATGGGTTGCCCTTCGCCAAGATCCGTTACATGTAGCCTGACATTTTTTTCAACCTCGATATATTCTTCACGTCCAAATGAAGCTGCAATTCTGTTGGTTTGCGCAAATACAGCGCTGGATAATAATGTTGTGAAAAGTAAGAATGCTAAAATTAAATTTTTCATGTTTTCTAATATTAAATTGTTTTAAATGCTGTTGTTATTTTGATATCACAAAGTTGGCCCAATTCTGCCCGTCTTACAATGGATGGTTTTCCCTTTGAATTGCACTTTTTTCTCTTCTTTATTTTACGCAGGATTTTTTTAGCACGTATTCTCTTCAGATGTGCTGTTAGGAGATGGCTTAAACGGAAAAAGCACAATCCCTGGATTGTGCTTTTTTCGTTTTCAATAAGGAAATGTTATTATTTAAACTGTTTTCTAAATGTGATTGGTGAGATGCCCGTGTTTTTAGTAAAAAAGCGGATAAAATAAGCGTCGTCCTCATAGTTAAGACTGTATGCAATTTCTTTAACCGTCATTGTCGTATGGGCCAAAAGGCGTTTGCTTTCCAGGATAATTCGGTTTTTAATAATTTCGTTGGGAGTTGCTTTACTGACCAATCCTATTTTCTTACTTAAATTTTTGGGCGTAACAAAGAGTAGATCTGCATATTCTGCGACTGTATGCCGTTTTTTATAATGCTGTTCGACCAACTTACTGAATTTTCTTAAAAACTGTACGTCAGTTTGCTGGTCCTTTGTGGCAAGTTGATGCTGCTCTTTCCAGATACGTGTCGATTTGAGGATAATCATTTTTAGGAGTATCCTTAACATTTCTTCCGTACTGGAATCTTCATTGCTCATTTCCACTTGAATTTCCCGAATAATCCGCTGTATGTCATCGGACTGCGCTTGGTTCAAATTAATAAAAGGAATTTCAAAGACATTATTGTATAAAATACCATCACAGGCTACTTCCTGATCATGAATTTCGATACAGTAAAAATCTTTATTAAAATGCATCAGCTGGCCACCAACGGTCTCACAGGGCTTTAAGACTACATTGGGGTTAATAAACAACAAAGCGTCGGTTTCCATTGCTATTTCCTGAAAATCGACTTGGATAATTGCATTTTTAGGAATAAAAAGGATCTTGATATGCCCCTCGATTGCGGTCAACGCATGATCTTGTAGCGCGGATTTGCTAAATTCTAAATTGCCAAATTGTTTGAATGAAAATTCTTTGATCATATAAGCTTTAAAGCATGTTATAAATTTCTCTTCTCAAAAATAGCAATAAAAATGTGGCAACATCGGCTTTTGATTCGGTAAAGCAGATGCAGCTGTATAAAAATTGTTTAGCAGCTGGATCACACCACAATATTTTGTAGTTTTAACACACTAACAAAACAAAAAATGAGCAATAGGATATTTATTGGAGGAATAATTGGAGCATTTATTTTGGCAAGCGCGAGTTCATGCTCCAGCCAAAAGAAAACAGTTAATATGGAACAACAAGTTTCACAACAAGAAATTACAGGCACCATTACAGCCATCGAAAACGGAAAAGATGGCTATATGGCAAGCGTTAAGGACGAAAAGGGTACAATATCGATTGTAACCATAAGTGTTGTCAATCTTCAGAAATCAGGTGGAACATTCAAACGTTACAATATTGGTGATAGGATCCAAGCCAAAGGAGAATTCTGGAAAGACCAGGCCGGTGTCATGCATATCACTGCCAAGTCTATAATGGAAGTCAAATAGATTTATTTCCAGTCTATCGAATGGGCATAGGATAAAAGGACGGCCTTATGCCGGTCGTCCTTTTATTTGTCAAAAATTCAATCAATCGGATCTAGTCCGCAATATCTTGTCCTTTTTACTTATCAAAAAGTTCTTTCAGTTTTTCACTCAATGTCTCTCCACGTAGGTCTTTGGCAATAATCACGCCGTTGGGATCAACAAGCAAGGTACTCGGGATTCCCATAATACCATAGTAAGAAGAGACTTCATTATTAAAACCTTTTAGATCAGAAACCTGAGTCCATGGCATTGCATCGTCCTTAATGGCCTTTTTCCACTTGTCTTCATTATCATCCAGTGAAATACCCAAAACTGTAAAGTTCTTATCTTTATATTTATTGTATTCTTTCAAGACGTTGGGATTCTCTTGCCGGCATGGCCCACACCAGCTTGCCCAAAAATCAACGAGTACATATTTTCCTTTAAAGGATGAAAATGACACTAACTTTTTGTCGAGGTCTGCCTGCGAAAAATTTAACATTGCAGTACCGATAGCACTACGTTTTAATATGTCTAATCTATTGGCCAGCGCTTTTCCCTGCATGGTATTTTTCATCGGTGCTGTTAAGACGGCATACAGGGGTTGAATGTCTTCATACTTACCCATCATAGCACGGTCAGCAACTAAACTAAGGCTATAAAAACTGGACGGATACTTCTTGATGTATTCTGCGGCGCGTTCCCTTTTTATATCTCTAAATTTACTAATCTTCGCTTCAATTTGCTTTTTTTCTTCCGCGGTCGCTTTTCCATACTGTTGATAGAGTGGATTTTCCTGATCAGTTATATCTTGTAAAGATTTTTGATAGGCATCCGCTTCGTCTTGTAGAGAAGATCCTTTTACTTGCAGTTTGCCTAATTCTTCTGCAGTTCCAGTTAACGTCATATTTTTTGCTTCAGCAAAAAATTCAACATACCGTTCTGGAAACATGATGGAAATTTTCTGCGGTTCATGGATCTCTGCTGACCAGGTAAATTGGCCGCCTTTAGTCTGAATGGTATCCATTTTGGGTGCTCCATTTACTGATCTATAAAAGACGATCTGCCCATCTTTTAATCCCTTAATATTTCCGTTGAGCTGTGCTTTCTGAGCCAATGCAGCGCAGGTCACCAATAGTAATCCTACTGTTAATTTAATTTTGTTTATCATTTTATACTTTTTTATAAGTGATTATAATCCTGTTATGTCGATTAAAATATCTCTGTAAGCTTTTTATCGAGGTCTGCATCTGTCCCGGCACCACTACCATAACGTCCAATGATCTGACCTTGGGGATCGATCAATATTTTTGTTGGTAATGTTGTTATGCCATATTGACCACCGATGTAGTTATCATCCCGCTCTCCCTTTCTTAATTTCTCGATATTTTGTCCTGACAACACGTGCTTCCACACAGAAATCTTATCGTCTTCGACAGCTTTTCGCCATGCCTTTTCATTCCCATCATCAGATGCTACGCCAATGATCTCAAGGCCCTTTTCCTTGTATTTAGCATAAAGGGCCAGTAAATGTGGATTTCCTTTACGACAGGGCACACACCAGCTTGCCCAAAAGTCAAGCAATACATATTTCCCTTTATGAGCCGATAAGCTTAATGGAGCACCATTAACGTCTGTACTCGCGAAATCGGGTGCATTTACCCCCACAGACCCACGGCGAATGGCCTGTATTTTAGATTGGACATAACGACCTGCGATACTGCGTTTGGCTCCAGTACTGAGGGCTTCATATCTTTTCACAGACTCCTCCAGCGGCAACTGGCCTACCGCATACATCAGTCGATTTGCGGCAGTAAATCCGTTAGGATAATGTTCCAATACTTGATCCTCGGTCGCACGAATTTGTGCATGAAAGGGCTCCATCTCTTTCTGAACAGCATCCATTTCAGCCCGTATAATTTTTGATGCAACCGTATCTTTCTGTTCTCTAATAGCCAGGTATTTCTCTACCACACGATTATAGTGTTGTTGGGCGGGTTGCATATTGATCCGGATGCTGGCTTGTTTTTTATTGAGCATATCTTGCTCCGCATTAGAAACAGAACCTTTAAGCTCGCCTAGCTCAAATTGGTTATAATCGATGGACAACGTCATCTCTCCAGGTTCAAGAATAACAGGTAAACGCTTATCTGCTAAATGTTCACTCTTTTTTTCCATCAAAATTTCGGCTTTCGTGGGGTACTCAAGCTGTCCCCTGAAGATAAATTTCCCTTGATTTAACTGTATACTATCCATCCGTCCATTTTCGCTATCTGCCATCGAGAGGTAGATATAGCCATCCGCTTTTCCAGCTACTTTTCCAATCAGCGTAAATGATTTGGACTGCGCGAAAAGTGGTCCAGCTATCAATAGCAAGCTAATTTGTACTATAATTTTTATTGCATTCATCTGTAAATTATTTACTAAAAATTGCATTCAATTTTGCATCAAGATCAGCATCAGATCCGCCTCCCGAACCATAGCGACCAATAATAATACCTTGGGGGTCAATTAATATTTTGGTGGGAAGCGTATGAATGCCATAATGTTCGGATATGTCCTGCGAGCGGTCGATGACGTTGTTTTCCATTTTAAGTCCACGAAGTACATGTTTCCAGATCTGGATCTGATCTTGCTCCACCGCTTTCTTCCAGGCAGCTTCGTTACGGTCGTCATCAGAAATACCGATGATCTCAAAACCGGCATCTTTATATTTATTATAGACACTGATTAAATGTGGATTTCCCTGTCTACAGGGCACGCACCAACTCGCCCAGAAATCGAGCAGCACATATTTGCCCCTGTAATCTGCCAAACTAAGGGGGTTACCATCTATATCAGATTTTGAAAAGACATAAGCAGGGTTTCCCGGAGACCCGCTACGCATTTTATTAATTTCATTGAGGAGCTCTTTTCCATAACTGCTTTTTTTCACGTCGGAAGTGAAAGTATTGTATACTTTTTCAGCTTCCGTCAATGTCATCCCCGATATCTTAAAACGCATCAGATAGGCAGATACAATAGACTGTGGATTTTTCGCTATAAAGTCGCGGTCTATCGCTTCCTGCTGCTTTTGGAAAGGTTCAAACTTGTCCCGGAAAGCATAGTTATCAATTTTCATAGCCTCTACCTTCTGTTCCATTTCTTTTAGCGCTTTGCTTGCTTTGGCATATTCTTCATTACGCTTCTGATACTCGGCACGCAGCGGTTCCATGGCTTTATTGATCGGTGCCTTTTGCTCATCGAGGCTTTTTAATTTATCGTTCTCTTTCGATCCGGTAAGTCTACTTTTATTTATACTGTCCCGATCGAGCGTCATTTTCATTGTTGTAGGTTCGAGAACAACTGAAAAAACATCGTCAAACGAAAGTGCCCGCCCGCCCAGGCTGATGTAGCCAAATGTTGGCCCGGCAACGACTCCAGTAAACTTGAACTTCCCATTAGCAACCACAACACTGTCTTTTATTTGATTATCGTTACCGGTACCATAAGACAGATGGACATACTTTCCATTCAGCTCTGGAGCCTGTCCATTAATCACAAATTTCTTTTGGGCTGACGCGGTTAAAGTAGCCGCCATTAGGGCCATAAGGACTATAAATTTATTACTAGTATTCATGTTTTATCTCTTTAATTTTTACTTTTTGTTTATTCCTGCCGATGCTTTTTAAATCAGGCATATCTGCTATTCTGTTGATGTCAACTATAGTTATGGGTTTTGCACGAGATTTGGATTGCTCGCAATTTCTTCATCCGGGATCTTCATCAGTATTTTTCCTTCGGTAGGTTGTACCGTCATAGGCGAAGATTTGCCCGATGCATAATTGCGTACCATCGAAAGGCCATTTCTAAATTCATCGTAACTCGCATGGCCTTCAAAGGCAAGTTCAATTTTACGCTGTTTTAAAATCTCTTTGAATAGCGCCTCACCTGCTAAGTTCTCAAGCTCAGTCAATCCCGCACGTTTCCTGATGATGTTTACGTCAGCAAGAGCCGCAGCATTTTTCCCCAATTTGACCAATGCTTCGGCTCTATTCAGATACATCTCTGCTAATCTTAGATAACGGTAGGGAGAACGACTGTATAAAGAAGCATAGCCAATATTGTATTTATTACAAGCCAAGTGATCCTCTGGAAAGCCCGGTGTTATATTTTCGACATAGAATGCTTTTCTAAGGTCCTTTTCATCAAATAGAGAAAGAAGATAAGGTGAAGGTCGATAGAGCCCACCTGTATAATTTATTTGTGAAGGCATCTTAAAGAGGTTGGCAATCAAACCATTCATAAATTCACCGTTAATAGCAAATATGTCTTCTTTGTTGTTCAGGTTGTCCGTATCGTAATATTTTTTAAAGGCATCCCCTTGTATAAGTTCGTAGCCCCCCTGACGAATGACCCTATCAGCGTATTCGAAGGCTTTTTGATTCGCTTCACTATTTGGAGACGAAAAAGTGCCGCCCCTATAGAGTTCCACCCGCGATAATAGTGCTTCCGCCGCCAAACCGCTGGCATAACTATTGGATTTCTGCTGTTTAAACAATGGGATCGAAGTTTTCAGATCGGATACGACCTGCTCATATATTTCAGCGACAGTTGCTCGTTTGGGTGCGAGACTCGGCGCAAATTCATCATTGACCACCAACATCACACCGAGCGAATTTCCATTACCTTGGTAGAATGGCATTCCATACAAACGGACCAGATTAAAGTAAATATAACCACGAAGAAATAATGCTTCCGCCTTTGCCTGCAGAATTACTGGATTAGTTTCGTCGCTTTTCACGTTGGCAAGCACTTTATTAATGTGCAACAAAACGTTGTAGCTATTGCGCCAAAAGGCATACGTATAGGAGAGATCTCTATTTGAAGAATTAATATAGTCAAATAGGTCAGTATTCCGGTTTACTTGCGCATCAAGGGCACGTATGGTATTCCCCCTTGCTTCTGAAAGAAAAATCTGCAAATCGGTAAAGCCACCCCCTGTAGCGCTTTCTGACCCAACAGTAATTAGATTATAGATACCCAACACTGCTTTTGAATAGCCAGACGGCGTATCAAATTGTCTTTCTTCAAAAATGACGTTGTGCGGTCTGAGCTCATCAAGTTGTTTGTTGCAGGATGTAAGGCCTAACAAAGTCAATGCGATTAGAACAACATATCGTAATGCATATAATTGTCTATTTTTATATTGAATATTTTTCATCATTTACAAATTAAAATGTCAGCTGCATCCCGAGTAAAAATCTTCTTGGATTGGCAAAACCGGTACCCGCCCCACCATAGCTTGTGTTCACCCCACCTAAGACTGCTCCTTCCGGATCTACACCCACAAAATCCTTATGCTTGATCACATATAAATTATCACCACTAACAAAAACATCCGCGCGGGCTAGCTTCAACGCTTTTAACACGCCGATAGGCAAGCTATAGGTAAACCTGACATTACGCAGACGGGCATGGCTTGCATTTCCCCACATTTTGGATGAACGATAGGTGAGTGCAGTCCATGCATTCGGATCGGTGCTGAATACATCAGGATAATTCGCTTGCGTATCCCCGGGCCCTTGCCAGATATGTTGATTATCGGCAAAAACAACATTATTGCGGCCAAGCCTAGGCGCAGTTGGGGACTGGAAATTATTCACTAAGGACATCTGGGTATAGTTGCCCACCTGAAACCACCACTCTACATTTAAGCTATAATTTTTGTATTGGAAGCTGTTGGTAAATCCACCGAAAAAGCGTGGTGTGGCCTGCCCCACCCGTTGCCAGTTCGCCAAGTTGCTCACTTGCCCAATACCTTCCACAATTATTTGATTACCCTTTTCATCAAAATTATAGTGCTGCATATTACCATTCTCGGGGTTGATGCCTGCAAATTGAATCGCTTTGATCACATTGATATCTTCACCAATTTTTCGGTAATATGATCTGGAGTAAGAATCCAAAAGCGAGTCCTGATACAGTTTGGTAAGTTTATTTTTATTATAACTAAAATTAAAACTGGTACGCCAGTTGAAATGAGCAGACTTTACATTATGCGTGCTCAACGAGACTTCGATACCTCGGTTAACGATCTGTCCAACATTCTGATATTGGGCTAATGCACCCTGCGCAGAAGGCAAACTGACTTGCTGTAAAAGGCCATCACTACGCTTGTGGTAGATATCCGCAGACAAATTGATCCTATTCTTTAAAACAGCGATATCGAGACCAATATTGCTGTTGTGAAGTGTCTCCCAAGAAATGATCGGGTTTGCTAATTGCGTGATCACTGCACCGATATTATCGACCTGCTCATATCGACCTGTCTCCGAATAAAATGTGGTATTTAGGTATCCGTCCCCCAAGTCTCTACCAGATGTACCATAAGAAGCGCGAAGACGCAAATTATCAATAGCCTCAATATTTTTAAAAAAGTTTTCTTTGGATATATTCCATCCGCCACTAAAGGAGTAAAAAGTACCATATCGTTTGTCGCGTCCAAAATTGGTCGTCGCATCCGTACGAACGGAAAACGAAGCCATATAGCGGCCTGCATAGCTGTAGTCAGCCTGTCCGAACACTGAAAAGGTGGCGCGTTCCTGATAATTACCCGTCGGTCTATAGGGAAATCCATATGCCACATTAATCGCACCGCCGAAATTTTGGGCTGCCCCCATATTCCTTTCATTGGGCAATAGATTGTACATATCTATATCCATGATTTCTGTAGTTCTTTTACCCCATTCTTGCCCTACCAATGCACTGATAACATGATTACCGGCGACTGTCTTGTTGAAATTCAATGTATTGGACATGAGGTAATCAACGAATTTAGTATCATCAATCTCTAGCGTTCCATTGGGTAAAACTGCACTTGCCGAAGAGAATAAATAGGGGTATCCACCATACTTTCCGGAAAATGAACGTGGGTCTAAGTAAGAATTAACATTGGTGCCCACGAAATTAAGCGAGTTGGAAGTCTGAACGCTTAAAAAAGGAAGTATATTATACCGCAGACTTATGCTGGCTAAATGATTTTGTACCTTTGTCAGCCTCGTATTATCATAAGCCGTTTCCGCAAGGAAATTTTGCGTCCATGTTGTGTAAGCAGGCCCATAATTACTCGACTGTCGTACAGGCAGACTGTCCAACAGATTGCCTGCATGATCATACGGATACATAAATGGCTGAATCATATATAATTCTGGCAGCCCGTTGCGTTTGGTGGTCCGATCGATAATAGAACTTACATTGATACGTGTATGTAGCTTACTTGAAATAGCATGGTCAATATTAAATCTTATATTTTTTCGATCAAACCCATTATCATATAATGCTCCATTTTCCTTAAACCAACCGACTCCCATATAAAATTTAGTTTTATCGGTACCATGACGTACCCCCACCTCCGAATTCGTAAAATTTCCATTGCTGTAAATTTTATCTTCCCAATTGAAATTACGGGTACGATCTTCATCCGTATAGACGCGGCGTTCGCGAATAAAATCAGCGACGTTCGGAAATGTCGTGCGTATGGAAGGAGTTTGCTCCCAATAGCGTTTCATCTGCGTATCCATAAAATCAATAAGTTCGGTCGTGTTCATAAACCGGATGTCCCTTACTGGCTGTATTACCCCAGCCTGTACCCGCGCTTCCACTGTGCTTTTACCAGCCTGTCCACGTTTCGTAGTCACGACAATGACCCCTTGGGCAGCCCGGGATCCATAAATGGCTGTAGATGCAGCATCTTTCAGTACGCTGATGTCTTCAATATCAGCCGGATTGACGGCATCCTGTAAGGACTGATAATTGGTGATCACACCATCGACAACAATGAGCGGACCGAGGTAATTGTTTGTAGGAGTGGTCATTGACGATTGTCCCCTTGCAACCACCTGCCCTTTTGCCCCCGACTCTCCGGTACTCTCGGTAATATATAAACCTGTCGTTTTCCCTTTAAGCATCGATAGCACATTGGGGGTACTGACGCTGTTACGAAGTTCTTCACCCTTGACAGATTGCACTGCGCCGGTCACTTCAGAAGCCCGTTTTGTTATGTATCCCACCACAACAAGCTCTTCAAGGCTTTCAGCAAGAACATCCATCCTGATGGTTCCTATATTTTCAGTCGCAGCCAGATGAAGGCGCCGATAGCCAAGCAATGATATTTCCAAAAAACTTTGTTTTGGGACACTTTCAATAGTGATTTCCCCATGGCTATCTGATTTAGACTCCTTTACAACACGTTTATTAGCCGAAATAACCCTGATGGTCACGCCAATTAGGGGCCTGGCCAGCGAATCGACTATCCGCCCCCTAACTGTTATCGTCTCTTGTTGTCTATTATCGCCTATTTGCTCAAGATTAGCTACTGTTGGGGTGTTTTCTCTTTCTCTGATGGTGATGAGCTTGCCCTGTATCTTGTAGCTTAGCTGTAAACCATGAATAATCTGTTGGATGGCTTGATCCAACTCCATGTTTTTTATATCAATGGCAATTCGGGTATTGCTATTGACCCGCTTTGCAGACCACAGATAATGGTAACCAGTTTGCTTATTGACTTCGCGGAAAGCCTCTTTGAGTGTGATACTCTTATTTTTCAGTGTCACCTTTTGTGCAAGAGCCGTAGCACTTATCTGTAGACAGACCAAAAAGCAGCTGATGGTTGTCAGTGAAATTTTCATAATGTAGGGTTTCGTTCGACTAAAAAGCCGATGCACATCTTTTTTAATTATTTTATACATTTGTTTGGTTAGTTAGGTATTAAATGAGTTTTCAAGATGGTTTGATAACGGCTAACTTAATGATCGGGAGCGCTCCAACGCTCCTGATTATTTTTACTGTCCATACGTTATCTTTTTGTCGCTTTTCTTACTTCATAGGCTATCGGGTATTTTAGCTGGTTTATAAAATCTATTTTCTTTTCACGTATACGGTATTCGAATGAACAGTAAATTGGACTTCACCGGTACTCGCTAAGGCGTCCAATACAAAAGTTAAATTCTGGTTACGGGGTAATACCCCTTCAAACTTCAGTTTTCGCAAACTTTCGTCCTCATATTTCACCTGTACATTATACCAGCGGCCTATTTGATTCAAAATATGATTTAGGTCTTCATCAGAAAAGGTAAATGTGCCATCTTTCCACGAGACATAATTTACTGGATCAACCGGAATAAAAGTAATGCTGTTATTCTGGACAATCGCCTGCTGATTGGGTTGCAGTTGATGTAGCTTTTTATTTCCTTTTATATTAATAGCCACTTTACCTTCGACCAAAGTAGTCCGAGTAGCCTCGCCCGAATAGGCCGAAATGTTAAATGCTGTACCCAATACTTGCACTGTCTGAGTGGGCGTCTTAACGAGAAAAGGCACTTTGATCCGCTTGTTGTTCTGAATAATATATCTTGTAGCCACCTCAAAAAAAGCTTCTCCCTCCAGGTCCAATTCTCTAGGTTGTTCTTTACTTCTGATTTTATACGTCAATCTGGAGTCCGAATTTAACCAGATCTTAGACCCGTCTGCTAATATGATGTGGTAGGTCCCACCTTTCGGTACCGTGATTACCATGTCCTGATGTATCGATTCATGGCTTTCCAAACCTTCGACGGAAGCCCCATCCGCGTACATGAGCTCATCGCCAAGAACGATACTTTCGTGTTTATTACTGAGCGCAATTTCTCTTCCGTCGGCGAGCCGTAATGAGGCAATACTCGTACCCGGTTTTATCGTATTTCGCTCATCGTTATCCAAACGTGACAGCATCCACAAAGACGCTCCGATACTGACGACTAAGAGTGCCGCTGCAGCTACCGTTTTCTTCCAATTCCAGTTTAAATAGCGGGTTTTAGATCGAGTGCTTCTTATATTTGCCAATACATTAGTTTCCAATTCTGCAAACCAATTCAGTTCAACATGTGGATACTCTTCCACATTAGCCGATATTTCATTGTCGATCAACGAACGTAGAGCTCGTTCCTGATCATCTGACGCCAACAAAAGTTGAAATTCTAACATTTCATCCTTGGTTAGCGCATCGTTCAGATATTTATTGAACAGCTCTTCAAATCTAGGGTTTTGCATACGTTCTTTTCTTACATATACGTTTGGAAATGAAAAACCAATGAAGTGAATTCAAAAAAAAATAAAGAAAATATAAAATTAGGTTTAAGAAATTGTTAAGTGTTCAACAATTTCGCAGAAAGCAGTGCCAGCACAATAAGGAAAGACAAATCAGGTCGCTGCTGAAAATAATTTCTAAGCGTCATATTCGCGTTTGTGATATGGGTATTTACTGTTGCCACCGAGATTGACAATAAGCGGCTTACTTCTTCATAACTTCGGCCTTCAATCTTACAAAGTATAAAAACACGTCGGCGCTGCTCTGGCAACTGTTCAATTGCCTGATTTAAAATATCTTTCGTTTCCTGATTAAAAACCCCTTCCTCGATATGGGAATAAACTTCAGTTAAGTGCGTAAAATAGTCTGCAACTAGGCGTTTTTCATGCGCTAACTTACGCAATCGATCGTATACCAAATTACCCGCGATCCGATATATAAAAGCATGAAAAGACAGATCAGTATTGATATCCTGCCTACGTGTCCAAATACGGATAAAGAGCTCCTGCAGCAGATCCTCTACCTCTTCCTGCGACTTCAGTATACGCATCATCGACTGCGCTAAAGTGCTTTTATATTTCGTGATCAATTCCTTCATGGCTAATTCATCTCCATCCTTGAGGCGATTAATTATTGAAGTATCCACGAGACCAATGCTTTTCAAATCGATGCTTTTATTAGGTCTCTAAAGGTAGTTAATCACAGGTAAAACTCCAAATTTACAATTTATCAAGTTTCTGCATCTAATTCTCTTGATACACACGAGTACGGGACCAGCGCCAATTGTCGTTGGCAGCCTACCCGCCTTTACCCCATTAACCCTAACCAAGGCTAAAATCCAGTCCTTAAGGCGCGGCAACGGCATTAACAAGCAATGCATCTTTTTTTAGGCCTTTGCTTTGCGCCTGTACCTGGATCTTACCCGCCTCTTCGGCAGCCTGTACGATCAGTGTAAGCTGTCCGTTAAACAAGTGCATCTGTGGCTTATGAAAAGCCTCAAGGTTGGTCGGATCGCCATTGGCCAAAGCCTTGAATGTACCGGCTCCTTTTACCTCAAACTGTACCAGACCGTCTGCATGTGGGCACAAATTCCCATCTTTGTCCACTGCCTTAACGCGAATATAAGCCAATGCGCGTCCATCCGCAGCAAGAGTGCCGTGCACCGTCTCCATTTTTATCTGGTACGGTTTTCCAGCTGTCCTTACGATTTTCTCATCTGCGGCTTTTCCATTTTCATCGTAGGCCACCACCTTGATTTCTCCAGGTTCGTAAACCGCATTCATCCACATCAGGCGGTAACGTTCTTCGCGTGATGCTTTGCTTTTTCGTTGTATCCCCTGGCTCTTACCGTTGATAAATAGTTCGGCACTTGGATAATCCGTATAAACGAATACCGGAGTTTGTTGCCCTACACGATCAGGCCATGTCCAATGGGGCAGTATGTGCAAGGTATGTTCATTTTTATTCCAAAGGCTTCGGTAGAGGTAGTAACGGTCCTTGGGTATGCTCGCCAAATCAATAATGCCAAACATTGAACTGTGGTTGGGCCAGGCATCCGTATCGTAAGGCGATGGTTCGCCGAGGTAATCAAAACCAGTCCAGACAAATTGCCCCATGGTCCAATGATGGTCTTCGGCCAATGCAAAGTCCTCATCCGGCAAGTTTGACCAGGAACAATGTTCCATATCATAGGAAGAAGACTGATGGTCGGGATATAGCATGTCTCCCTTTTTCACGACCGGAAATTTATATACACCACGGGAACTCACCGTTGAGGCCGTTTCCGAACCCAGCACAAGGTTTTGTGGCAATTTGGCATAAGCTTCTTCATAACGGTGCGTACGGTAGTTGAGCCCCGGGACGTCCAGCAGACTGGCAAAACCATTTTCCAGTACACAGGTCACTTGGTCCATCCCGCAGGTAACAGGCCGCGTAGGATCTTCACGATGGCAGATATCCTGCAAAAATGAAGCAACCTTATACCCTTCGGCACTACACTGCGTCGGCACTTCATTTCCGATGCTCCACATCACCACCGAAGGATTGTTTCTAAAATGATGGATCATATTGACCATGTCGCGTTCCGCCCATTCCCCAAAAAAGCGATGGTAACCATTCTTGCATTTGGCAATATCCCATTCGTCGAAAGGTTCAATCATCATCATCAGGCCCAATTCATCGCAGAGGGCTACCAACTCCGGAGCGGGCATATTGTGCGCCGTACGAATGGCATCACAGCCCATATCTTTGAGCAACTGCAACTGGTAGCGCAAGGCCGAGACATTGATTGCAGCCCCCAAGGGACCAAGGTCATGATGATTGCATACCCCCTGAAATTTTCGAATTTTACCGTTTAGCATAAATCCCTTATCCGCAATGATACGGACTTCCCGAATTCCAAAGCGGGTTTCAAAATTATCCGTCAATTTGCCATCGACATATACTTGCGTTGATGCCTGATACAGATTGGGATGTTCTGGGCTCCATAGAGCAGGGTTCGTCACCTCAAAATTTTGTACGAAAGGCTTGCCATAGTTTATTTTCTGTTGATTTTCCTTCTGCGCCACCACACGCCCCTTCGCGTCGGTGATGGCAGTCACCATCCGCACCAATTTGCCATCGGCATTTTTCAGATTAGTTTCGAGTTTCACCGAAGCCAGGCTATCCGACACAAAGGGCGTCGTTATATAAGTGCCCCAGACCGGCACATGGACCTTTTCGGTAACGATCACATGGACGTTGCGGTAGAGTCCAGCTCCCGGATACCAGCGCGAGGACTGTGCTTTATTTTCCAAGCGCACAGCAAGCTTGTTGTTCATTCCATCGGCATGCAACAGCTCCGTCACATCACAATGAAAAGCATTATAGCCGTACGGCCAAAAGCAGGCTTCTTTTCCATTGACATAAACCCGAGCCTCACTCATGGCGCCATCAAATTTCAGGACCACACGTTTTGTGTTGGCGTCAAATTGAGGAATATCGAACTGATTACGATACCAGCCCACACCGACATACGGCAAACCACCTGTCCGGCCCGTCTTTACGGAAGCCTTCTTCTCCCCATTCTGTGTTACGGCCACATCCTGCAAATCATGTGCACGGTCAAAAGGCCCATAAATAGCCCAGTCATGCGGCACGGTAACAGGTTCCCAGGCCGCATCATTCAGTGCAGTGGACTCGCCCCGATCGACCTCACCCTGAAAAAAACGCCAGTTTTTCTCCAGTAAAAAAGAGTTTCGGATCAGCTGTCCTTGTGATGTTGTCGGAATAAAGAAGAACAAAAGGAACAGAAAGTAAGTAGCATGCAGTAATTTCATCATTCAGGTGTTTGTCGTCTGTCGTTTAAGCTAATCATTCGCTATTTTAAGCGTATAAATATACTATTATTTAAATGCATTCAATGCCTTTGTCGGTCGTCCATTGTTATCCAAGGCGCCTAAAGTGTAACCATTCCAGCCATTGTGCGCCAGGGGCTCCCAGTAAAATATGCCCAGCACATTTTGATCGGGAATTGCCTCCACCGCACTGAAAAGATCGTTGAGCCAGATTTCGGCCGTATCCGCCTCATCCCAGCTCATGCCCACCTCGCAGATCATTACCTGCGTGTTGTACCGTGCGATCATATCTTTGATATTGCCGACACAGGCCGTATTGCGTTCTTTCCAATTATCTTTTGTTGGATACAGTGACATCCCGATCACATCCCATTTTCCGTCGTTATTTTCCAGCCCATCAAACATCCAGCGGAACAGTGCATTATCGTAGCCATTATGGAGGTGTATGATGACTTTAGCCGCCGGAAAAACAGCTTTCACCGCATCGTAGCCCGCATTGTTCAAAGTGGCATAGTTAGCCATGCTGACTGAGGCTCTACCTTCCTCCCACAGCATCCCATCTCCGGTTTCATTACCCACCTGTACCCATTCCGGTTCGATACCATTGTCCTTCAGCAATTGCAATACCGCAGTGGTATGGTCGCTAACAGCTTTCTTTAAGCCATCAAATGCTAAGCCTTTCCAGGCGGCAGGTTTTGTTTGCTGACCCGGATCCGCCCAGGTATCGCTGTAATGGAAATCCACCATGAGACGCATCCCCAAATGATGCGCCCGACGTGCTTTGACCAATACATCATTTTGATTACACCAGCCCCGTTCGGGATCTACCCATACCCGCAGGCGTACCGCATCCATTCCCAGTCCATGCAGTAACTTGAGCCCGTCCACCGCTACACCTCCGGCGTTAAAAAACTGCACACCGGCAGCCTCCATTTCCGTTATCCAGCTGATATCTGCTCCTTTGGCCAAATGCGTTTTATTTTCGGCTGGCACAAGATTATCCTTGTCGCTGCAACTTGACAGGCCAAAATACAAACCCATCAAGCCTAAAGCCATCCCTATTTTTAGTGCTTTCATTAATTCCTTTTTTTATAGCGTGTTATAGCCTAAAATGACTACTCTACATGATATTTGAATTGCTTTGGATCAGTCAGATCGAGGATCAGGGTATGCGTACCCACCTTATCGTAGGCAAATCCACTTCCGTCAGCCGTGTACAATGCACAGTTGCCCTCCCCTTCTGCTGCACCAAAGAACCAGGTCCAGCTGCCGTTGATCAATACTTTAATGCCCCATTGTTCGGCGGCCGTGGTTGTAATTGTCGCTTTCCATACCTTTGCCGCCTGATCATAAGCCATCGGAGTGGCCGTGGCGCTCCAACCATTAAAATCACCGGTCACAGCCAGCGACTCCACGGAGGTTTCCTTCCAGCTCATCTTATTGACATCAGCCGTTAGGTACAGGTAGCCGCCCAGGCTCGTCCAGCAGTTCCAACGGTCTGCCCCGCTATACAGGATGTATTGACTACCGTCCAATGGATAAGAACCATAGATAAGCGAAGCATTTGCACTTTCTTCATTTGTGAAATAAAAATTATACCATTGGTCGAGGCGTACAAATCCATCGTAAAACCCATCTTCTTTGCGCGAACACAGTTTCCAGGAAAATTGGTTCAGCTCCTTATTCGCCAGATAGAGATAAGCAGCCTCTTGGATGGGAGCATAGGCCGTAACCGCAATGGAGACCACGTTGCTGTAAAGCCAATCGGTATTGGCTCCCAGCCGCGAGGCAATGCGGACATAAAGCGCTTTTTTCTCACCGGGTACAAATCCCATACCCGATACAAGACTGTTTAGCTGCTCATGGGTATAACTGATTGCGCTAGCTTCTTGTTCAATGCTTTTCGCGAGGGTTGAAAAAGAAGCATCAGCAGCTATCTCAATCTTATTTTTCAGTGCCGACTGCGCCATTGCTGCAGCACTCTGCAAGACCGCCTCATCCCATACAAGCTGCAGCGCGACGGCTTTTCGGTCCGTGGCCTTTAAGGTAAGCTCCTGCGTGCTGCTGTGCAACACAGCTGGCCTAATGCCAGTGACGGCAGGCATTCCGCCTTCCTTTTTACAGGCCACAAGGAGCAATGCCAAGATATAGAGTGTCAATTGTTTCATGTGTCAATATTTATCGTTAAAAGGCCATATGGAATACCATTTTAGCCTATTCCTTTGTCGTTAACCAACTTCAACCATTAATAGCCCGGATTTTGTACCAGATTGGGGTTTGCGCTCATATCAGTCGTCGGAATTGGATACAGGTTAAATTTAGCATCCACACTACGGCCATTTATTTCACCACCTTTCCATTGCCAGAGGTACGCGTTGCCGGTAAATCGTCCAAACCGAATCAGGTCGGTACGGCGCGTGCACTCCCAGAACAATTCCCGGCCCCGTTCCGCCAGGATAAAATCCAGTGTCAGCTGCGCCTGATCAATAGATCCAGTCCCATTTCCGTAGGCCCGTTCACGAAGACGGTTGACCAGCGTAATGGCTTCCTGTACACTGCCACCACCGCCACGCAATACCGCCTCGGCATACATCAGATAGACATCAGCCAGGCGGATCATTGGAAAATCAGTGCTCACCAATCCTTCATCCGTCTTATAACTGCCATCATCGTTCAAATTTGTAAACTTGACCATGCCATAGCCCTGGCTTGACGCCCCCGGGTCTTCCACATCCAGTGACTGTCCATTTTTCCAAAAATCCCCCCTTTTATCTTGCGTCTGAAATAAGGCGACAAATTCACGTAAGGTGCGGAAACTGTTCCAACCCGACAGCACACCATAATCTGATGCTTTCATGCTGCCTACAATCGGGCCATTGACCAGATACGTGGTGGCACCCCAGGTCGTCGTATGCGCCACATCAGCCTGAATCGGAAAAATGATCTCATTTGTACGTTTATCATTGTCTGCATTGAACAGCTGTTTGTAATTGGAATGCAGGGTGTATCCGCCGTCGATTACTTTCTTGGCATAATTTAAGCAGTCCGCATAGCGCGCAGTGCCCGTGTAGACTTGCGCATTTAAATAGTTCTTAGCCAATAAAGACCATGCCGCAGCACGGCTCACACGTCCATATTCATTCTGGCGCGCTTCAGGCAGCAGCGTCGCTACTTCGGTCAATTCTTTTTCAATAAATGCGAAGAGCTCGCCCCTTGTCATCCTCGGCGGAAAAAATGCAGCTACGGGATCCTTTTCTGTTACAAAAGGAACATTTCCATACAGATCCATGGCATGACTATAAGCCAATGCGCGCAGAAAACGCGCTTCGGCAGCAAATGCGGTGATTTGAGCCTGTTCGGTCGAACTGAAGGCTGCTAATTTTTCCGCTGTTGCATTCCTTAAAAACTCGTTGCAGATCGCTACCGTATAGTAAATCCGGTAATACATCGCATTGACCCATGTATCCGAAGCGCCCCAGGTCATATACTGAATATCGGTCATGTTGTCTCCACCAGCCCAGGTATAGATCACCTCATCCGTGGGTACCTCCTGTAGGTTAAAGTACACCCGAAGGTAACCCCAAGAGGCGGTGCTACTCGCCATATCCGGATCCGCATCCCCACGGCCATTGCCGGCAACGGCAAACGAGCCGTATAATTTGGCAAGCACAGACCGGTAGCCATCCACCGAGGTATATACCGACTCCGAAGTCGTCTCCACCGTAGGATATTGGTTCAAGTCTTTTGTGCAGGACTGCAGCAGCAATATCATGCTCAGCAATCCAAAACAATATGTTCTTATCTTTTTCATCCTTTTCATTTGTTTCAATTAGTTATCTATTTTTCAGGTACCGCTTAAAAATCCAAATTGAGGCTTAACGAAAACGTCCGCGAGCGTGGATAAAATGAACTGTCAAATCCACTCGGAACCTCAGGGTCCATTCCACTATAGTTGCTCACAATAAAGACATTCTGTGCCACCGCCCCCACACGTAGGTTCGAGATCTTGCCCACCTTGCCAAAATTGTAGTTCACCGAAAGGTTTTCCATGCGGAGGAAGGATGCGTTTTCGACATAGTAATCCGAATAATATTGCCTCGTTTGAAAACCCGTATTGAAATAGTCACGATGTAAGTTATTGATTGCCGGGTCTACATATTGTAGCGTCTCCCAGGCACTCAGGTTCATTTTGGTATTGTTAAACACATAGTTTCCGACATTTGCCCGCAGGGTCGTTGCTGCAGTCCATTTTTTATAGGTCAATTGCGTATTGAAGCCAAACAGCCATTTTGCAGCCGGCGACTGATAGCGGTACAGATCCTTTTCATTGACGGCTCCATCCCCATTCAGGTCAGCATAAACACCTTCCAGGGGTTTGCCCGCCTCATTATATAACTGTTTATAGACGTAGAACATATTTGGCTGATAGCCAGTCGTCAGGATTTGAATTCCCCGGCCACTGACATTCGGACCCACATAGGTCCCCACAGCATTGGCATCCTGAACCAATGCAATATTAGTCACTTTTGTATGCTGGTTGGTCGCATTGAAATTAACTTCCCAACGCAGATTATCCTTTTCTACCGGGACCGTATTCAATTGGAATTCAAATCCGCGGCTTTCCACATTGCCCACATTAATGGTGGCATTCTGGTCAAAGTTTGTTCCTGCAGCTACCGGCACATTAGCCAGCAAGTCATGCGTTTTTCTCGTGTAGTACTCAACCGAGCCCGAAATCCTGTTCTTCCACAGGGCAAAATCCAAACCATAGTTAAAAGCCTTGGTCGTTTCCCAGCGTAGATCACGGTTATACACCGACGGACGGTACACCAGATGATACTGATCGCCAAAGCGGTATTGCGCATAAGCCGTTCCCAAATTATAGACCGGCAGATATTCGTAATTCCCTATGCCCTCCTGCTGTCCGGTCACGCCATAGCTGGCCCGAAGTTTTAGGTCGTCCAGGAAGGAGATTCCTTTCATGAACGACTCCTGTGAAAGACGCCAGGCCAAAGCGACCGAGGGAAATGTCCCCCAGCGGTTTTCGGGACTGAAGCGCGAGGTTCCATCCTTTCGAATGGTGGCCGTCAGCAAATAACGGCTGTCATAGTTGTAGTTGATCCGACCATACCAGGAGATCAAGGTATGGCGTTCGTCCGAGGCAATTGCCGTAGAGCGTATATTATCGCCAGCCTCATTATAGTATACGATCGGCGGCCGCCTTGCGCTCCAATATTGATAATCATGGCCTGCGGTCACATCAATTGTACTCTTGATGTCCGCAAAGAACTTATTGTAATTTAAATAGCCGGTAAACAACTTATTCTTGAGCGTCTGCTCATAGCGGTCAAAAGCACCACCGATCGTGAAATTATTGGCCGCACTTGCCGGGATCAGGTTGGACCCATTTCCTCTGGCATAGTCATATCCCAAAGTTACGTGAGCTTTTAATTCCGGCAGCATATGTAATTTATAGTCCAGGTCAAGGTTACCTACAGCGCGATTGACCGTACTGCGGTGTTTTTCCTGCTTGAGTAGCCCTAGCGGATTGAGGTTGGCCCCAGTTGCCGGCAGTCCAGCATTATCCAGGCTCTCATAATAGCCCCCATAAGTATCCACCCCCGAGTAGATCGGCTGCGTGGGATTAAAAGCCACAGCAGACCATATAGCGTCAGTATTGGCAAAGCTGTTGTTGTTCCGTGCAGCTTTGACATTGAGGTTTACAGTCAAGTGTTTATTGAAAAATGTAGGGTTAACAACCAATGCGCCGGTCATCCGTTCCGTTTTGTCTGTCCGCAAGGTACCCTGCTGGTTATAATACCCCACCGAGGCACGAAAAGGCAAGACCTTACCCATCTTTCCCTGCAAACTCAGGTTATTATCCGTACCCATCGCCTGCTGAAATACCTCAGACAACCAATCGGTTGAAGTATTGCCCAGTAAAGCTTTCTGTGCCGCTGTTCCTTTGCTATTGATCAGCTCGGCAAACTCATCGCGCGACATCATATCCGCTACCCCTAGCGCCTGCTGCATGGATACAATAGACGAAAAAGACAGCCGGAGTGCATCGCCCTTTCCTTTTTTTGTCGTGATCAACAAAACACCGTTTGAGGCACGCGATCCATAGATCGCTGTAGAAGATGCATCTTTGAGCACCGTCATGCTTTCGATATCGTTGGGGTTGATCAAACTCAGGAAATTGCCGCTGTTGCCACTAATTCCACCCGTCTCCAAGGGCACGCCGTCCAATACGATCAATGGATCATTGCTCGCGCTTAACGAAGCACCACCGCGGATCCGTATGGTACTGCCAGAAGAAGGCGAACCACTGTTAGACATTACCTGCACGCCAGCCGTTTTACCATTGATCAGCTGCTCGGGAGAGCCCACCAGTCCACCATTAAAATCCTTGCTCCCGACGGTATTGACCGCACCAGTCAGGTCCTTTTTCGTTGTACTGCCGTAGCCCACCACCACCAGTTCCTCCAACACATTTCCGGCCGGCAGCATATTAACATTCAGCGTCGCACCCGTCACTGTCAAGGTCTGGCTGCTATAGCCCACCATGGAAAATAGCAGCTGCGATTTCCCTTTCGGCAAAGCAATGCGGTACGAACCGTCACTTGCCGTGGAGGTACCCACCGTAGTTCCAGCCACCAAAACCGTCACACCCGCCATCCCCTGTCCTTGCTCATTACGTACCACACCGCGGATATCCTGCTGTTGCATCAACCCTATCCACCTGCTCTCTGCACGCGTTGCTGCTTGTAGCTGTGTTTCCCCAAGACAGGATAGCAATGACAAGCCCAATAAACTTGTTTTAAATGCAAAACCCTTCATTTTATTTAGCTTTATATTCGTTTATAATTGTTTTTTTACGTTATTTCGCTTCTTATGGCGCTGCTGGGGGCTACAAATATTCCAGCCAGACTACTCCAACCAGATCGTTGGCATATTGCCCGCCAAGTTGTTCGACCGCTGCCGTTTATTGTCCGACTACTCCAGCCATACAGCCCCAATGGATAAAGATAGCCCCGCCATCTGCTGTCCTGATAGGATCAACTTTTCGATCTCCGTGCTGTTAAACTCAGCAGGAACAACCGGTTTAAAAAACCGTTCAAGAAAGACGGGATAAGGCGCCGGTAATAAAGCTGTAGGCACAAGCTGTAGATCCGCCAGTTGGATACGAACAGTTGTTTGTGCCGAATCAAGCGCAATATCTTTCATATAGGTATACCCATTTTTTGTCACAAAACCAGCTTTGAGTACAGCCCCTTGCCCCGTATGCTTTACTAGAAGACAAAGCTGTTTGGCGGCAGCCAGTCCTGCAGGCCTTCCCTGCGCCACTGCTTTAATATCCTTTACCCAAAAATATTGCGCTCCGGCATCCTTTGCCTGGAACGTATACGTCCAAACAGGGATCTGTCCCAGATCCTGCTGTTGCCACACCGAAGTCATATGAGCCGTTTCGGGGATCGCAAAGCTTTCGAAAGAAGATGCCTTGTCAAGCGATTCGAACAATGGAATCCGGGCATGCTGTTCGTACAATCCAACCGTCCAATACCGATTGACGCTATAATCCCAATCGAGCGGAGCACCGGCAAGATTGTCCGGGTAGGTTACTTGTTTACCGGCGACGAATACAGTAGCGGTATATTTCAATTCATTTCCCGATAACCAGGATGCCGGTATTTCCGCTTCATAGGTATCATGGTCTTTGGCGACCAGTTTGATGTAGGGATTATTGTCTTTCCAAAACGAGACCTGATCCGTCTGTAGTACGATCGAGTCCGGCTGTTGCTCATATACCAGGCGGAACTGCAATTTCCCCGAACGGCCTTTTTCCAATACTTCCGGTTGCTGATGGATCAAGATCGGCTGTTTCAGCGCCTCGGTCTTCGGTGCATAATAGTTGTCCAGACGGCCATTTTTCCATAGTGAGGATGCAGTCCAGTTCGTATGCAGCTGTAGATCCTTACGTTGTAAGAGATAGACGCCAGGCTGGGCGACAAAGGTCGTAGCATCTACAGCAATAGCCTTTGTGGCGTCATGCTGCACCGAAAGCGGCTGCACCGTAAAACGCTCGCCCAAATCAGGGATCCGGATAGCGATCTCTTGCGGCCGGTATAGGATATGCACAACCTCACGGTTGAGGGAAGGCTTGGCAAAGGGATCCGCAATTTTCTCGGCATCCGGCATTACCTCCAAGCGCCATAGTCCATCTTCCAGACGATCCAAAAAATAAGCACCCGAGCCCGCATAGTTTACGACAGGAGAAGAACCATGGCCAGCAATATGCTGCAACTTTTCCGGCTGTACCGGCTTGACCCTGGTATCATTGCTATAAAAAAACTTGTCAGGCGCATTCATCAGCGAGAGATCCTGTTCATAGCTGACCAGGAAATCGCCAAAGACTGTATTTTGTGGATAGGGCGCAAATTTTTGGTTTCTCGGTATATTATACGCCACTTCGGCAGCAATCATTGTACTGATCGCCTTTGCAGGAGTATAGGCTAAATTGAGATAATGCGTCTGATATTCGGTATTGTAGGCAGCGATGTCCATTGGATCGTAAGCAAACTGGGTGATCCATTGAAATCCAGCCGAACGGAAGGTACGGCTCATCGCAGGGTGCATATAGCTATAGAGGTTATCCGCAGGATCATACTCATAGACCGCCTTCGCTTTATTGGCAAACCCCTTCAGGTTTGAAAATGGAATAACATATTGATCGATATAGGGCAGAAAATTGCCTTGGCGTTGCCGCCCGGCCACCAGCCCTACAGGATACCATTGGTAGGTAGTGCCCTGGATATCGGCATTGAAGTAAGCCGAAACATGTTCCATGTTATGGCTGACATTGTAAAAAATCGGCTTTTTATTACCGCTTTTCTTCATCGCTGCAACCATGCGCGCAATATAGTCCGAGGTGGTCTGCACAGCACCCGTATGACAAGGTTCATTATTGATTTCAAATCCAATGACGTACGGATCCTCCAGATAAGAATGGCCAGTATAAGGGTTGACATGGCGCAGTAATTGTCCGATATACCGTTCCTGAGCAGCTATAGCCTCGGGGTTGGCATGCACCTGGCATTTGTCATAGTGGTAGGTAAATGCATCCGTATTTTCATTTCGCTCCGGATAACCGTTGCCAAAATTGGTCATGCCCGTAATCAGAATGCGGATCCCTTTTTGCTGGAGCTTAAAAAATAAATAATCCAGCAAGTCCAGGTGCTCATTACTGATCAGGTTTCCATTTTTATCCGAGATTTCAACATCCCAGATATGGATGCGATAAGCATTATATCCCAAACGGGCAAAATGGTAAACATCACGGTCAATAGCCTGCTTATGGTCAATCCCCTTTTCGCGCAGCGCACGGTAAGCATGGGCAAAAGGGACGGTATAGTTGACACCATAAAAGGAAGCCTCCGCCTTGGAGTCAGACCAACGCATCACACCCCGAGGGTCGACAAATACCGTTGGTACCTTTTTGTTGACCTTAATCTGTGCATAGGATTTGATATACCCCAAAAGAGCAAAGCAGCATAAAATAATTACACGCATGGATTGTATCGATTTATAATTTTCTGGTTATTACTATTGCAAACCTATCAATCGACACGATCTTTTAAAGCCACAAATCGGACAAAGAACAACACAAATTAGACAATTTTCGCTTGTCCAATTTGGACATAAGCCCAAAATACACTAAATATCAACAACTTAACTAAAACTTTCCATATAGGTCTTTGGCGGCATACCAAATTCCGACTGAAAGCATTTTGAGAAATACGAAGCGTTGGAGAAACCGACCATATACATGACCTCAGCCACGGTAAACTTTTTTTGCTGCAGCAATAAGGCCGCTTTTTTGATGCGGATACTGCGGATATATTCTACCGGCGTATAACCTGTCAGCTGTTTGATCTTGCGGTAAAGCTGTTTGGCGGCCACATCCGTCAGGTCACTGAGGCGCTGGACCGAAAATTCAGAATCATCGATATGCTCTTCGATGAGCTGAGTCACCTGCACCAGGAACTTTTCATCCGGCGATTGCACTGGGAGGGGCTCCGCTGGTTTGCTGATTTCGTCTATACGCAATTGCGTTACGAGTTTCTCTTTTCTGTCCAACAGCTGGAGCAATTGCATCTGGAGGATTTCCAAATCAAAAGGTTTGGTCATATAAGCATCCACTCCGGCCGTCACCCATTCGCGCTGGATCAGTTCATCATGTTGTGCAGTCAGCAGAATGATCGGTATTGTTGCTGTAGCCGTATTTTGGCGAAGCTTTCTGACCATTTCAATTCCCCCCATATTGGGCATCATGGCATCCGTGATGACAATATCGGGCATGAAGGTATGTCCATCGATCACGTGCAGTGCCTGACGACCGTCCCCCACAATGCTACAATCATACGTAGTTTGTAAAGCGTTTACCAAGAAATCAGCAAGTTCAGCATTATCCTCGACGATCAGCAGTTTACGTTTGTCGCCCCGATCACGATTTCCCGTATCTGCCTTGGGATTATCCCTACTGTCCGTATCGTCTATGCGCGCCAATTTCAAGTGAAGTGTCACTTTGGTTCCCTCCTGATTGCTTGCTATCCCGATGTTCCAGCCCAACTGATCACAATAGCTTTTGACCAAGAAAAGGCCAACCCCGGTCCCCTGCACCCCGCTTACGTCTTTTAAGGAAGAGCGGTAGAATTTGCTAAAAACATAAGGCAGGTCGTCCGCAGCAATTCCAATTCCGGTATCCTTCACGACCAGTTGCACGCCGGTATCCATTGCTTGCAGGGAAACATCCACCCTTCCATCCGGCCGATTGTATTTGCAGGCATTCGCGAGCAGGTTATTGACTATCGATCCCAGTTTGGCCACATCCGTTTGTACAAAAAAACTTTCCAAATCACTTTCAAAGCGAATGGTGAGGGCCGTATACTCAGGGAGCTGCTGCCAGTCTTCGGTAATCTGCCTGACATAAGGCACGAGGTCAATCTGTGATGTAAGCAATCCCTGCAGCGGTGTTTCCTGCTGCTCCACCCGATCAAAGGTCATGAGTTCCTGAATCAGGTGACTGATTTTTAAGGCATTTCGGTGCACACCATCCAGCTGTTTCTTTTTATCGCTGTTTTTTGTCTGCCGCATCAGTTGGCTCACGGGCGCCAGGATTAAGCTCAATGGTGTTTTCAGCTCATGTGATATGGCTGCCAGAAAGTCCATTTTCATCTTCGTTAGTTCGAGCACCTTCCGTCGCTCCCGCCGCTCCCATTTCAAAGTATTGCGCACACGGAAAAAATTAACGATCCAAAACAACAAGCAGCCAGCGATAAGTACATACACGCCCTTGGCCCAATATGAGGCATACCAAGGATAGCGAATCTGGATATGATAAGTATAAATTTCAGAAACAACATGGCCAGCAATATCCACTTTGGCCAATTGTAGATCATAGCTACCCGAATTTAAGTTGGATAGCAGCACCTTATTATCGCCACGTTCCATGGGGATCCAGGTTTCGTTTTGACCTTTGAAGGCATAGGCCAGACGATAGCCGAGATGATTCCCATAGTCCAAGTCCGAAAATTCAAGCCTAAGGTTGTTCTGATCGTGATCCAATGTAATTTCATTCCGATAGCGCAAACCATAGCCGTAATTGCCGAAGAGTTCGTTGTTGATGTACATTGCAGTAAGTACGATCTTTTTTGAGCGGTCTATACCCGTAAGCTCCTTTTGATCAGGCAGCAACACCACTTCATCAATTCCCCCGAGCACCACCTCCGCCCGTTCGGCATCGTAATACATGGACGAAATCCGCTGCCCATAGCGCAACAGTTCGGCCTTAAGGCTTTTCTTATTGATCTGCCAGACCCCAGCGTTTGTAGCCACCCAAATAGCGTCATCCACTTCGACCATGGCTGTGACTTCGCCCCTACCGACAGGGTCAAAGCGAATCCGTTTACTTTTCCCATCTGCGCTGATCTGTCTTAGCTCACCGTGCTCCCCTACCCATAGGGTATGCTGTCTGTCTTTCAGCATAAAGGTCGCCTGCGCAAACGAATGCCCAGCACTATCCTTCAATTCGCTTATCTTGCCGGTGCCCCTATTGATGCTACTGATACCCTTATTATAAAATAAGGCCAGCATTTTGCCCCGGCCATTGTCGACGATCTGGTTGGCAAAATCTTCCAAAAGCCCGTCTGCTTTACTAAAATTCTTGCTTGCTATAATTGGTCCCTTTGTTTCCAATAGCGTATTCCGGTTGACGACAAATATTCCCCCCATGTAAGAAGCAATCCACAGATTATCCGCCTCATCCTCCAGAATATCGTACGCCCACTTTGCATTTCTCCGTCCACTGGCATCCACGATCGTAAAGTTTCTGAACTGCTGGCTATGGACATCAAAAACATTCACTCCGCCGTCAGAAGCAATCCACACCAAACCGCTACGATCCTCATAAATATCCCGAATACGGTTATGTGCCAGCCGATAGTCCTTGGCATCCATGCGATACCAAAAGCTTTCCGAAGTGTGGCCGCCCAATCCATGGCTACGGATCAAGCCATTATCCCCGCCCAGCCAGTACCATCCCTTGCGGTCCTTTGAAATTTTGTAAAAGCGGTTGCCATCACTGCTTGATGTCAATTGATAGATGGGTAATATTTTTTCTACTTTGCGGTTTGACCATAAGGAAAAACCAAGGTCGGTGCCCAGCCAGATATTTTCCGATCGGTCTTTAAAGATACTCCATACAATATTGTTGGCCAGTGAATTTCTATTACGCGAATCATGTTTGATCCGCGTGACCAACTGCCGATCCAGCTGATAGCTAAACAGACCATCATCCGTCCCCACGAGCAGGGTATTTTTGTCCTTGGAGGCCATCGCCTTGATCGGATGATTTTGAAGCACGGGGCTCTTTCGGAGGGTACGGGTGCTATTTTCATACAGATACAGGCCATATTCGGTACCGATAAAGGTTCTGGCAGACTCCTTGATGGTAAATATCGAATTCACAAATTGATTGCTACCCGCTCTGTAATCCGGGAGTACCAAAGGCAATGCCTCTTTTTGAGCAGGGTTCAATTCAAAAAGCCCATTATACGTACCGATTAAGAGCCTATCCCCGACCTGATCAAGCGCATAAACAGCAGTTTTAATCTTATTATTAGGGACAGATTTGCCATAATCCACGAGCTGACGCGTCGCAATATCATAGCAGTATAAACCGGAGATTGAACCTATCCACAATTTATCACCTACACGTAGTAAAGCCCTGACATCCGAAGGCCCGCCTGTTGGAAAGGCCTCAAAACGGTCTTCCTGATAATTGTAAAGCAGTACCCCTTGTCCGGTACCCAGCGCAAAGCGCTTGTCGTCTATCAGCGCAATGCAGTAGACAAAGGTCTGAAAAGGAGATTTGGCCCCGGTTAGCGCCTGTAAAGAATAGCCATCGTAATTAAAAAGTCCATTGTTACTGCCCAGCCAGAGCATTCCCAAACTATCCTGCGCAAAGGAATGCACCGTATTTGCATTCGTTCCCAACGAAATATTCCGAAAAGAAGGCTGATCCAGTGATTGCCCAAGGAGGGAGCTACTGATCAACGAACTGACAAATAAACAATAGAAATAAAAAGAATGCATGATATACGCGCTATACTACAAACTTAATTAATTCCCCATCGTTTTCAACTATTTACTACATTTCCGCTACAATAAGATTCTCTATGTTGTGATCGAACTCAACATTCCTCCTTCTCCGCCAACCCACGCATCCAGGTATTGAAATCTGCTTCCGAAGGAATTTCAAGCTTCTTGCGCAACCTGTTTTTGCGGACCTGTACAGCCCGGACAGTGACAAAGGTATATTCCGCTATGTTTTTTGTCGAAAAATTAAGAAAAGCCATGGCACAAAACTCCAGTTCTGTCGTTCTGATCTTCGGGTCAAAGGTTTTCAAGGTCTGGATAAACTGCGGATAGAGTTCAGCAAATAATGTCAGGAACTCCGGATTATTACTTTTGGCCAGGTCGATCAGGTTAATGAACTTGTTTTCGCCGATCTGCTCTGTCAGCTCCTTATTGAGGGTTTCTGTTTCATGTAGCGCCTCTTCCTTTTGTCCAAGCAGCTTACGGTTGTGCCTTACGCGCCATACAGAAAAGGCAATGGCAATAATAAGTACCGCCAGGATGACTAAAGAGACAGTAACCGATTTTGAGACCTTGTTAGCAGCTTCCTTATCTTTTGATTTTTTAAGCTGAATCATTACCGCATCCATTACTAGCTTATTTTCTTTTTCCAATGAATCATTGAGCAGACGGTAAGCGAGATCATATTCATCTGCTTTCTGACTCCCCAGGTTATAAAATCGATAAAAGTAAGCTAAGGATTTGTACCTTCTACAAACAGCGTCCCAATTCCCAACTTTCTGCATATTTTCGAGGCCTTTTTCTGAAAAAGTCGCTGCTTTTTTGTAATTCCCTTTTGCTTGTTCCAGATTCGTTAAATAGCTCATCGTATTAAAAAATACGAGAACTTTATACTTCTCCACGAGTGCCAGCGATTTATCGAGATAGTGTTGTGCTTTCGTTAAATCGCCCTTTTTGGTATAAAAATTACCTAGATCAGCATAAACCTCCACGTAAAGCGATGCATTTTCCTTTTCATCAAACCCCTTCAAACCATCGAGCTGAAGTTCAATATATTTTAATAAAGAGTCACGTTTATCCAGTCTTTGATAAACACTACTTAAATTTGAATATGCATAGATAGCGGATCTTTTTTGTTGTTCAGCATCCAGTTTCTTGGCACAGGCAAGCTGAAAGTGAAACTCTTGAGTGGCTTGGTGATACAAACCTAGTGCTAGATACCCTTTGCCTTTCAGTCTATGTGTTTCGGACTGCATAAGGATTTTCTTCGCATAATACCTTGTTGTTTCAATACTTGTAAGATGTTTAAATGCTTCTTTAAACAGACCAATATTCAAGAGCGCATCAGCCGCCCAAAAGTGCGCTTTCGATTGTCCTTCATCGTACTTATATTTATTGGCCAATTCAAGGCCCTTTATGGCAAACTCCAGTTGCGGCACTACTTCAACAGCGATATGGAATTCTCTCGCTTTAGCCAAGATTGAATCAACCTCTTGCTTTTTGGTATCGTCAGCAATTGCCTTTAGCGTCAGTAGGCATAAAATAAAAAATAAAAATTGTTTCATCATTGATTTATAGGTTATTTAGTTTAAAAAGCAGCTAATATTAGAAGCGATAAAATTAGCGTTTTTCTTACAAATAAATTACCGCATCTCAATAAATTTTACTCTGATAAGACCTTTAAATTTCATGATGTCCTGTTCTGTTCTTCATTTTCTGCTAGTCCACGCATCCAAGTATTGAAATCTACTACCGAAGGGATCTCTAGCTTCTTACGCAACCTATTTTTCCGAACCTGTACTGCCCTAACTGTGACAAAAGTGTATTCCGCAATGTTTTTCGTCGTAAAATTAAGAAAAGCCATTGCACAAAACTCCAGCTCTGTTGTTCTAATATTGGGATCAAATAGTTTTAAGGATTGTATAAATTGAGGATAAAGTTCAGTAAATAACGTCAGAAACTCCGGATTATTACTTTTGGCTAGGTCAATCAGGTTATTGAATTTATTTTCGGCAATCTGCCCAGTAAGTTTCTGATTCATTATTTCTGTCTCCTCTAATGCCTCTTCCTTTTTCGCCAGAAGCTCACGATTATGCCTCACGCGCCATACAAAAAACGTGATTACAACAACGAGCAAAATAAGGGCGATTATCGAAATAGAAACTAATTTTGAAACCCTTAAGGCGGCTTCTTTTTCTTTCGATCTCTTGATTTGATCCATCACCACATCTATGATCTCTTTATTTTTTTTCTCCAAAGAATCATTGATCCAGGTATAGCCCATTTCATATTTTTCAACTTTTTGGCTCCCAAATTTATGATACCGATAATAGTTAACTAGAAATTTGTAACGCCCCCTGATCGCATCCCATGCTCCAACCTTTTCCATATTTGCCAAGCTCTCTTCAAAGTAGATCAATGCTTTTTTATAATTTCTTTTCTCTTTTTCTAAATTACCTAAATAGGTTTTGGTATTAAAAAATGTGGGAATTTGGTATTTATTCACAAGATCGAGCGACTTGTTGAGATATAGCTCTGCTTTTGCAAAATCCCTCCGTTGTGTATAAAAATTTCCAAATCCATCATAAGTATCCAAATAAAGCAATACGTTTTCCTTTTCATTGAGTTCCAGCAAAACATCCAATTGCAACTTATTATATTTCAGTACAGAGTCAGGTTTTCCAAGTCGACTAAAAACAGTCGCCAAGTTACCAAAAGCATGCACAAGGTTCTTTCTTTGTAATTTGTCTTTCAACTTCTTAGCACAGGTAAGCTGTACGTGAAACTCTTGATGTGCTTGCTGCAGCAAATTCAGTCCTATATATCCTTTTCCTTTTAATCCATGGGTCTCAGCTTGAAATTCAAGATCTTCGCCATCAAATTTCAGTGCCTGTAGCTGTTTTAGATACTGAAAGCCCTCCCTATAAAGACCAATTTTGAAAAGTACCTCTGCAACCCAAAAATGAGCTTTCGCATTTCCTTTTTTATCACCTAGTTCATTAGCTGAATTAAGAGCCTTCATTGCAGTCTCCAACTGCGGCAACAGTTTGCCCGCGTTATGAAATTCTTTTGTTTTATTTAATAATGAATCAACCTGTTGCTGTTTGCTATCTGCAGCAATCGTTTTAAAGGTCAGCAAGCAAACAATAAAAATTGAAAATAATGTTTTCATTGACTTCGTAAGTCATTATATAGTTAAAGGAAGATATATTACAGCCCTTTGAGTCATAAAAATAGTATATTTTAAACAAACGAAACTATCGTTTTCAATAATATTAGGGATGATTTTTTGCTGATTTTTGGACTCCATGTTGTTGTTCATTTCAATAGCTACAAAATTGTCGTTTACTAACTTGAAAATCAAAATCAGCGATATCACATTTTTATCACAATTATATCGCATTTCCTTTTTCAGCGGACAATTAAACAATATCTTTTTCCGCAAGATATTAATTCGAATTAGGGTTGCGAAATAAAAAAAGGAAATCGAAAACTCCCATGCACGCGTCTTTAATTGATGCGGGCTCGACATTGTTGTAATCAATTCGTAGATAAGCATAATAAATAGCAGGATGATCTGCAACTTGCATAAGCTTGCTAAAGTTATCCTCCGTACAGAATACCAGTGTCATTATTTCCTATCGCTGACATAGTTGATGAGCTCATTTAAGTTAACCGCTTTTGTTAGTGTTAGGGTAATAAGTCTGCTGCAGCTCTTGAAGCTGTTTCACCACCGCATCATTACTGCGCTCACGTGCAATGGTAATTATTTTGTGAAAGAAAAACTGTGTTGGGCTGAATGGGTAATTTAGCTCCGCAGAGACCTTATCAAAATGCTTGCGAATGGCCGCCGGATCTTTTAACGCATCCCTGAAGTTCCAGCGATAAGATCCAAAGATAAAACGCAAACCATCATTGTTGCCCGGCAATGGCACAGTGCCATGATCGTCCTCTTCATAGAAAGCATATTTCCATCGAAGATTTTTTAACCGTTCCTTTTCCAATACCGTTCTAAATTTGGCGATCGCAATTTCATGTTCATCGTCGGTCACATTCCGGAGCCGGGCATTATTGGCCTGGGCAAGAAAAAGGCGGATATCCTTAAAGTCCCTTTGCGTACTGTCGGTCTTCCTGATCAACAGCTCATTATCCCAACAGAGGCTAGGATCATTGGCAATATAAGCATTAAACCCGCTACTGAAACAGCAGTCGGCGTCAGGTCTCGCGTCCGGTCCGTATTGGGAATACCAACGAGAATAGCCTGCGGCAGGATGCCGAAGGGCTCGCAGCTCGGTACATTGTTATCCGCTGATTCAATCCATTCATCGACAGGTAGTTTTAAGACAAAACCAATTGATCGTGGCCATCGTTCTTATTGACAATCGTTTTCGATTGTATTGGAAATAGGAATGGAATTTTTACAAAAATTAGCTTATCATGGAAACAGAAATTATCGAACTTGAAAAGGAATATTGGCAGGCAATGGAAGACCGCAACTTCGGGACCATTAAGCGACTGACCCGTTTTCCCTGCCTGGTGGCTGGAAAAAACGGAATACGCCAAGTTGATGAAACTACTTTTAAAACGATGTTTGATTCGAGCGAAGGCGTGAAATTAAGAGTGCTGGAAATAAAGTCAGAAGAATCACAAGTCATTCAGGGACAGACTGCAGTTATTGCCTATCTGATCAAAATGGAGTATGTGGCTCAAGGTGAGAAAACGTCATTTAATTGCGCCTGTACATCAACCTGGGTCAAAGAAAATGAGGAATGGATCTGTGCGATGCACACCGAAACTGACCTGGCAGAATAAGGTGAGACCGATCGTTTATCCAAAAAATAACAAAGGCTAGGAGATCAACACCTAGCCTCAAAAAATACAATATCTAACTATTTAAGGAACTCCCCAAAAAACCGTTGTCGACGCAAAAAAGTTTTAATTAAAACAATTTTTGCCCCGGTTACAGCATCAACGATAATACCTTTTCTTTAACCATAGACTTGCCCTTACCAACAATATAAGGACAGGCACTTCCACCAGCGGACCGATAACCCCTACAAAAGCCTGCGGAGAGTGTATTCCGAATACAGCTATAGCAACGGCTATGGCCAGCTCAAAATTATTTCCCGTTGCAGTAAAGGCAATAGAAGCATTCTTTTCATAAGGAATATCCATCGATCGATTGATAAAAAAGCTGAGAAAAAACATGCATACAAAATAGATCACCAAGGGAATGGCCACTTTAACGACATCCATAGGTAGTTCCAATATTTTACCCCCTTTGAGACTAAACATCAACACGATGGTAAAGAGTAATGCATATAATGTGACAGGTGAAACCTTGGGTATAAACTTTCTGTTGAACCATTCTTTTCCATTTATACTGATCAGTATATATCGGCTTAAAAATCCAGCCAAAAAGGGAATTCCAAGATAGATCAGCACACTTTGTGTCACATCCTTTATCGATACACTTACGTCGAATTCAGCCAATCCCAACTTACTGGGCAGGATATTAATAAACAACCAGACCATAAAGCTGTAGGTGAAAACCTGAAAAATACTGTTCAATGCCACCAACAGAGCGGCATATTCCCTGTTCCCTTTTGCCAGGTCATTCCAGACAATCACCATAGCGATACACCTCGCCAGTCCGATAAGGATCAATCCGACCATATAGTCAGGTTCATCCCGTAAAAAAATAACCGCCAGCGCAAACATAAGGACTGGGCCGATGCCCCAGTTAAGTAAAAGTGAAATGCCAATAGCCTTTTTATCCTTCACCGCTAGCGGGAGAATCGAGTAGTCCACCTTTGCAAGCGGCGGGTACATCATCAGGATCAATCCGATCGCCAGTGGTATATTGGTTGTCCCAACGGAAAGCGAGTTCGTAACATTAGCTATTCCGGGGAAATAATGGCCTATCCCAACACCGATTGCCATAGCGAGAAATATCCATAGGGTAAGATAGCGGTCAAGAAATTTTAGTTTTGGCTGCATAGGTTACTTTTTGATCTGTGAAAAGACGTAGAACATCTCGCAGGCAATCTCCAGGCTCCGTTGCCGGTAAACCTGGGTCTGTTCAGGCGTTCCATCCGAAATCTTTGGATCTTCGTATTTTATCGGAAATCTTGCTTCAGCACCCATCACAATGGGGCACCCTTCATCGGCATTACTGCAGGTCATGATGGCACCAAATCCATTCGCCGGATTGAATCTGTTGTCGTAAACCTTTGAAAAGCACATGATCGGCGGTTCATTTGGGGCATACTTAACAGCATAGACCGGATTGCTACCTTCAGCCAATTGTAGGATCTCAAAACCCTGGCTGGCGAGTGTCTCCGCTACCTTTGGGAACATCGCCGTAGCTTCCGTTCCACCAGAATAGCAGAACAGATCTTTCAATCCAAAATGGTGGGCCATGGTTTGTGCCCAAACCTGCGAGAGGTGGCTCCTGCGGCTATTGTGGGTACAGATGAAATTTAAACGGATACCTTCCACTTTGTCCACTTTCTCATTTAAATAGGCTATTAAGGGTTGTAGGCACATTTCCCTTTCCACTGACACAGCTTCAGACGAAAGTCCTCCGATTGTTTCTAGTATTTTATCGTTCATGTTTTCTCGACTTAATTTTTTCTTATTGTACCGCGATTTCTAGCAACAGCCGCTTCCGGGGGTACAAGAAGAACCGGGATTGACACCGAGCTGTACAAGGTTTATCTTTTGTTTTGCAGCTGGGATCCCACAGGCATCCTGCGCCAGGCATGCCGTGGTCTTATTTTTCAGCACAAATGTCTTTCCGTCAAAGCCGAGGTCGTATTTGCCGATCGTGCCACTTTGGTATTCTACCTCAATGTCGCCTTCTTCAAGACCCAGCTTTTCTTCCGAAAGTTTGATGATATTTAACAGCTTTCCGGGTTTTAGACGATGTTCATAATCGTCCGCGTTCCAAAGCTGAAAATTGACAGTCTTTTCTTTACGGATCACTCCGCCGCAGTCAATGAAGTTTTTGGTGATCTGACCAACTTCGGTTACGTGGAAGTACTCCGGTACAAATGTACCATCTTCCAGCTTAAACGCTACATTTTCTAATCCCTGTAGGATTTCCTTGATTTCTGATAGTTTCATGACCTTATATTTAAATGTTATATTGCTATTTTACGATGATATTATGAAAAAAATGCCTAACAGCATTTCTTGGCGCAGACATCCTGGTCAAAGAACAGATTGAACTGCTTTTGAAATTCTTTCCAGATTTTTTCGTCAATGCAATAACAGACGGACTTTCCTTCAATCGTTCCCTGAATGACGCCGATATTTTTAAGCTCTTTTAAGTGCTGGGAGATCGTTGCCTGGGCAAGTCCCAACTCCTCAACCAGGTCATTACAGATACAGGTTTTCTGATCGATAATATACTGGAGGATGGCAATCCGGGCAGGATGACCAAGTATTTTAAGCATCAAGCCCAGCTTGTTGTGTTCGGCACTGTATATTTCTGTCCTTGTTATTCCCATGACAATTTTGTTATATTGCAATATTACTATATATAATTCAAATGTGCAAATATTTAACCTAGTCTTCAAGTAAACCGTCTCATCCTTTCCAATATATTGAACCTCCTTTTACAAAACAATAGACTGACTGCTGGGTCATCTTAAATTTTTATTCGCATTGCTGCTGATAAACATTTCATTCTTCTCTTCGGAAATAATTTCCAAAAAGCGTTCGTAGTGTTTGAGCACATCACTGATCAGCTCATTCTTGGTAAAATACTGCACATCATATTCCTCACGGTAGTAAAGTTCGTTGCCTGGATAAATGGGCTTGAGATAAAATTAACTTAAAGTTTTTTCGGCACAAAATAAATAGTAATTTCAGCCCTACAACCGATTATTCGAAATTGCGTGGATAAAATCAATATAATGCAGCGATGTTTATGTTTTCTGATAGCTTGTCTGATCACCATTCAACTAGCTGCACAAACCAGACCCATTGCTCGTTTCAGCCATCTAACCACCGCAGAGGGCCTATCACAAAGCACTGTCACCTGCATCCTAAAAGATAAATATGGCTTTATGTGGTTTGGTACCATGGACGGACTCAATAAATATGACGGTTACCAGTTTAAAATCTATAGAACCAAACAAAACAATAAGAAAAGTCTTCCTAACAATCAGATAAAATCACTGTACGAAGACCCCCATGGCGAGCTATGGATCGGGACGATGGGTGGCGGTCTGGCCCGTTATGATCGGGACAATGACTCTTTTGAACATGTCATCAAACCCCAAATTGGAAATAACAGAATTGATATGAGCGTCAATGCCATCCTGGAAGATAGCAAAGGAAACTTTTGGGTGGGGACCTATACCGATCTCTATTCAATGGACAAAAAGACAGGTCATTTGACCCGCCATCAGTTCAGAGATACCAAGGGGCATGCTATCACGGCTGTTGTTACGTCTATTTTTGAAGATAACCGGCGAAATCTGTGGGTAGGAACGGAAAACGGCCTTATCCTGTTGAACAAAGAAACCCAGCGCAGCACTTATTTCACTTCGACAGGTGCCCCGGGCGCACTGAGCAATAATAAGATCAATGTAATTACACAGCATGGAGACGGGTATTTATGGGTAGGGACGTATGGAGGCTTAAACCGCTTCGATTACCATACCAATACATTTACCACCTACAAAAATGAACAAGGCAACAGCAAAACAATAAGCAATAATGTTGTACTTTCAATCGTTCCCGACGGTGCGCATAAACTCTGGGTAGGCACCGAAGAAGCATTAGAATTATTCGACTGCAAAACCGGGCATTTCACACATTATCAGAACAATTTCGCCGACGAGGAGAGCCTGAACCATAACTCGATATACGCGCTGTTATTGGACAAGGAAGGGATCCTATGGATAGGAACATTTGCCGGTGGAATCAACAAATATGACCTGAATCATACCTATTTCCAGCTTTTTAAAAATTTTCACGTCACATCAGGTCAGAGCACAAGCACCATTACTTCATTTGCCGAACAGGCTAACGGGGATATATGGGTGGGTTCGGATGGCGGATCACTCAATCTTTGGAAACGGGCAACCAATGAATTTATCCACTGGGATCCCAATGATAAAAAGGGATTAAATTCATTCTCCGTGCTCTCTTTACTGACAACAAGAGATAAAAAAAGTTTATGGATCGGAACCTATGAACGCGGGCTTAAGAGACTGGACCTGAGCACAGGTACATTTAGCCATTTCTATAGCGGTAAGGGACCGTTCCAGTTGAGCAACAATACTATTTATGCGCTGGCAGAAGATCGACTTGGTAATATTTGGCTTGGAACCAATGGCGACGGAATCAACATCATACAAAAAAATACACCGGAGATCAGGAAACATCGGGCCGATGGCCAGGCCAACGCACTCAACAACAACTTTATTCGCGCATTTTATGAAGATGACAATGGCGATATGTGGATCGCTACCTATGGCGGTGGCATCAATATCTATCATCCGGCGGACAACCGTTTCACCTGTTACAACAGGGCAAACAGCAATCTTCAGAGTGATATCATCAATACCATTTATGGCGATTCTGACCACAACATCTGGATCGGTACGATTGACGGTGGCTTACACCGTTTCGATAGACAGCGCAAGACATTTGTCAATTATCGTGAGGAACAGGGCCTGCCCAGCAATGTGGTGAATAGTATTGTTGAAGACAATAATAGGCAGTTATGGATCAGCACGAATAATGGTGTAAGCCGGTACAGCCTGGATCAGCATACATTTTCAAATTATAACCGGTATAATGGCTTACAAGGAAAAGAATTCCTCGCGGGCGCAGATCTCAAAACGAGCAGGGGGGAAATTCTGTTCGGTGGCAACAACGGATTTAATGTTCTTCAGACGGCTAGTATCCGGCGAAATGTACATGCCCCTACGGTAGTCTTTACCGATTTCCAGTTATTTAACAAACCTGTTGTGATAGGTGCCGAAAACTCGCCGCTGACGCGCAATATCAACGAGACCAACGAACTGGCGCTGAACTATGATCAAACTGTATTCACCATTGAATTTGCGGCGCTCGGTTATACCATTCCCGAGGAGAACCAATATGCTTATCTACTGGAGGGCTTTGACAAAGAGTGGAACTATGTAGGCAATAACCGAAGAGCTACGTACACCAATCTGGATGCAGGCACATATACGTTTAAAGTAAGGGCCGCCAACAGCGATGGGATATGGAACTCCAAGGAGGCGATATTGAAAATTGTCGTTGCTCCCCCTTTTTGGCGGACCGCCTGGGCATATTGCCTATATGGGCTGATCACCGCTGTTATACTCTACCTGCTTTTTCTGGAAATAAAATCAAGGGAAAAGCTCAAAAATGATGTGCTTTTAGAGCGATTAGCCGCAAAAAAGAATGAAGAGATCAATGCGATAAAGGTCAATTTCTTTACCAATATCTCACATGAATTACGTACTCCCCTTTCATTGATCCTGGATCCGCTTCGAAAAATCATCCATCAGGACATCAGCATGGATCAGGTGAAGACCTACAGCAGGCTCGTGTACAAAAATGCAGACCGCTTGCTCAACCTAGTCAACCAACTACTAGATTTTAGACGCCTGGAAACCGGGGCCGCGTCATTCAAAGCGCATACCGTAAACCTGGTCGAATTGATCAACGAAATATGCGAAGCTTTTAAGGAACGTGCCCAGGCACGGGAAATAGACTTTTCTACCCGCTATGCCAGCCCCGTCATACGGCTTTCCATTGATGAAGATAAATTTGAAAAAATTCTTTCCAATCTGCTTTCCAATGCATTTAAGTTTACACCAAACGGAGGAAAGATCGAAGTCGTGGTAGCACAAAGTGAAACTGTCGTCGAAATCCACGTCATCGATAATGGCATTGGAATTCCCGAAGCAGACAGGGAACGTATTTTTGAAATATTCTACAAAGTAGATGGGGTACATCCTTATGAAAACAAGTCATCCGGCATCGGTCTGGCTTTGACCAAGGAGCTTGTCGAATTGCATGGTGGAAAAATAACGGTTCAGAGTGAAGTAGGCCGCGGCTCGGACTTTGCCGTCCACCTATCTACCCAAGGTACGATATTGCAGGATAAGGACGATGCTTTTGTCGCGCGGTATGAAGAATTGCTATCGCCCCTCTTCAGTCAGGAAACAGAACAGCTACCGGCTATCGAAACAGATACTCCTCAGAAAGAAGACCGGCCGATCGTGCTGTTGATTGAGGATAATCCCGATCTACAGGCCTATATCCGTCACGAGCTGTCGGCATATTTTGAAATTCTGAGTGCCACCAATGGACTTGATGGGCTGGAACTCGCCAGACAGTCTGTTCCTGACCTGGTAGTCAGCGATATTATGATGCCCAAAATGAATGGGCTGCAAGTCTGTCAGGAACTCAAAGCCGATGAACGCACCAGCCACATTCCAATTGTTTTACTGACCGCCAAGCAAACCGACGACAACAAGATCGAAGGGTATACACATGGTGCGGATGCCTATATTCCAAAACCCTTTGCAATGGATTTACTGATTGCACGCATCTCTAACCTGCTCCTCTCAAGAAGAAAATTACGGGAGCTATTTGACAGCGCACACAGGCAGGATACTTCCGGCAACTTACCGGAGCTGAACAGCCTTGGCGCGATCGACCGTGACTTTTTGCAGAAAGTAGAACAGCTGGTGGAAGAAAACCTGAACAATAAAGGATTTAATGTTGATCAATTAGCTGAGCTGCTGCATATGAGCAGACGTCAGCTCTACCGCAAGATAAAAGCTTTGACAAATCAGGGCGTACAGGAATACATATTGAGCGTGAGCCTCAAACACGCCCGCAATATGCTGCTCACAGGTAAATATACCATAGCCGAAATCGCTTATAGGGTCGGTTTCTCAGAACCCTCAAATTTTAGCAGGTCATTTTCCAAATATTTTGGAATGAGCCCCAAAAACTACCTTGAATGGGCTGAAAAGCAAAATAATTAGCTTTTTGGCATTCGCTGATATGCTTTTGGCACACACTGATAATTACTTTTTTCACATTTAAGTCTAATATTGCCTATTGACGGCCGGGCGTCCAGTCCGGCCGCCTAGGGCATAACTAATTATTGTGTGAATGGAAAAAACGTAAACAGTATTGTACATGATCAGATCTGTACGCCAATTATTTTATCAAAAATTTAAATAACCAATTTTATATGATCTCAAAGTTATTATCTAAGCCGATCGGTCTGGTCTGGCTTGTGAGTGCGCCTGCCTTGTTAACGGCGCAGGTTGCAAATAAAAAAGTGGATGGTATTGTCAAGAATGAGTCGGGCATGGTATTGTCCGGTGTGTCGGTCAAGGTAAAGGATAAGACGGCCACCGCTGTGACCGATCGTTTCGGGCATTATCAGATCAACGCCGCTCCTACAGACGTGCTGATATTCTCCTATGTCGGTATGCAGACATCCCAAGTACCCGTCGGAAATCAGGCATTGGTCAATGTCACCCTGACTACTGCTGCTACGCAGCTGGAAGATGTCGTCGTCGTGGGCTACGGTACCATGAGGCGTGCCGACGTCACCTCTTCGATCTCCTCCGTAAGTGCAGAGGCCATAAAGGACCTGCCTGTTGCAGGAGCTGATCAAATGCTGCAGGGGAAAGTCGCCGGGGTAAGTGTTTCGGCCAATGGTGGCCAGCCCGGTGGAGGAATATCCGTACGCGTAAGGGGACTGACTTCCATCAATGGAAACGAACCGCTCTATGTGATAGACGGTATTATCGTCCCTACCGGAAAAAGCACCATCGCACAGGATAAACTTGGCGGAATGGCCGGTTCCACCTCCCAAAGCGGAATTGCAGGGATTAACCCCAATGATATTGAAAAAATTGATATCCTCAAGGATGCTTCCGCACAAGCCATCTACGGTTCCCGTGGTGCCAATGGTGTAGTACTGATTACCACAAAACGCGGAAAAGCCGGCGAAGGAAAAGTAAGCTATGATATGTATTATGGTGAATCGAAAGTCCCTACCCGTCTTGATCTGATGAACTTAAGCCAGTTTGCACAGTATAACAATCAGGTCTTGCAGGAAATCAGTACCGTTACCGGAAATCCCTATGTGCCTATCGGCGAATACCAGCGTCCGGAAGTCCTGGGCGAAGGGACCAACTGGCAAGATGCCATCTTTCAGAAAGGCAAGATGCAAAATCATCAATTAAGTTTTTCGGGAGGAAGTGAAAAGACGACCTATTATTTGGGTTTAAATTACTTTAAACAGGACGGTACGATCATCAACTCCGGATTTGACAGGTTGTCCCTGCGGTTTAACCTTGACCACCAGATCAAAAGCTGGCTGAAGGTCGGTATCAGCAGCAGCACCGCCCGCACCAATCAAAAAACCACATTGACCAACGGATCTGATGCCATCGTCAACGTTGCCGCTTTCAATAGTCCAGCCGCCCCGATCTTTGGACTGAATGGCGATTTTGCACCACCGGTATCCATCGGAGGCTATGCCTTCGGGAACCCCGTAAATCCTGTCGCACTGGCGCAGTTGCGCCAAAATACAGGCGATCAGTTCAAGGCCTTTGGAAGTGTGTACGGAGAGCTGATTTTCACCAAGTTTTTAACCATGCGAAATGAGATCAACTACGACGTTACAAATGATAATAACATGTCTTTCCAGCCCTTCCTCTCCTCGGGCGGGACGACAATACTCGCTCCAAGTAAAATCGTCGAACAACGCAATCCCAGCTATTACTGGGCATTAAGGAATTACCTGAATTACAACCAATCCTTTGGTCAACATAACATCAATGCACAGATCGGACATGAAGCCCAGGCCTCCTATTATGACAATATATTGGCTTCACGGCAAAATCTGGCCCTGAATATACCCTCTATTGCAGCAGGTGAACAGGAAAACCAGGTCATCGAAGGAGGCAAAGGAGACTGGGCCATGGAGTCCTATTTCCTGCGGGCCGGTTACGCGTATGACAACCGCTACTCTGTCAACCTCTCCCTGAGACGTGACGGCTCCTCCAACTTTGGGCCAGACCGTAAGCTGGGCTACTTCCCTGCGGCCTCCGTGGGATGGACGGTTACAAATGAGCAATTTGCCAAAAATCTCAAGGTATTGAATTACCTGAAAGTACGGGCCGGAGTCGGAGCTGTGGGCAGTTCAAATGTCGGCGGGGCAAGCTATGCGACCAATATCCGTCTATTCGCTACCGGCCCCTTTGGCGCGGGCGGCGTACCCGACAATGTCGGCAACCCGGCACTCGGCTGGGAATCTGTCACCACCTACAACGGTGGATTTGATGCCGGTTTCCTCAATGGACGTCTGGATGTCACCTTCGATATCTATAAAAAGATCACCTCTGATATGCTTATGGCAACCCGACTGCCCAAATATACAGGCATAGGGACGGAATGGAATGATATCAAATCGCCCAATGTCAATGCAGGCCGGATGACAAATACCGGATTTGACATCGGCATATCTTCTACCAATATCAATAAAAATGGCTTCACTTGGAAAACAAACCTCGTGCTATCCCATTATAAAAATCGCCTAGACAAACTAAACAGCGACCAAGCTGACCTGATGCGTTATACGGAATATAGCAATGCCGTTATCCTGACCCGTACCGTTCCGGGCGGACCTATCGGCCGCTTTTATGGATTTATATCCGACGGGTTGTTTACCTCCGAAGATGAGCTGCACAACCATGCGAATCAAGGGCAAGCTATTGGGGCAAAAGGCTTATGGCTGGGGGATGTCAAATATCGCGATCTCGACGGCAATAATGTCATCAATGATGGCGACATGACCTATATAGGAGATCCTAATCCAAACTTTACATTCGGATTGACCAACTCATTCAAGTATAAAGGATTTGACTTATCTATTTTCCTACAGGGTTCTCAAGGTAATGATATCCTAAATTATACCAAGAGATCATTGGAAACACCGGTCAATGTATACTGGAATCAATTGCAGACCTCCTTGACAGATCGCTATTCAGAATTGTTCAATACCAATGGTACTGTACCCCGGTACAACCAGTGGCATCAGGATAATAAACGGGTGTCAAGCCGTTTTGTAGAAGATGGCTCATACCTACGGATCCAAAATATTACCCTCGGTTATAATTTGCCTACCGCCTGGATCAACAGAATCAAAATGCAGGCCGCCCGGATTTATGTTTCAGGACAGAATATCTACACCTTTACAAAATACAGCGGATACGATCCTGAATTGGGCTCTTACAACAATGACGCATTGATGCAGAATATTGACCTGGGCAATTATCCCAACCCGAGAACCTTTACGATCGGTGCTAATATAACTTTTTAAACCTTTGAACAAGACATTATGAAGACAAAACTGATATACACAATACTTGGCGGCCTATTGTTTTTGGGATCCTGTAAAAAAAGTTTTCTGGACAGGCCTTCACAGAATAATCCAACGCTGGATACCTATTATAATTCCGATGCCGAAGTAAGGGGTGCAACCGGCTATCTCTACAATACCGTATGGTATGATTACCAGGATAAAGCCTTCCATGCCATCGGCGAGGTGCTATCGGGCAATATGTACACCGGTGATCCCGTCTACAATACCTTCTTGAATTTTACGGTATCCGGAACCGACGAACAGGTGAGCCGTTCCTGGTATTCATTTTATAAAGTAGCAGGAAACGCCACGGTGCTGATCAATACCTTTGAAGAAAAAATGAGCAAAGGCGGTGATCCCTCCTATCTGACGCAAGGAATTGCGGAAGCAAAGTTTATCCGGGCGGTCGCTTATTTTTATCTAGCCCGAGTCTTTAAGGATGTTCCCATCGTCACCGACCCGGTCGCCATGGCCACCACGGGCAACTTTAATACACCACGGTATCTGCAAGCCGATGTCATTAAGTTTGCATTGGATGATATGGCTTTTGCGGAGGCAAACCTGAAAGATAACGATACCCCCGGACGAGTGACCAAGCTCTCGGCTACGGGTATGATGGCCAAAATGTATCTCTACTTAAAAGACTACGAAAATGCGCGAAAAAAGGCGGAAACCGTCATCAATGCCAAAAAATATAGCCTATATCCCGATTATGGGAAGATGTTTACCGATCAGACTGCCAATAACAATTCCGAGAGCCTCTTTGCCTTACAGTGGGCAGCCGCAGGCGGGTATGGTGTCGGCAATCCGATCCAGGCCTATGTAGGTCCCGAACCCTTATTGAAAGAAACCACAGGAGCCGGATGGTCCGCTATTATCCCGTCAATCGATCTATTGGACAGCTATGAAGTGGGCGACAAACGCAAAGGCTGGTCCATTATGGAGCAGGGATTTCATCGGGATGACTGGAAGAATTCTGCATTTCCCAATGGTTTTACCTACGACACAACATGGACAAGCTCCAATGACAATGCACGGAAGATAAAAACAGGTACCCGTTCCAACGCGCTGAAATACGTGGTCGGTCCGGGCGGCGGCGGTCAGGATGTCAATGGCACCTCCACGAGCATCTGTACCTACATCCTGCGCTATGCCGATGTATTACTGATCTATGCGGAAGCCGTATTGGCCGATCAGGCACAGAGCACAGATGCGAAAGCACTGGCTGCTGTCAATGAAATAAGACACCGTGCCGGACTGGGCACCTCACGCGATCTGACGGTATTGACCCCAGCGAATATTTTACATGAGCGACGGGTAGAATTTGCATTCGAGGGCGATTATTGGTTTGACATTCAACGCCAAGGATTCACGAAGGCCAAACAGCTGGTGGAAGCGCAGGAAAGAGGCACCTATAGTGCAGCGGGCAAGCCATTGGTGGATCATCTCAGCGTGACGCTCAGCAGTGAAGACAAGTTATATCTTCCGATCCCGACAACAGAGGTGGTCAACAATCCAGAGCTGGCCAAACCCGCCGTTCCTTATAAACCTTAATAATGATAATGAAAAAACTTATGAAGACCTTATATCACTACATCTGCATCCTTGCAATAGCATGCTTTGCATTTGTTTCCTGTAAAAAAGACGATAAGCTGTCCCCATCAGGAAATCCCCAAGCTGATCCATTGGAAGTGACATCCGGTGCTCCGGGTACGGTAATCGTACTGACCGGCCAGGGGCTTGCTGGCATGAAATCCATCATTTTTGAAACGGGAAATGTTCCTGCCGGCTTCAATCCAGCTTTTAACAATGACCATGCGCTGGTATTCCGTGTACCGGACACAGCCGCAGCAGGGCAACAGGACATCATCCTGACCAATATGTTGGACAAGCAATTGCGGGTTCCCTTCAATGTCACACCGTTACCTTCCGTTGCCACAGTTTCAGACTACAACTTTACCCCCGCGGTCACCCAGCTTACCCTGAGCGGCAACTATTTAAATGATGTAACGGAGGTGACGCTGACCGGTACGGATGCAAAGGCCACCATCGTGAGCAAAAGTCAACGTCAGCTGGTGTTGACCCTACCGCAGACAGAAGTCAGCAGAACAAAACTCGATATCAGAAGCGAAGCCGGAGAAATTACGACAACGCAGGAATTTGTCAACGTTAATCAGGCTTTCAGACTCTTTACGGATACCTATCAAAATGGTTTTGAAGGCTGGGGCTGGGGAGCCGTAACAATTAGTACGACGACCTTTAAGTCAGGAAATGCATCTTCAAAAATGGTTTACGGCAAAGGAAGCTGGTCTGCCAATGGCATGGCCAACTGGGGTGATGGCATGGCCAAGAATGCCGACCTAAAATTTCTTTCATTCTGGATTAAAGGCGGTTCGCAGGACTATACACTTTATCTTACCAGCGACGGGCGCGCTGCGGGCTTTGGAAATGCCGATAGATCCACCCCCATCCGTGTGCCGGCAGGCGTATGGACCTATGTCCGCCTGGATCTCGCGGATATCGGCCTCTGGAGCAAGGGCAATGCCTTCAAACAGCTCGGTCTATGGATCGAGGGACCAGATGCACAGGATGAAACGTTCTATTTAGACGACGTTATTTTCTTTAAATAGCAGGTCAAGATCATTATTGCAGCGGCATTTGCTTCCGATCAAATGCCGCTCAGTAAATTATCATCGATTATTCGATGAGTTAGCACCCCTTATAAATGATGAAGCATATAAAAATTTTTACGGTAGCGGTGATCCTATGCCTGCTCCATAACAGCGGAATTTCGCAGACCGCAGTACAAAGGCATGGTAGCCTCCGTATAAAACAAGGAAAAATAGTAGACCAACAGGACAAGATCGTCCAATTGCGCGGCATCAGTTTCTCCTGGAGTGTATGGGGCGGCAAAAAGTACTATACCCCAGCAGTCGTTGACCGGCTGGTCGACGATTTTAATGTCAACTTGATCCGTGTTGCACTAGCCGTAGAACCGGACGGTGGTTATCTGCAATCCCCTGAAGAACAATTCACACTGATCAAGAACGTTGTCGACCGGGCATTGCAGCGGGGCATCTATGTCCTGATAGACTGGCACGACCACCATGCCGACCGCAATATCAATCAGGCCAAAGCTTTCTTTACCCGGATGGCACAGCAGTATCCGGATCATCCACAGCTTATTTATGAGATCTGGAATGAACCCGAAAGAACGACCTGGCAAGTGGTCAAGTCCTATGCTGAGGAGCTGATACGCACGATCCGCAAGGACGCCAAAAACACTATTATTGTCGTCGGATCTCCGCATTGGGATCAAAATGTGGATAGCGTGGCCAAGGATCGGATTCTGGGCTTTAATAACATTGCGTATTCTTTTCATTTCTATGCCAGCGACCCCAATCATCAGGAGCAACTGAGAGACCGTGCACAGCAAGCAATCGATCAACAATTGCCGCTGTTCATTACCGAATGGGGCGTAGGAGAAGCCGATGGCAATGGCCAGTTTGACCTAAACAAAACGAAGATCTGGCTCGACTGGATGGAACACAATCAACTCAGCTGGGCAAACTGGAATCTGACGGATAAAGACGAAACAACCGCTCTGCTTAGACCGATGGCTCCCCTGCATGGCCGTTGGAAGAAACAACATCTTACCCCGGCGGGGCAATACATCAAGGCGCAATTGAGAACACTTAACCCCTAAAGCATGAGAATCTTCTTGTTTTTTAATTTACTCATGCTCGGGCTGCAGAGCTGGGGGCAGCAGCAACTGATCGATAAAGAGGCAACGCTACAAGCACAGGCGCTGTATAAAAACCTCAAAAGATGGGCAGGCAGTCATGTCTTGTTTGGCCAGCAGGATGCAACAGTCTACGGACATGGATGGCAGGGAGATAGAGACCGATCGGATGTAAAATCAGTCACCGGTTCGCATCCGGCTGTCATCGGCTTTGACTTTATGGGTTTTTCAGGTCAATCTCCCAAAGCCATTTCCGAAAACCAGCAGCTGCTCCTGCAACAGGTCAGCGACACCTACAACCGTGGTGGCATTACGACCATTTGCTGGCATATGAACAATCCGGTTTCCAATGATGGTTTTTACTGGAACGACTCCACATCCATAGCGGCGATGGCCGCCATAAAACCGGGCGGTACACATCACCGGCACTATAAAAAACTGCTGAAATCCATAGCGGCGTTTGCACATCGTGCCAAGGGACAGGACGGAGCAGCAATACCTATTATTTTTCGTCCTTTCCACGAATTTGACGGAGACTGGTTCTGGTGGGGAAAAAAATACACCTCGCGCGAAGATTTTATCGCCGTCTGGCGATTTACGGTAAGTTATCTCCGGGATCAATTGAAGGTACATAACTTTATTTATGCCTTTTCACCCGACTGTCAATTTAATTCCGAACAGGAATTTTTGGAACGTTATCCAGGCAATGACTGGGTAGATATCGTCGGAATGGATAATTACGCAGATTTTGGCCGCGATGGCCATTATGATCTACCGGCAGCAATCCATAAACTCAAAATCCTAAGTTTCTTTGCGGAAAAGAACGGTAAAATTGCCGCCTTAACAGAAACAGGTCTGGAATCCATTCCCAATCCGCAATGGTGGAGCGATGTATTGCTGAAAGTGCTAAAAACAGCAGGCGTTAACATGGCCTACGCATTGGTATGGCGCAATGATACGAATAGTCCTACACACTATTATGCCCCTTTTCCCGGACAGATCAGTGCGGCAGACTTCCTGAAATTTTACCAGGATCCATTTACCTTATTCGAAAAAGATCTAAAACAACCCGATCAATAAGTCCAATAAACAACATAAACAAAGAGGGGGATTTGCGCACCCCCTCTTTGTTTATGTATCGGCGTTTAACTGATTCACCAATTGTTGAACTATTCCTAATACGGTTCATTTCAGGTTTTACCCTTTTTATAATAGTAGAACCAATTGAAATAAAACTATACGTAGCTGAAGGCAGCTAAAGATTACCACATATTTAATTCTTTGCCCTCATTTTTACCTTGCTAACAATAGTTTAAAGAAAAGATAAAAAAAAAATCATACGGGATTCACCCTATTTAGACATTCGATTGCCTTATATATAAAGGGCCTTGTCTAGTTCAAGGTATACTAAGCAATGACTAACCATGATTCGAATTCCTAAATTTAATCTGAGAACGAAGGTTCTCGTCGCATTGTCCCTGTGGGCTTGTAGTACTAACGCTCTTGCTGACGCTGGCGGTGGTCTATTTGATGATGAACAGAAAAAGCTCATTCTCAAAACCACAATGTATTACATTAACCAAAAGCATATACAGCCGCCGGTACTGAACGATGAGTTTTCATCAAAAGTCTGGCAGAAATATTTTGATTATGTTGACGGAAGCCATAAAATTTTTCTTGCCGAGGACATTCAATCGCTTCAAAAATATAAGACAGCATTGGACGAGGCAATCCAGAATAATTCGGTCGATTTTTTTAGGGCTGCCGAATTGCTTTACAGCAAACGTATGCTTGCATTGCAGGCTATCTGTGATGATATCCTTGCCAAACCTTTTACATTTACAAAGCAAGAAGTGTTGAAGGAGGAGACCAGTTTTCCAACTTCGCTACAGGAACAAAAAGAACGGTGGCGCAAATCGCTTAAATTAAGTGTCCTCAAAAAATACCTGTCATTAAAAGAAAAAAATAAAGGGAAGAAAGATGCTGTACTGGAGACAGAGAGCCGCATGGCAGTAAGAAAATGGATGGCCGCATTTTTTGCCCGAATGACCAAACCAAAAGCCGCAGATATCAATTTCAGCTATTTTATCAATGCCATCCTCTTTCAGGTCGATCCGCATACGATCTATAATATCCCAGCGCAAACACAATTGAAGCAAGAGAATATCTCCAAGCGCTTTTTTGGCATCGGTATTTCGATGAAAGAAACCGATGGCGAATATGTTGTGGAGACACTCGCACCGGGGGGTGAGGCAGCCAATACAGGTCTATTACAGGTAGGAGACCATATTCTCCGCATCGAGAATGCCCAAGGGGAATTACAGGATGTCTTTGCGATGCCTGCGGATGATGTTGTCGGCTTGATACGGGGCGACAAAGGCAGCTATGTCCGGTTGCAGATCCGGAATCAAAAAGGTGAAGATCGCATCGTCAGCCTCAAGCGTACGGAACTCAAAGATGAAGCAAAATTGGCGCGAAGCGCACTTTTTGTTAAAGGGAATGAAAAAGTCGGAATCGTCTATCTCCCCGATTTTTACGATGATGTTGCTGATCCGAAGGGTGCGCATGCCGCGAATGACGTGATACAGCAGATTATACAGCTCAAGACCCGCGGGATGACCAGGCTAATCATTGATCTGCGCAATAATCCCGGCGGATCGCTCAATCAGGTCGTCGTACTTGCTGCGGCATTATTAGGCGACGGTCCCAAGGCGCAGCTGAAAGGAAGGACTGGCATCCAGATTATGCAGAGCAATATGGAACCGATATTCAGCGGACCACTGGCCGTCATGATCAATGAACGAAGTGCTTCGGCTTCCGAAATATTTGCAGCCGTGATCCAAGACTACAGACGCGGAGTCATTATCGGTGGGCCAACCTCCTATGGCAAGGGAACAGCACAGGATCAATGGCCAATCGGCAAGATGGGAGATTCCAGCAAAAATGTTCCGGCAGTAAGTTTAGGTTCCCTGACCCTCACCTCTTTTATGTTCTACCGGGCGACAGGTCAATCCACACAGCGCAGCGGTGTTATGCCAGATATTTTACTACCAAGTCCCACAGCCTATAGTAGTGAGCTGGAAAGAGATTATAATTCAGCATTGCCAAATGTGCCTATCCCTACAGCACAATATCAATATTCCAATACATTGTCTGCCGAACGGATTGCAGATCTCAAACAGCAGCTTCGCTATACATCCATTTTCCAAAAAATTGATAGCATTGCCAAATTGATCGCCAGGGAGGACAAAGCTCCGGTTGCCTTGGACACGAAGTCTTTTCTCGCACAACAAACGCGGAGGAAAATAAGAACTGATCAACTCAATACCTGGCTACAGATCGCAAAAAAAGAACAGGCTGAACTATTGCCCGAAGATAATCAGACCATTACTGCCGAAAAGTGGTACCGCGACTGGTTGAACGATACGCAAAAAGATGTCTATGTAGCACAGACCTGCGATTTACTCTATAAACTCTAATCTATCCAAACCCAAAAAAATGACCAGAAAAACGAAAAGAAACCTCCTGTGGACAGCCCTACTTATGTCCTTACCCGCTACACAGCTGTTGGCTCAGCAGCAACTAAAAATAAATGCCGAGTTGCCCGGATTGAAAGATGGCGATAAGGTCTATCTAATCGACTATGTTAAACAGCAGATGGATTCTACACGTGTTGAAAACCACAAGTTTGAATTTGTAGCCAAGGCCGATTCCAGTTCGCTTTACGTGGTGCAGGTTGGCCTGCAGCCGAAAGAAAATCAATATTTCTATATGGACATGGGAGCCGGTGAGCTGAAGGTGTCCGGAAAAGGCGATTCGTTTAAAGATGCAGCATTTACAGGGAGTCCCTTTGTTGCCAAGTGGAAGGAGCTGGATGCGTTCTTGCAGCAGCAATGTGGTGCGGGGATAAACCATATCGGTGAACTTACCCAGAAACTGGGGCAAGCACAGGCCGTGGGTGATGCACAAGCACTGGAGGATCTCCAAAAGCAATATCTTGCTTATATTGAAAAGAGTAAGGTCGCGGCCAAAGAGTGGATTGCCAAAAACCCCGATGAACCGATCAGTGCCTATGTGATCAATGCATTTCTATTTAACAAAATACCCTTGGAGGAAGTACAGGCATTGTTAAAAGGCCTTGGACCAAAAGCTCAAAAATCAAAATTGGCAGCCGCCATGTTGCGCGCCCAGGCACCCAAGATGACCAGCGCGCTGGTCAATCAGCAGGCACCTGATTTCACCTTGACTGACGCCGAAGGCAAACAGGTTAAGCTGTCGGATTTTAAAGGTAAGTATGTCCTACTGGATTTTTGGGCAAGCTGGTGCGCTCCTTGTCGCCGGGAAATGCCCTTTTTAAAGGCAGCATATGAAAAATACAATACCCAGAATTTTACGATCTTGAGCGTGTCGATGGATACAGAGACAGACAAATGGCGAAAAGCATTAAATGATGAAAAAATGCCTTGGACGCAGCTCCTGGATGACAGCAAACAGCAAACATCCACTTTATATAGTGTACAGTTTATCCCAACAAATTTTTTAATAGACCCTGCCGGAAAAGTGATTGCCTTTGGCCTTTATGGAGAAGAAGTCAGCAAACAGCTGGGTAGTATGCTGAAGAATTAACCCTAAACAGAATGAACTAACCTAAATCATGAGATATGAAAAAAAATCGCTTTCTCCGTTTTGTTTTAACGACTGCGGTATGGGTTTCCTTGGGGGGGACTGTTGCCTTTTCGCAGTCGTTAAATAATAAGACAGTGACGCTGTCGATCAAGCAGGCAAAACTCGGTAAGATCCTCAAGTCCATTCAGGAAAAGTCGGCGACACAGATTGTATATAATGGGCAACTGGTCGATAAGGTTGCCGCGCAGACGGTTGTCGCCAAAAATGAAAAACTGACCGATCTGTTGGACAGGATTCTCAGAGGAACCGGACTTAGCTATACGATTGAAAATAATGTGATCATTATTCAACCGGTCAGGCCGTCAACCGGTGGTGTCACACTTTCCATCAATACAACAGTTATTCAGTTTGCTGCGGCTCAGGGCAAGGTACAGTTGTCCAACGGACAGCCCAAGCCATTGGTGACGATCGTGAATAAAGAAACGGGTACACATACCCTGTCTGATGCCAACGGCAATTTTATAATCAATGCCAAGGAGGGCGACCATCTCCAATTTAGCCATGTGGGGTTCAAGCCCTATCAGGTGACTGTGCGTAATTTTAAGGAAATGAAAGTCACCCTGGAGGAGCAGGAATCGACTTTGGAGGAAGTGGTACTGACCGGATATCAGACGATCGAAAAAAAACTGTCCACCGGTTCTATTGTCACATTAAAAGGAAAGGATGTCGCTGAGCCAAATGTCCCCAACATAGCATCGATGCTACAGGGTAAAGTACCGGGATTGGCTATAGAGACTTTGTCCGGAAGCCCGAATTCCATTCCCCGCATGCGGATGCGGGGAACATCCACCCTGATCGGAAATGCCAATCCGATTTGGGTCGTGAATGGAATCGTGCGGGAAAACCCATCGGATATGAATCCTGACAATCCGATGGGGCTAAACCCCGATTTCCTCAATCAATTTCTTCGTTCGGGGACCACACTTGCGAGTGCTGACCTGATGGGAAATTCGATCGGCGGGATCAATATTAACGATGTAGAGAGCATCAGCTTTTTAAAAGATGCTGCTGCAACGGCTTTGTATGGTGTAAAGGCCGCCAATGGCGTGATCCTGATCACAACAAAAAAAGGAAAGGCCGGCCCTAGTATCTTAAACTACTCAACATCAATGGGTTTTGTACAAAAACCATCCTACAAACACCTCAATCTGATGAATTCCAAAGAGCGTGTACAGCTTTCACGGGAACTTATCAATGAAGGAACGCTATTTCAGGACATGCCGATAGACCTGGGCTACGAAAGCCAATATTTAAACCTGATCAATGGCCGTATCACGGAAGATGTATTCAATGAACGCGTGCGGCAGATGGAAACGGTAAATACCGACTGGTTCGATCTCCTGTTTCGTAATAGTTTCAATCAGTCTCATGCCGTTAATCTTTCCGGAGGTTCGGATAACACAACCTTTTACTCCTCGCTCAATTATAAAGATAACAAAGGGGCCGCCAAAAATGATACCCGTAAATCCTTTGGGGGATCATTATCAGTCAATTCAAAGCTCAATAAAAAATTAACTATTGGTTTTGAATTAATGGGCGACTACGCGAAAGCGGTCGGTTACAATCCACAGATTATTAACCCAATGACCTACGCATTGACAACGAGCAGAACAATCCCATCAGATCTGTTTTATGAAACCAAGATTCCTGTTTTTGGTAATCACCCCCCATTTTCTACAGCCCCGTTACATTTTAACGCTTTAAATGAGATCGATCAGTCGGGCAATATGACGAAAACCGTATTCTTAAATAGTGCGTTAAATCTGAGTTATAAAATCACCAATGACTTACAGCTGAGTTCGATATTGAGCGGGAATTTTAGTATGCAAAATTCCGAGCAGTATTCCACCGAGCGCAGCTTTGATGTGGCCAAGGTAAGAGGTTATGATTATGGATCTGTTGTACCGGGCGGGCAGGAGGAAACATTTTCAGCCTTGCCTTTTGGCGGTATTTTGGACCATCGAAATTCAAATCTGTACGGTTATTCATGGCGCAATACTTTGGTGTATAAACGCAGGCTCTTTAATGACCGTGATCAACTGGATATTACTTTGGGCCAAGAGCTAAATAGCACAAAGCGAGAAGGTTATAACCAATACCAATATGGCTACCTCAAAGATCGTGGTGAAGGTTTTGCACAGCTTGAAATTTATTATCCCTGGATGCTTCAGCGCAAGGAAAATAAAATAGATAATTTTCTTTCCGGTTTCGTCGCGGCCAGTTATGCCTTTAAAGAGAAGTACATTGTTAGTGGTAGCTTGCGCACAGATGCATCCAACCGCTTTGGCCAATACACCAATAGTAGATTTTTGCCCGCCTGGAGTGTATCGGGACGGTGGAATGTCTCGGATGAACCTTGGTTACAAAACAGTAAGATTATCGAGAACTTAAGCTTAAGTGGATCCTATGGCTGGCGGGGAAACGCAGTGCCAAGTGTTGGTCCGGATCTGATTATGGAGATCTCCCAAAACACGGGACCATTGAATCCCATTGCAAATGAATATCAGTTGACCATGCGATCGCTGGCCTATCCAGATTTGCGCTGGGAACGCTCAGTAGATAATAATCTCGCTATTAATTTTGGTCTATTCCGTTCATTAATCAACGTTAACGCACAATTCTATTCCAGAAAGACCCACGATGCGATAATCGACTTAAATGTCCCCTATGAATATGGTGTATCGTCCATGTATATCAATGGCGGGACACTGACAAATAAAGGAATGGATCTGAGTGTCTCCCTTAGGTTAATACGCAAACAAGATTGGACCTGGACGGTTTCCGGAAATACATCCAAGAATAAAAATAACCTGACAAAAGGAAGCGATATCACCACTTATTCCCTTCCAGATCATTTAAATGGACAAGCTAGGCTGCCCGGTCAGCCGCTTGGGACTTTCTATGTCTTCGACTTTAAAGGACTAGATCCGGAGAATGGAACACCACGGTATAACGTGATTGATGACGTTGAGGATCCAAAAAAACTTGGTATGTACGACTATCTGATCAAGGCAGGAACCAAGAACTATCCGTTTACCGGTGGGCTAAGTACAAACCTCAGGTATCGCAATTTGTCGCTATCCATGAATTTTACCTTCGGTCTGGGTGCACATAAACTACGAAATGCATTGTTTAATGGTCAGGATTTTCAATATGCACCTAAACCCGATCAAAATGCGCAACGATGGCTATTGGATCGCTGGCGGAAACCTGGCGATGAGCTGCATACCAATATCCCGCGTTTCGCCGACAGGCTGAGCGATCAGCGGATAGATGTCGGGGGCCGTATAATGAGTCGTTATATGATGTATGATTATTCAACCGTACAATTGTCAAAGGCTGATTATCTTAAATGCCGCGGACTTCAGCTTAATTATGTTTTACCACATTCAGTATTACAGCCGATGCATTTATCACAAGCTTCGGTGACTTTTAGCATGAGCAATGTCTTTACAATAGCGAGCAAGGAATGGAAGGGACAGGATCCCGAAATACTGGGTGTGGGTAGCAGTGCATTGCCCCAACTGCCTACCTATGATTTAAGTATTAACGTTTCATTTTAAAAATTAAGTTATGAAACATACTATAATATTATTTGCTGTCGGCTTATCTATGCTGGCAAGTTCATGTTCGAAGTTTTTGGAGGAATCCACACAATCCGAACTGGTACCACGTTCTGCCGAAACGCTCAATGAATATCTTCTGGGCGATGCCTATCCGAATACATTTGCCATAAATCCCTTGGACATGTACATGAATGATGATATCGGTATGATCGCCTATGTCACCACGACGTCAACCCATTCTGTATATACCTGGCAACCGGATATGGTTGAGACGGGGCAGGGAGCCTCAAGTAATCAATCCTCCTGGAAATCGCTCTATGCCGCTATTCAAGCCTGTAATACGACTTTGGATTACCTGCCGAAAGTAACGGGAACGGAGGCTTTCAAGAGTTATGTTGGCGGACAGGCACAGCTATTACGTGCATTCTATTATTTCAACCTGGTCAATATCTATGGATTGCCCTATAACGACAAACTAAGTGATCCTAAAACCAATTTAGGTGTCCCCATGTTGTTGTCGGGCGGAGTTGAAACCACATTGAAAACACGCAATTCTGTAGCGGATATATACAGCCAAATAGAAAAGGACCTGAACGAAGGGACTGCACTTATGGATCAAAGTAAGCAAGTGCATAGCAAATATCGATTTGGTAGTGCCGCTGCGCATCTTTTGGCGTCCCGTGTGTATCTCTATATGGAAAAATGGGACGAGGTGATCAAACATACCGACCCCTTGCTGAATGGGCCTTATCAGCTGATGGACCTGCGCGCTTGGGGACAAGTGAATCCACTGGAAAAACCTGTTATCAGTGCGAGTAACCCCGAAACGATCTGGGCATTTGGACTTAGAGGAGATGTGATCATGCAGGATACAGCCGCTTATCGCATGCCTATGGAGTTAAGAAATAGCTATAGCGAAGGCGACCTTCGCCATGGTGTCTATTGGGCTAATGGTGTAACCAAAAAATTGCACATTGGCGATTTTGGATTGAAAAGCGCACAGGCCTTTCGTCTTTCAGAGGCTTATCTTAATCGGGCAGAAGCATTGGCTCAATTGTATAAACAAGGAAACGCAGATGCGGGACAAAAATGCGTCAACTTGATCAATAGCTTGCGTGAAAAGAGGTTTCAGACCAACAAGTATACGCCCTGGAAGTTGGAACAAATTTCCAACGATATTTTGCAATATATACGAGACGAACGACGCCGGGAGCTCTTCAGTGAAGGGGGCCGATGGTTTGATTTACGTCGTTATGGAATGCCCCGCATTCAACATACATTTTTTACCTCGACGGCACAAAATGAAAATTACATCTTAGAGGAGCGAGATCCGAGTTATGTTCAGCCTATACCGCTACGGGTCATTGATTTGAATCCCAAGATAATTCAAAATCCATTATCCCCCATTCGTCAACCTAAAAATTAACTATCATGCGAAACAAAATTAGATTACTTTTCGTCAGTCTTGTGGTTGTAATGATGTCAGGATCTTGCAAAAAAGAGCTGCTGAAAGCTGATGATTCCCAGCCAATGTATACCTTGCCACAAGGTGATCATGCTTTTGACCAATATATTGTAGATTTTCATCAGAAATATGGAACCTACATTTTATATCAATTTAATGACGTCGATTTCCGCTGGGACTTTACCCACAATATTCCCTTTGTGGGTACAGCAGGGGATCCAGAACGTGTAGCTGCCAGCTTAACATTTCTGAAAGATGAGTTCTTTGGTTTCTATGCTGAGGATCTTTTCACAAAAATGGTTCCCTATAAAATTATGCTGTGCAAGCAAATTACTCCTTTGGAACCTTCCTCCGAGGTACCCTTAGCGGGATTGGCAGATGCGGTCTGGTCGCAGAGCCACATTGCATTTGGGCATGTTGACAAGCGATGGGATGGCTTTTCAGAACAACAGAAAAAACAGGCCAAAGGAGCGATTCACGGTGCCTTCTGGGCTGCCGCTTGCGCAGGAAACAAAATCCAGATCGCTCCCGATTTTATTAAAGGAATTCCCTACTCCTATTTGAACCAAAACAATTATAAAATGTATGGGGTTTTTGCGGTGCCCACTACCCCATATAAAGACTTATATGAGTATATATCTCGTATCACAAGCCATACCAAAGCTGAATTAGCAGAGAAATTTTTCAATACACAATTTGACCCCACGGGCGTATATCAAAGAAAGTACAATGATTTGATTTCCTTCTACAAAATCAACTATAAAATCGACCTGCAAGCTATTGGAGATGCCAAGCTGCATGAATTACTAAAGAAAAATAACTGAACATGAGTATTTTAAAAGTGAGCCATTTGTCACATAAATATGCGTTGAACTGGGCCATACGTGATATCAATATAGAAGTCAACCAAACGGGGATTGTCGGACTGCTGGGATCGAATGGTGCCGGCAAGTCCACGACCATGAACATTATCTGCGGAGCACTGAACCAGACCGAGGGTACAGTGTTGATCAATGGGATCGACCTGCGGGCAGAGCCACTCCTTGCCAAACAGCAGATCGGGTTTCTGCCGCAGATCCTGCCTTTGTATACCGACCTGACCGTAGATGAATACCTGCGTTATACCGCAGAATTGCGTTTGATGAAATCCAGCGAGATTACTTCGGCTGTTGGAGAGGTGAAAGAAAAATGCCAGATCAGTCATTTTAGCAACCGTCTGATCAAAAATCTTTCCGGAGGGTACAAACAGCGTGTCGGTATCGCGCAATCCATTATCCACAAACCCAGCCTGGTCGTGATGGATGAGCCTACAAACGGACTGGATCCCAATCAATTGATCGAAGTACGTAAGTTGATCCGCGAAATTGCACAGGACCGCACGGTATTGCTTTCCTCGCACGTGATGAGTGAGATTCATGCCCTGTGCCGGGATGTTATCATGATTGAAGGCGGGCGGGTCATCTTTTCGGATACCATGGATGCCTTTAATAATTACCTGCAGCCACAGAGCCTGTTGATCCACTTGGAAAACCCGCCTGTATCCGGCGCACTACAAGCCGTTGATGGCGTGACCAAAATAGACTTCCTGAGCGAAAAACAGGTACGTGTTTTCTTTGACCAGGGCGAGGATATCGCCGAACGCCTCGTTGCTGCCAGTGTGGAACAGGGTTGGCGACTGAGGGAGATCAGCATGGAAAAAGGTGTACTGGAGGATGTGTTCAAGCAGCTCTCGAGCCAAGCGAATTAATTGGGAAAATTTAATACACAATAATTGCCTGTTAATTGAAATACCCCTTGGTTGAAAAGCACAGCCATGACATGAAAATAAGCCGGGTATTCCATATGGCCTTTAAAATATATCGCTATGAAACTTATATGCAAGATTGCGCAAAATGAAATCCGTAATCTTTTTTACTCGCCCGTCGCCTGGTTCTTAGGAATCGCTTTTTGGGTACTGTGTGCTTTTACCTTTACGGATAGCCTGGTTCGGATGGTCAATATTCAGGAAGTCAGCATTGAAAATAATCCTGCTTTCGAAGGTTTTCTGTGGGCATCCCTGACCAATATCATTTTAATTCAGGGGGCGCTCTTTTCGACCGTGATCAGCAATCTCTATTTCTTTCTGCCCCTGTTGACAATGGGACTCATTAGCCGAGAGTTAAATAACGGAACGATCAAGCTGCTTCACTCCTCCCCTGTCAAGCCCATACACATTGTACTCGGTAAATACCTGGCAATCGTATTTTATTGTGTTTGCCTGTTGGGGATCCTGAGCATTTTTTTGGTCATCAGCTTATTCACCATCATGAACGTCGATGGGGGCATTGTACTCGCTGCGCTACTGGCCTTATTTTTATTAATCTGTACTTACGCCGCTATAGGAATCTTTATGAGCTGCCTCAGTACGTATCAGATTGTGTCGGGGGTAGCGACATTCCTGCTTATCTTTGCCTTATCCGCCATTGGACAACTCTGGCAGGAGTATGACTTCGTTCGCGAACTGACCTATTTCCTATCAATAGGAGGCCGTACCGAACGTATGCTGCGGGGCCTCATTACCACCAGCGATGTCATTTACTTCCTATTGATCATCGCCATGTTTGTGTCATTTACCTATTTTAAGGTTAGAAGTGCAACGGAATCAAAACCCTGGGCAAAAGCCTCGTCGCAATATGCCCTTGTGGTTGTGATCGTTCTCGCATTTGGGTACATCTCATCCAGACCTGCTTGCATCGTTTATTGGGACGTGACAAGAAATGATGTGAATACAATTCATCCCAAAGTCCAGGATATCCTCCAGAAATTTGATAAAGAATCCCCCCTAAAAGTCACCTTATATGTCAACTTGCTGGACAATAGTATCGGAAGAGGCGGAACACCGGATCAAAGAAAAGGCTACGAAATGAACCTCTGGGAAGGCTATGTCCGATTTAAACCCGATATGCAATTTGACTATGTCTATTACTACGATGTGATGCCCGGTGACAGCAGCCTGTATAAACAGTATCCTAACAAATCGCTCAAACAGATTGCCGAAATCGTAGGGAAAATAATACGTGTCAATCCTGACCGGTTTATTTCACCGGAGGAGATCCGTAAACGCATCGATCTGACGCCTGAAAATAAGCGTGTTGTGATGCACCTGGAATACAAAGATAAGAAGACCTTCCTGCGAACCTATGATGATGGCATGTTTTGGCCAGATCAGATGAACACGGCTGCTGCTTTCAAGCGCTTGTTGCAAGACGACCTTCCTAAGGTACTTTTTACCAGCGGAAATCTCGAACGCAGTATCTATAAGACCGGAGAGCGGGAGTACAACTACCTTTCACGGGATATCAGCAACCGAAAGGCTTTGATCAATATGGGCTTTGACAGTGACACCATCGACCTGGATCGTCAGGATATCCCAAAAGGCATCACGGCGTTGGTCGTCGCAGACCCAAAAACAAGCCTCAGCACATTAAAACAGGAGAAAATACGTACATATATTAAAAATGGTGGGCATGCCATGTTGATCGGAGAGCCGGGCAAACAGGACTTATTGAACCCCTTGCTTAATGATCTGGGTGTGCAGTTTAGTCCGGGAACACTTGTCGAAGTAACGAAGAATGAAACCCCCGATATGATACGCCCAATGATTACAAAAGAAGGCTTTAGCCTGAGCGATCAATATCAGATCGAGCGGGACCGCTTGCGGATCGGCAAGCCTGTAGCCCAAGGCTCCATTGCGATGCCGGGCATGGTGGCGGTGTCCCTGACAGGGAAAACAGACTTTAAGCCACTACAAATTTTGACAACAGACCCTAAGCGCAAAGCATACAATACAATAGATAAACTGATTGTTGACTCGGTCCCGCCTGTGTTCACGCCGTTCCGTGGTGATACACAAAAGGAAAGTTACATAGCCATGCTAGGTCTATCACGCAAAAAAGGTGATACCGAGCAGCGTATCCTCGTCGCCGGAGATGGAGATTTTCTATCCAAATTAAGGCAAGGTGGGGGCATGTTTTCATTGGCCATGTTCAGCTGGCTGGACAATAACCGCCTACCGGTATATGTAGTTCCCCCCGAACCAATAGATATATTCTTCACGATATCAAATGCAACAGCGACGACTATCCGTGTTGTGACGTTATATATTATGCCAGCACTGTTATTGCTCACGGGTATTGTGATATTAATTAGACGTAAACGTAAATAAACGGAGATTATGCTACTAGAAACAGATGTACAGACCCTAGAAGACCTACGGATCTTTGGAAAAAGGGACCAGTCAGGAATTTTCGAAATCTACAATAAAACACGTACGCGCGGAGGTGAAAATCTCCTGCGCGACCTGTTTCGCCAGCCATCAGCAGATCAGAAAACGATAGCCGATCGCGTGGCCATTTTCACCTATTTCTCCCAACAGCAGATCGCCTTTCCTTTTGATCCGGCGATGTTTGATTTGACGGAAAAATATATTCGAAATCGCTCGGTATCCACAAGAGCCAGTAGCCAGGGCTTGGGCGAGCGCGACATCCAGAATGGTGTGTCGGCCATTATCCAGTTCTTGAACGGGCTGCGAAACTTTATGGAGACCGAAGCAATGGTCAAAGCAACAGTTTACGCTACGCAACGGAGTGCTATCTGTGCGATTCTGAATGAGGCTGTATTTGGCCCTGTATTTAGAGAGCATGTCGGTGGCAAAGTAGCTTTCTCAGCGATAGCCGCTTATGATCTGCTTTTTCGAACTAAGATATATGCACAGATTGAATCTTTGTTGAATCAGGTTTATTTACTGGATGTGTATCTTGCGATTGCAGGCATCGCCAGGGAGCGCAATTTTACGCTCCCCTCCATACATGCGAAGGGAACCCGAATACTGAAAATTGAGGGGCTCTATCATCCTGAGCTGAAGCAGCCCGTAGCCAACGATGTGACGATGACGGGTACGATGAGCCTGACCCTATTGACAGGTGCGAATATGGCTGGCAAGAGTACTTTTCTAAGGTCCATTGGAACGGCAGTATATCTCGCACATATGGGTTTTCCAATTGCTGCAAAAGCCATTGATATTTCGGTCATGGACGGATTATATACCACGATCAACTTACCGGACAACTTAGGTATCGGTGCAAGTCATTTCTACGCAGAGGTACTGCGGGTCAAGAAAATAGCAGCTGAACTGGGCAAAGGCAGATCGCTATTCGTCATTTTTGACGAGCTGTTCCGCGGCACCAATGTCAAAGACGCACATGAAGCGACAGTAGAAGTTGCCAGGGCATTTGCCCGAAAAGATACAAGCCGATTTATTATTTCGTCACATATTGTGGAGGCAGCCGAGCAATTGAGCCAAGTGAACGGAGTCAATTTTTGGTACCTGCCCACACGGATGGAAGGGACTAAGCCCGTCTATACCTATACCCTGGAGCCGGGCGTCACCAACGATCGGCATGGGATGCTCATTATTCAAAATGAAGGTATACTCGATATCCTAAAAAACGGAAAAAAGAAATTGGGAACGCCCAAATTGGAAAAAACGATATAACGAGAACGATGAATAAATTTAAAATAGATAAACAAACCCTCGACGAACTTAATCTGTTGGGAAAATTTAGATCGGGTACCATCTACAATTTATTTAATCAGGTACAGACCAGGGGGGGGGAGCAACTGCTGGATGAGATGTTTCACAACCCACTGACCGATAGGCAGGCGATCAATGACCGGAGTGCTGTATTCCAGTTTTTTCAGCAGCAGGATGTTGTATTTGACTTAGACCGCCAATCGATGGCAACCATACAGGAGTATCTGGACACCAGTTCTTTTGGAAGCAAAACATTGGTCTATGGGGCAGCTGTATTACACAAACTATTGGCCGGCCTGACCCGTGACGATCGCTATAAGAAGAATGTGCAGGGACTCCAGGCTGTCATTCAGCTGCTGAATACCATAAAAGCAATAATGCACGAGCTCAAAGGAGCGCCCGGTCCGTTTAAAAAAAGATTCCAAGAGGTCGAGGCGCTATTGGCCAACCCCTATCTGGCCAAATTGGCTCAGATGGACATTTATCAGGCCTTACCCCTGGGAGTATTGGCTTTTTACGAGCACCTGCTCAAAGGCAAGTTATTGACTAGTTTGGAGTCGCTGCTGCTATTTGTGTATGAAGTGGATGTCTACCAGTCTGTCGCAAAAACTGCGGAAACCCATCATTTCACCTATGCCAAAGCACTGCCGGAAACGGAAAATAGCCTACGCTGCGAAAATCTGAAACACCCCTGTATTCCCGGCGCCATAGGAAATGATCTGTTCTTGCATGAGTCGAGCAATGTCCAGTTTCTTACCGGAGCGAATATGGCCGGAAAATCCACCTGGATGAAATCATTGGGAATAGGACTCTACCTGGCACACATGGGATTTCCAGTGGCTGCGGACAGCCTGGAATTTTCAGTGCGCGAGGGCCTGTATTCGTCGATCAATGTGGCCGACAATATTGGACTTGGTTACAGCCATTTTTACGCCGAAGTAATCCGTGTTAAAGAGGCGGCCTTAGCCGCTGCAAGCGGAGCCCGGCTCCTACTGATCTTTGATGAACTATTTAAGGGGACAAATGTGAAGGATGCTTATGATGGTACGCTGGCCGTGACAAGCGAGTTTGCCGAGTATGAAGCTTGCCTGTTTGTGGTGTCCACCCATATCATCGAAGTGGGTGAAGAACTCCAGTCTGTAGAAAATATACAATTTCGTTATATGCCAACGGTGCTGGAAAATAATATCCCACGTTATACTTATCGTCTGGAGGAAGGTATTACAGCGGATCGGCAGGGTATGATGATCATCCGGAATGAGCGCATTTTGGAGATGATGGAAACTTAAAATGGGTTAGGTAGGTCAGTAGAGCGGATACAAAAAAGATATAATTGATCATTCTGATTTTAATTTAATTTCTATGAATACTTCGTATATTGGTATGGTTAAACCTATGGAAATTATGTATAATTCTTTAGAAGAGAAGGAGAATCAGCATGCTTCCGAAGTCCCTATAATGCTTTCGGAGCAGCTATTGAATAAGTTTTTTGATGAACATTATTCTTTTCTTTGCCAAGTTGCCATGCATGTTATTGACGACGTCGAGGCGGCCAAGGATATTGTGCAGAATTTCTTTTTATATTGTTGGGAAAAAAAATCCCGTTTGAAAATTCAGGGAAGTTTAAAATCCTATGCCTATCGTTCGGTGCGCAACTCATCATTAAATTATTTGAAACGCTTGGCAAAGGTAAACTACGATAGTGAATATATCTTTACTGAAGCAGTAAAGATACCCTTGGATTCGGAAAAAGAACGGCATGCCCTTGAAGATAAACGCGAAAAGATGCTATGGGATACCATAGCACAAATGCCCGATAAACGGAAAGAGATCTTTTTATTAAGCCAAAGGGAGGGCTTGACTTACGTTCAGATCGCTAAGAACCTGGATATTTCAGTGAATACGGTGAAAACACATATTAAACTGGCCTATGTTTTTCTTCGATCAGAATGTAAGTGGTTGGTGGTTGTTATTGGTTGGTTGTTAATCTAAATAGAGAAGATATGAAAGATGATCACATTGATTGGGACAAGCTATTGGCACAGCTTGACGCCAAAGAGCATCAAAATATGGATGAGTTATCCAAGGAGGAAGTGGACATGCTCCTATTCACCGAAGAGGTCCGCTTTAAATTGAGGAAAGAACAAGCTAATGAGCAATTTCCTGTACGTGAGGGAAAACTTGAATTTTCCCGGCGAAAAAAACGGCACAGCCTTTTGCAATTTTTGCCCTATGCTGCGGTGCTGCTGATTTGCCTGGGAGCAGGTATATGGATGCTAACCCGCAATACGGCACCTGTCGATACCGCAAAGGAATCAGTATGGGCGGGCAATCCCTCCAAAAAAATCACTTTGCAAAGAGCTGATGGCGAAAAAATAGCGATTGATACACAACATCAGCAGCTGGATGAAAATGGGAACACTGTCCTGATCAACAACGGCGAAATAAGCTACCTAGGGCAAAAATCTGATCAAAGATCGACAGCTAAGCTCGCATTAAACCGACTAGATGTACCCTACGGTCTTCAGACGAAAGTAGAACTGGCCGATGGGACAAAAGTCTGGGTAAATTCGGGGACTTCATTCAGCTATCCGATTGCTTTCTCTGCGGATAAAAGGGAGGTATATGTGCAGGGTGAAGCCTATTTTGACGTGGCGCATGATCCCAATAAACCTTTTGTGGTCCATTGCGGTAAGGTAGGCGTTAAAGTCCTGGGAACAGCTTTTGGCGTGAATACATTTGGTAATACCGTAGTGACCGCTTTGGTGCGGGGGAAAGTGGAGCTACAGGTCAATGGTCAATCGCAACAGTTAACGCCCGGTAATGTTGGAAAATATAACAATGACTCCAACAAGCTCTATTTATCCGATGACCCTGTCCGTGATTGGGTAGCCTGGAAGGATCATGTGCTCTATTTTGATGACATGACGCTGGGAGAGATTGTTGAGAGGTTGACCAGACAGTATGACTATCGCTTTGTATTTGATGATCCGGCGCTGAAGGAACTTCGATTTACCATCGATATCGAGCAGACTACAGCCATACAGACGGTATTGAAATACCTACAGGCGAGTGTACAAAACGTTGATTTTAAAGTGGTCGGGCGAGAGGTGCATGTGATGGAGGTAAAATAAGCAAAACAAGGCTGTCTCGGTACGCTGAGGCAGCCTTGCTTGAGTTTGATTATTGGTCGCCCCCATTTCCAAAGGATGGAGCTGTGTTTTCCGAACGCAGCTATTTCCGTTGTTAAGAATATATTTCTATTTTTTCGCTTCGGTATTGGCAAAAGTTACTGGAATTTCTTTTCCTACTTGTGTAGAAAACCAAAATCCGCTCAAGCTTCCATATGTATTTTTAATTCGGAAAAAGTTTTTGCGATCTTCTTCAATCAATAGCACATATCCGTTTTCCAATGTTACGATTTCGGCAAAAGATTGCTCCTCGTTGTTTTGATATTGATAAGTGGTTTGATCGTATGAAGGATCTTCTTTCCAACCATTTACTTTCCAATTCAGCATCATCTTTCTACCATTAATGGTAGTTGAAAAAGTCGTTTGTTCTAGTAATGGTAATTCAACTAAAGCTGCTGCGCTATCAGCCGCTGCTGCTGCCGCTTCTACGGCAACAGTTGCCGCTTCAGCAGCAATAGGATCGCCCGGTTCTTCTGCGGTAACAAAATCTTCAAAATTACCATCAAAGGCTATCAGATCTTTAAACAAACCGCCATACCATTGCTCTTTGAATTGAATTAAATCAACATAGCGCAAGACATAATTCTCCTCTTTGTTCTTGTTGCTTTTGACCCAGATAAAACCGCTGTATTCTATAATACCTTCAAAATTTTTGGCTTTATTGTTATCAGATTTAATTTCTTGGATGTACAAATCTTGCCAGTTGATTTCCCCATTTTTAACGTCACAAAAATCTTCCAGTATTTTCCCCATCATTTTATAATATCTGCTTTCGTTGTACACCTCGATTAGGGCGGAACTACGGGCATCAAAATCACCACTGCTGATCCTGATTTCGGAAAATGTTTTTTGATCGGGCCACAATGTTTTGAAAGCCTTAGCATCACTGTTTTTTATCGCTTCAAATGCTTTGCGCAAATGTTTCTCGGGTGCAGCATTTTGCGCCATCGCTATTGTGTTTACTAGAATAACTAGTACGAGTAAAAGGTGTTTTTTCATAAAAGAAAGAAATAATGAATTTTTTAAATATAAAAATATTCATCCCTGAAATGGGAAGCCATTTAACATTCGCAGTGTTTCTTTTAAGATTCGTGCTTTTATTCAGGGACAAGCGACACCAGACTCTGCCCCATCCTGCATTGCCTTCTAAACCTACAAACGAAATCTGCTCCGCCTCCAGAGCAGAAACAGGATCAAGACAAAGCCAACAGTCCACAATGACTTCGCAGATAGCACCGTATTACGGCTCTTTTCATGCCTGGTCTCCTTTTGCTTTCCCTGTTCATTTTTGCGGGTAAAGTCTTGCATATGTCTGCTCGTACTGCCTGTTGACTCCTGCCCTAGTAGACTCCCTGACTGTGCGAACAGTCCACTATCCGGATGGAAGCGGAAAGCACTGTCCGTCCAAAAATACCATGAGCGGGAAAGCGTATCCTGCTGGAAGGTATATAGGCGTTGCCGCCACTCGAGGCTATGCCAGTCCATCTTTATCTCTTCCCATTTATCGCGCTTTTTATTTTCGTAGATCTTGCAAGAAGTCAGTGAGATCAACCCAATGAGTATAATTAAAATAGCAGTTCCTTTTATTTCCATACCCCCTCCTCTCAATCCAGCCAGTTTGAAAAAGCATAAACCGTAGCTAGTGGCCGCCGTTTGGACAATACCCCATTCGCTACATTCCCCTCCACGGTCAGGATATACCTGTCCCCCAGTTTCCGGACAATACCCACATGATTGATGCGGCGAAGCCCTTGACTATAGATACCGAATAGGTCTGCTGGCCGGATATTCTCCTGCTGTGACAGACCGGCAGCGTAGCGGCGACCGTTGGGAAAGAGTGCCGGACTCCAGGCATTGCGCGGAGCTGAGAGCCCAACCTTTCCGTAACACCAGGAGACAAAAGCCGCGCACCAGGCGTAACCTTTGCCTAGACCCGTATAAGCTAAATACTCCTCTACCCGCTGGCCATCGTTATTGCCTGTCGCTTCGCGGACACCGATCTCCTGTACCGCAATATTTACAATACGTTCACGAATATGTGCTATTCGCTTTTGATGAACGGGCCCGGATCCAACAGCCATGGCCCCGGGCCCATTTCCAACTGTCTCCCGCCCTACAGCACGATGGCCAAAACCGCCAGAAAAGAGAACAGCGACAAAAAGAATACTGAAAAATAAAGAATGCATTGTTGCCATGATGTCAATTGATTAAAATGATGACCAAATTCCTGACGGAAAAATTTAAACGGCTGCCAAAGGATCTCCTGCAGCCAATAGCAGCAGTAGATCACAAGCAATCCCGCCAATATGCCGAATAGCAGTACGGACAATATGCCGATATCCAATACCCCCGCAGTGGGATCTATGGCTTGGAGCAAAAGGCCCGCTGAAATAAAAAACAGGCATAGACAGGCCAGCACAATGCCGAGAAGCTGCCTGCTTGTTAGCGGCCAATAGATATCCTCGATATCAAAGACCAGTTGTTTTTGTAATGATTTCATTTTTAATACTTTTAGATATTAATAAAAACTTTCTTTAAAAAGGAGGCACTCCCAATGGAGCACCTCCTACATGCAGATGGTCTATGTTAAGACAAACTCACCCAAATATTGACTACTGGAGGTGATCACACCATCCCGATGAATATTGAACGTCCAACCAACTATTGTCTTACCTGTATAGCTGTCAGGCAAGGTTATCTCCATAGTTGCATCCAGCCTTGTTGCACCTTCGTAAGCAAAAAAGAGATTATCTACCTGATCGTATAGGATCACGAGCACTTGGTCATCATCAAAAGCATTGAAGCGATTGCCGATCGGATCCCAGGTTAAAGACAGTACTTTAGGAAAAGCCTCAACAGCCTGTAACCCTACTAAAGAAGCTAATCCTCCGCTCGCGATCTTTACCGCAGCATAATCAATGGTAAAGTTGGGATAAGAGCCCACAAAGGCATTGTTTATAAACTGCTTAAACGCCACATTATAACCTGTCTTGTTCCGTTGTTTGCTATCTGAAAAGCCCAGCATCAACACATCTTTGATGGATTTGAGAAAACTTGTTGTCATCCCAAACTTCATCCGTTGCGCAATCTGATCTTCCGATGCAGCTTTTGAACTCTTCTTTGGGAGCGAACGGACATAGTCTATACCTCGCCAGGAGCTCCCTACGATGCTTCCCACTTTACCCTGGTATGATCCGTGTATTCCTTTTATGAATCTTGCCATAATATTAATTTTTTAAAATTTTATCCTATGTGGCGCTGCAGGCTGCCACGATACCGATATCATGATGCTAAGGTAGTTCGCAAAGGAAAGGAAAGACGAGAAATGGCGTCATCTGGCGTCATTTGACTTACAATGCCGTTTTCAGCGACAATAAAATTAAATTATTCCAAAAATCGTATGCAGGTCTGCCGCTTATTTGAGGAATATACAAGGCATTTAAATGGGGAATCCTTTGCCATTAATCGGCCGACGCCAGGCTCTTTTTTTGCTCGGCAGGCAAGGAAATAGCCTAGAAAAGGCAAACAAATAGCAGAGAAATACCAAACCATCCCCAAGCCAATCCCCTAGCAAGACCAAAGGATAAGCAATAAATAAACAAAGAAACAACAGACAATCGACAAAGAAATGGCAGAGAATAAGCAAAGAAATAGCAGAGAAATAGCAGAGAATAAGCAACCGAACACCAAAGAATAGGCAACATACGAACGTTATCTAAACAGAAAAAGGCTAGCCCTTTTCGAACCAGCCTCAGTCAAAAGGACCCGATCAAATTATCCCCCTCTCAATACTTCTCTTGATGGCATCCTGCAGATGCTCCTCATGGTAGTAATGTTTGTTGCCTAGATAAATGGGTTTAAGAATTCCGGACTTGACCCATCGGTTGTAGGTCCGTTCGGAAATCCCCAGCTTTGACACCACAGCCATGCGGGTCATCAGTTTATCAACTTGCCATCCTGTGCTCCTACCTTCTGTCGGAAGGATGTGGTGTGCTGTGCCGGACAGCTTCTCGTTGATTTCTCGTAGCAATTGTACGATTTCATCCAATTGTGACATAAATTATTCCATTGGTCGATACCATGAAATGGGGGCAGCCTACCCTTTACTTGTTATTTTGCTTATAAACTTCATACTGATGTCTAAAATTTTCTTTAAAAGATCTCGTCATTGTGATACGAATCCCATTTCTAGGTTTGACAAGATAAATCTCATCGGGCCGTACAAGATCGACCTTTGCTAAATTGACTAAGGTATTATTTCGAGGCCTTGAAAATTTGGTCGCCGGAAGTTCCATTTGCAATGCTCTGAGATTTCCCTTAAATTGATAGTCTATATCTTCTAAGAATATATTAATAATATCATTATCTACATAGGCATAATAAATCTGATCCACTTCAATGTCAATGATGTTGTTTTGCAAATCTTTGAACACGATATTGTTAACATCCCTATTTTGCATCTCCAGTTTTTTATCCACTTTATCAACCACATCCAACATTTTTGCCTTTAATGCATTGAAACTAATCTTTTTGCTGAAGTAGGTATAGATACCCGCCTCATTCGCCTTGAAAATATAATCTGCATGCGCCGTACAGGCAACCATAATAGGTGGATTGGGAATTAACCTAGCCAATTTAACCCCGTCCAGATCGGCCTCCCCTAGATCCATGTCCAGCATTATAATATCCACTTCATTTTCTTTTATATATTCGAGCGCTTCGATTGGTTTTTGAACGATCTTGATTTCATCATTGATAAAGGGTAATTCTTTTAATGACATTAGAATATAAATCAACGAATCTGGATTGTCGTCAACAATTAATAATCTATAGTTAAGCTTGTTCATTTTACTTCATTAAAATTTAGTTTCATATTCACAGAAAAAGTGTCTCCATCTAAACTCGTTTCTACCGAAGTATGGAAGTCAACCTGAGCAAGTTTGGCATGCAATAAAGCAAAGCCCGTCTCTGATTTAACCCTATGATCTTTTGGAGACCAAAAATTTTTGCATGCTATTTGCACACTTGAGTTATGACTATAAATTTCAAATGTAATCGGACTATCCGTTGATATTGATGCATGTTTTAGACAATTTTCCAACGGAAAAAATAGTATTCCCGATGGTATATGGGGATAATTAATATCTTCTAGTGCTTTTTTGTAGTGCATTGCTCTTTCGCCATAATATACTTTTAACAACCTAACAAAACAATTAAGTTCGTCCATCTCTTCTAAGAAAGATTTCAGTCCGCCATTTTTTTCGATTTCAAAAAGATATCCCAAAAATTGAATAATGTCCATTTTAGTACTTTTATCTTTAGGTTCTTCATCGATAAGCATTTTACCGAAATTGGTGAGAAAGATAGTCGTCAAAAAGTGTGATGTATACCTAAGATCCGTAGCCCGTTGCCGAAACTTCGTTAAATCTTCATTAATTCGGTCTCTTTCCTTTTTTAAAATTGAAACCCGATAACGCCAAACAACAAGTAAAGCCAAAAGATTAGCCACCAAATAGCCGCTCATAATTCGAAAATGGAATTTGGGTAAATTTAGGGGCTGTTTCGTCCGGGAGAAACGTATGCCAAAATTTGGGAGAATATCATAAACGGCGATTTTCACAAAAGAGTATACTGTCAATGAAATAAAAATATAGATTAATGCACTGAAGATCTTCAATATTATGTTTTCACTCCAAAATTGGAATATCAAAATTGCGATGAGGCAGCTATACAGACAGTATAACAAAGCTGCAGTTGCGATCTGATGTAGTGGAATCTCTTCGTCATTGAAAAGTATATTTGCCACCCATACGGCAGAAAACATAAAAGCAAAAATAAAAATATGATTATAAAATAAAGCACGTACACTTTTCATGGCATTTAGGTATAAGTCTTTCAACCAAATTACTTTAAAATATATTTTTATTCAAGTAAGTAACAAAAATGTTTCCTGTTAAAAACACCACGTTTATTCCCCAGCATTAGATCTATATTTCCATCCGAATCAAGTCCGATATGACCTGGTTTGCTGAGCGGTACCTCATAGCAGTTTAATTCGTGCAGATAACTCCAGCATTCCCAGTGCCAGGAATGTGTCCTTATTTGATCACCCAAAAACTGATATAAAAATTGCATACATCGTTTTATATAATCGTCTTTGCTTTCATTTTCTTTTTTCAATAATGGTGTTCCAGTAAATAAATCGCAATGATTTTCATATTGGTAATGTGAAACAGGTATTACCGGAGCTTGCAACAGATAACTGAGCAGTGCGATGCCTTTGCGTGCGTAGATCGTGCTTTCCAAAAAATTGATCTGTACTTTTCTATCGAGCGAATCACGCGCTCCACTATTGCCATCCGCAAATAGTACTAAATGCCGCCCTTCCCTTATTGTAGATCTCGCCTTTAACAGCACTTTTGGATCGTCGCTCATTAAAAAACGGTAATATCGACCAGTTTTACGAAGCCTATCCTGCATAACTTGCATTTCATGACCGTTCTTTTGAAATACTTTTGTATCCATTAGCAAATCAAAATGAATTCCCTGATCAGCCAACACCAAAGGGATTTGCCCATGCATCCCCAAATGGTAAAGACATATAATTTTAGGATCTCCGTCGTACAACTGATCGAGTGCCGACACATCCCATTCAATCGAATATTTAAGGGGTTTAGGCTGATGGTAAGCTATCCATTTATTGTAAATTATTACGTGATCTTCCCATTTCAAATGGGGTAGATAGCGGTGAATATGCGCGGAAAAAATAGCATATTCCCAGGTTAAGTGTTGTTTTGTAAACATGAATTAGGTCAATTGATTTATATTTAAAGAGGGAAAGTGCTATTGTGCCCTTCCCCCCTTATTGGGTATTTGGCTGCAACAATTAGAACGTTAAGATGGGACAGCTTTCTCCGCTATCCATTTCATCAGCGATAAAGGGCAGCAGTTCGTTCCATTGCAGAATTAACTGTCCACCATTTACCTGATCCTTGTTGGTAAACACCCGTTCTTTCAAGATTTCCATTTCATAACATCTTTGCTTTACAATCGGCTCTCCAAAGGGCTGTACCCTCCCTATGTCGAACACATTATTACTCCATAATGGATCCAATGGCAGCAAAGATGTTAGCAGCGGGAAATGATTTCAAAAAAAAATGTACATACACTGAAAATTGACAGTTACGATACAAGTACAACACAGACATGTCATTTGCAATCCAAAAATGTCAGTTACATTTCAAATTGGTCAATCACAGCCAAAAATCAGTCATGTACAATTTTATTTGGCTTTCAACATTAGATCTTCATAAAATCATCTTTTAACTAATTATAAAATAAAGATGAAAAGACCTTATAATTTGACATTTAGTGAGGATTTTAGCCTTATTAATCATCCTCGAAAAAAAGTAAGTTTCTCCATTCGCAATGCCAAGGAAATGCATTGGCAATCCGCACGTAACCAGATCAGCGAACAGACCTTTGATGGCCGCTATGCATATCTCTATTACTACGAGTATTGGATCAGCGAGCCAATGAATTTAACAGTAGAGATTATTATGCACGATCTGCATTTAATCTATCCCTTATTGAATGAAGTGCTTATTTCCGGAAAAAGAATGGATCAGGAATTCACCTTTGAACTTTCCCCAGCAGAAGGTGCTTATTTTTATCTCGCCCCGGGTCAATATCAGCTACACTTACCCGTCGGTCGTCATATCCTGGTTGGTTTTGTTGTCGATGCGGGGATGTTCAGACCGCCTGCCATACAGCATTTCCCTTTCCTCAAAAATCTGATTCAGGCAAAAAAAGAAGGTTCACTGACCACAGTCAAAAGTGTGGGTTTTCGTGTTGGCTCCATTACCATTAAATACCTTTGCATCCTGTTCAGTATCCTAAATCCGAACACCCTTAACAATGAGCATATCCTGCTCAAACATTTGATTTTCCTGATCGATCTTAGCCGTTTCAAACTTTTGGACGCACCATATTCCACACAACCAATTGCAAAACAGACCAGACAACTGCTGGAGATTATGATCTTACAAAACGGTGCTCAAGCACTCATCAAAGAAATAGCTCAGATATTTCTCAAAGCTCCAGCACAGTTGAGCCGCGAATATCAAGAGTTTCATGGTCTCAGTATTCAGGACGACCGCAACAAGCTTCTGCTTGAACATATCCAACAGCTCATTGTCGAGCATGACAAAGTAGGGATTACAGCCCATGAAGTCGGATTTAGTGGTCCAAGTGAAATGAACCGCTTTATCAAAAAAATGACCGGGCTGACCTCATCCCAGTTTAAACAACAAGCCGAACAAAAATTCAAACGCTAAAACCAAAACAAACCTTGATAAACTCAACACATGAAATTTGAAAACAACAAAAAACTAGATTTAAAAACCACCTATGCCATCCTGCAAGACACATATGATGCAGTCCCGCAACTGATGCGGCTGCTTGCACCAGCGGGCTGGCAGGAAAGTTTCTTTCATCAAGAACTCATGAACTATCGAAAGATATTGTACGAGGAATACCTCAGCACCGATGAAAATCGACTAAGCGGATCAGAACTAACTATTTATTTTAAAAGCGATGACACCTCCACTGAGAAAAAAATGAGTCTTGAGCAATATTTATATATGTGCTTCCCGCCACTCGGCAACGATTATTTAGAGCTCTTCTACATTGTTTCCTCTATACTTGCCGAAATCACTTATGTCAGTAATCTCTATCAGAATCATGAAATTGGTACGTACTATTTTGACGAAATAGCAATTGAGGATTTCGTGATCCAACTGACATATGAGAAGAAGCAAATCGATAAAGACCGGGCAGAGGCGATGGTATTTGCATTTCCAGTCCCCTATCTGGATGATATGGAAGTGCATTATTGTCTGGAAGTCTTATTTTCCATCTTGATGAAACATGGTTTTAAGCTCGACTACCGGCACAATGATCTGTTAAACATTGTTGATCTGCAGCATATGTATCAGGAAATATTATACAGCAATCTAGCCTATCAGGATAAAGAGCGACAGCGCGAAATAATTAAAGAAGATATCAGCGAAGTTCTTCGATTATACGACAGATCAGTTATTGATCCGCTCGATCTACCTGCTATCATTGCTATGTTTAATCGTCGGGAAGTGTGCCCCTTAGTCCTCGCCTACCTTCATGTTTATCATGAATTTCCAAAGGGCTACCCCTATTTATTGACCGACTATCAAGGTTATCTATAGATCGCCCTTGTCAAACTTGGCCTACTGATAGATCAAGTTTGGCCTAACACGGGGGGTACCTTAGGTTGTAATTTAGCATTGTAATCAAAACACTTTAGTTATGATGAAACATATTTTTTCAGTGAAGGCATCACTCTTCACTTTAATCTTGGCACTAGTCGCATTCAGTACGATTGCAGTAGCTGCAGTGATGACCAAAAAGAAGCCTATCGAAGTAACCAAAAACGAACGGCTTTTACAGAACTGGTATTTTACGGGTAATCAAAGTGATGATCCGACAGACCCGGACAACTATTCTCCAGAACCTTTGGAGGGAAAACAATGTTCGGAAACCTATCAGGTAATCTGTCAGATCCAAGCACCGGATGACGGTAATGGAAAACCGGACATGTCAGCTACGGCGGGAAGCGGTACAGTAGAAAGCGAGATCAATACAATCCACGCTTCCCTACCTTCCACTACGCCAATTTCAGGTAACAGTACCGTATTGGCTTTTAGAGCCAACTAATTTCATTCCTTTACACGACAACGGGTTCGCAATTGCGAACCCGTTGTTATTTATCTGGGGTTTTGGATATATTTATTGTCCAACATGGCTTTTTGAGGAACCAAAAATGTATACCTTAAATCATTTGGTGGCAATATAAATTCATAGCGCTCTTTGCCGTCATTTATCACGCGAGAAAGTGAGACATTCCATGTCCCTTCCTTATTCAACCTTCGAAGGTCGAGCCAGCGCTGTCCACGACAGACCAGCTCCTTTCTACGCTCGACGAGGACTTTTTCAAGTAATTCCTTTTCAGAATCCGCCATTAAAGGCTCAAATTTTAGCTTATCAAAGCGGTTGCTCAACAACTTATTCAAATAGAATAGACCTTCGGTAATTCGATTTTTCCGAGCAAGACATTCGGCTTTGATCAAGTAAAGCTCATCCATCATAAGCCCCCCATAATAACCCGAGCGCACACCATTCTGAAACCCCTTAAACTTATAACCTAGCTTATCTTTTTCAAAGAAAATTTCTTTTCTTAGATCTCCATCTCCGTACATTTTATACAGTTCTTCATTGACATACACATTGGCATCCAAAATAAAAAACGAAGATGATCCACTAGCGCCAGTATAAATAATCTCCCTGTTATTATTTATGTTAAACGGCAAACTAGCCATCGGATCCAAACCTGTATAATTCAACAAGCTAGATTGCGTTTTAAAAACCTGATCCACCATTAATTCCGCTTGTTCATAATTACCGATAACGAGGTATATCCTAGCTAATGCAGCATAAGCCGCATTCCGAGAAGGCCTAGTTACAAACTCCTGCGTTTCAGGCAACAGGGCAGTTGCTTTCGTCAGATCTTCAATAATCTGGTCGTATGTCTGTTTTAGGCTCGCTCTTTTTTCGTGAATCACCGCACTGGAATTTTTCAAGATGACCATCCCCAGACCATCTCCAATATCTGAAAAAGTAAAAGGCTGGCAATAGGTCTGAGCCAAATAAAATAAGGCCCAGCCTCTTAAAAAAAGTGCTTCTCCTTCAATACTTCTCCGCTCCACCTGGTTTCCCGTAGTGATCCGCTCCAACCCCTCCAATATTACATTTGCATTGGAAATCACTTTATACGGCATACTCCACCAGCCACCCTGAATACCCTGATCATTCCAGGTATAACAATCCTGCCCTTCTTGATAAAATGACCAATAACCATCGTCAGTGATCAAGAAGTCATCTGCTGCGATCTCGAGCTGTGCAGGATAAAAATTATTGATTTCAATATCATAATCCAGTATCGCTCTTAGATCTTTTATGGTACTTGGCACGTTGATCGAACTATTGGATTTTGCATCTAAAAATTTCTCACAACTGATACACGTCATTGCTAATATGATAGATAACAACACTACTTTTATTACATTTTTCATAAACATAGTTGAATTTAAAATTTGATGTTCATACCGAGTGCATATCGCCTAGCAGGCGGTAACTCATAATAATCCGGGTCTAGTCCAAACCTGTTCGCTCTCCAGAGCAATCCCAGGTTATTTGCTTTTAAATAGATATTAACGGTGACCTTATGCCGCCCTATTTTTGGGCTCAACTGATAATTCAATCCTATATCCTGTAGTCGTATCAAATCACCCTTTTGAATATTAGGTTCTGCGCTACCATAAAAACGATCGCGATTGTTTACTGCAGGATAGACCATAGAGGGAATTGTTGTATGCTCTTCATCTCCCTGTTTCTGCCAGCGCTGTTGATAATCACTGTGGCCATTCCACGAGCCAAAAAGACTGTTGTAATTGATGGTCTTTTTTTGAAAATAGTGGCCTAATTTATAGCTGAACAGCATTGTCAGTGTAAAATTTTTCCAACTGAATTCCTGTATAAATGAGCCATAATAGGGTGGCAATGCAGTTCCATAGTAATGTAAGTTTTGTACAGAATCGAGCAGCATCTTATTATAATCTTTTGATACCTCTCCCCTATACCGACCACGGGGATCACCGTTGGCTGGATCCAAACCCTCAAAATAATAAGCAAACACAGGATATATCTGCTTCCCCAGTACTGGATTGATTGCTCTACCCGTATTTTCAGCGTAACTACTCCCCATTACCACGGTACCATAAAACTTATCAACTTCCGTCCGACTTTTTGAAAAGTTTAGTGTACTACGCATCCGCCACGGCCCCAGTCGATAGTTAGAAGAAAGCCTAATATCTATCCCCTTTCCAATCAGTGTGGCCACGTTACGGATTGCGGAGTTGTAACCCGATGTAATATCCAATGGATCTACCGATAAGAGATCCGTAGATTTTTTAGTATAATATTCTACTGTTCCTGTGAGTACACCACCTTTGGCACCAAAATCAATTCCCATATTAATTGTCCGTACATCCTCCCATTTTAGATCTGGGTTTGATGGTGTTGTAATAATTGCCTTGGGTACGGTTGTTAGCGAATTTATTGGATTGCCATATGATATCAATGGCAAGGGATTGGCGGCACCTCCAGAATTTCCACTATGCCCATATGTCGCCCTAAGCTTCAACAGATCCAGCCAGGAAACATTTGCCATAAAAGGTTCCCTATTGATATGCCAGCTTATTCCCCCCGACCATAAGGGATTCCACTTATCATTTGTATTGACTCCAAACAGATTTGAAGCATCTTTCCGGGTCGACAAGCTAATGCCATATCTTTCCCTATATTGATATCCTATATTCCCATAGATGGATACATATCGGCTATATTGTCTACCAAAAGTACTCATGCTAGGTATCCTCGCATTTGAGCTCAAACCATCGTAGATCGGATACAAATTCACATAGTCCGCTACTTGCTCTAACATTGTTTCTTCGTCATATCCATACACACGAAATGATCTAGCGTCTGTCCGTCTACTTGATATCTCCGTTCCGACCAGCACATTGACATCATGAACACTATTCAACTGTTTCTGATAACTCGCTTGTGCTCTCAGATTGTAAGCTTTAGTAGATTCTGTAGTAGCGTTTTTGATACCTCCAAGCGGTACGATATATTTTACAACATCGTCAGTCACCTGTGAAAAGCGATTGATCAGATTGCGTGCGAAGAAGGAACTTTGACGATAGAGAAGCTCATGGTCATAGTTCTCATTTTCCATATTATAGGTCATATTTAGAGCCATGCCCTCTACAGGACGGTAATGTAGACTTAATTGTGCCTGTATATGGTTCCTAGCATTTTCAGTGACCGAAGTCCCAACCTCATCAGCAGGATAATACAACCAACTCTGTAATGGTGTTCCTTCCAATCCCTTCACATATTCGAGGTTATAAGTATTAGGGATGGCCAAGGCGCTCCCCTGTCCGTCTTGGAACTGTGCATACGGATACAACCTATTCTTGCCTCCGCCAATGAAATAATTATAATCCATCAGGTCTGGATAAGACTGTCCCGTTCTCAAATCGTAGGCTAATATTCCTTCGATCGATAATTTTGTTGTCAGATCTAGCTTACTTATCGTACGGATATTGAACCGATTAGTTTCAGTTCCCCTTTTATCTCCAATATTGCGATCAAAACCTACGGAAAGACGATTTGAGAAGTTATCGGAAGTATTGGACAATGCCAAATAATACTGCTGCACCTTTGGTTTATTGTAAAACAAATCGAGCATTTCTTGGCGATAGTCGATCTTTCCCAGACGTTTTATCTCTTGGTCAACAAAATCCGGACTTAAACTATTTTCCCGTTGTTTGAAAAGCAGCTCTACTACAGGGGAGTATATTGTATTCTTTTTTACTCGGGCCGTTCCCGTGTATGTATTATCATAGTACCCTTTTTCAAATAGAAACTGTTCGACATCAATAAAATCAGCGGAACTGAGTTGGGGGAAATAAGACAAGTTTGGTTTTTCCGAAATGTCCAGTGTACTTGAATACTCAACAGCAATGCGCTGCGCTCGAGATGCGCGTTTACTTGTGATCACAATCACACCATTGCCTGCTCTAGCTCCCCATATAGAAGCAGCAGCAGCATCTTTCAGTATAGTAACTGATTCGATATCATTGGGATTGATATTCGCTAGATCACCTTGATAGGGAAAATTGTCCAATATGATCAAAGGTCCTGCCAAGGTAGGTGTAAGCGTATTTATTCCCCTGATATTCATCAAAATATCACCTTCTCGCCGTTTATCAAACTGTAGACTTGGAGAAAGACCTTCAAGCCGCTCTAAAACATTTCCACCGGTACGTAAGTTGAACGATTTATTATCTATCAGCTCAAAACTACCTGTTGCCCGTTCTTTTGGCAATTGCTGATAGCCAGTATTCACCTGCACCTCTTCCAGTGTATTTTCACGTGGATATAGTGTGACCTTCGTAAAGCCCCTGGCATTGGTCAGCAATACGACCCGTTCAGCGTAACCAAGGTGACGGAATGTCAACTTGATTGAGTCGACATTACTCTTCCATTCAAATTGACCGTCACTTGCAGTTTTTATGGTTCGATTGTGGGTGGTGCTGGATATTGTTGTTTGTGCAATTGGATTTCCCAAACTGTCGACCACTTTGCCCCTTAGGGTGACTTGTGCTTTTATTGTCACAACAAACAATAGAAAGCTCAATAAAATTGGTATTCTCATCGTTTTTGATCAATAAAAGGTGCTTGATAATTGCGGTCGAGAAGATTTCTGAATGTTATCAGCTGCAAGATGCCATATGTATTGATCCAAAAATAAGTTGGGTAGCCGTTTGAAGGAAGCATTTTCGATAGATACTCATCTTCAATAATGGAAGTAAAATTATTAATACCCAACTGTTTAAACCAATCCGCTTTAGTCATATGGGTTATCTTTTCTAAGTTGTCTCTGGTATTTTTACTATTGACCATGATTACGACCAAATTATCAGCATATTTCTCCTTGAAATAGTTGATTTCTTTCTGATGAAGAAGACATTTGGTACAGCCTGTAAACCAAAAATCAAGTACTAACATTTTTCCTTTGTAATGGTCGAAGGATCTTCTGATGGTATCACCGTTACTATAGAAAAGATGCTTTTTTGACCAGAAATCTTCGGGAACCTTTTGTCCTAAGAAAACAGGATCAATTTTTAATGCCCCATCGGCCCCGCTGTCCTTGCGGGGCGTCTGAGCTGATAAACTAAACATAGAAACTAGAAGGTATAAGATGACGAGTACCGCGATCTTTAATATCTGAATATGTAGCAATACACTGTTATTGGATTGTAGTTTTAATCTTTTCATAATTCTAGGAATTGGTATTGGATGTGGATACACGATTAAAGAAAGCGGAAATCGATTTCGATGTCTCTATCTCCTCATTGTTTATCTCTAGTGAAATTGATACCTTACCTAGATCCATTTGATGCGTGTGGATCATAAAATAAGCTATTAATGTGCGCAGAAGTTCGACTGAAAATTCAGACAATTTTGGATTATCCTTTTCCTTATCATCAATTTTAGGCTGCAATGCAACAATATAGTCTTGAATTGCGATTAAGGGATACTGTTCCCAAAAATCCTGAACATTCTTAACAGGATCATATCCTGATTGATGCGTCTCGAAAATCACCATATCAAGGAGGACTAGGTGGGCGTAATTAGATCTCATTTTTTAGATTTTTAATCTCAAGCTTAGGGCATAGCTTTTCCAGTCCGACTGAATCAGCTACTTTTTCAGGCCATAAGCCACGTGTAATAAAATTGATTAATTGGGGGAGCTAGAATTCTTTTGAATGAGTATCACTAGGTAAATAATTGGGCGTCTCGAATTCCATAGCTGATGTGACCAGATCATTGCTGGCTGAATCATACCGAACTACTCGGGCGATTTAAAAATGTTTTTTGTGGTTTGTTTTTTTGTCATAATTCTATTGTTTATTTCTATGAGGAGAAACTAGCAGAAACAATAGAATTAATTAGATCACCCTATTGCTTGTTCTGCCGAGAAGGCGTAGGACAGCCACCGTCTTTCGACGGCCGAGCACAGAACAAGCAGGGTGACCAAGTCTTATGACTATACAAAGATAACATAAGACAAAGGTCTTTCCTACTCCTTGCACTCGAACGTCCTACTTTTCTCCGCAAGATTTTTAAAGTATTCACATCACTAAACAATTCAAATATACATATTATATGTATATAAATACAAATAATATGTGAAAATATTGCATCAAACTACTTTTAAATATTGATGTAATATTATGGAAAAGAAGAAACGAATTTTAAATGCATTTGGGGAATATTTAGAGAAAAGATCTATAAACAAAGCGCAGGTATGTAAAAGAACTGGGATACATCCAACTAGAATGACTTGGCTATGTTATGCACCTGTTTTATATATACGTTGCAATGAGTTACAATTGATTTCATTGGCTATAAACGTGGAGGTTTGCCAAATGCAGAAAGAGTTATTTGGAGCTTTAAAGCTTAAAGAAGAATTCACTTATTCCGAGCAACTAATCAACAATTTTTCAAGAATACTGAACGATCAAGGCCTAATAGCTAAATATGAGATTACACAAAAGGACATTGAACGGATAGCCATTATTCTTCCTTTTTGTGTAGAGGCAAAAAATGAAACTGAAATATTAGAATTAGTAGGTCTCAAACGAAGAAGTTCCAAATTAGTTGCATCGATCAAAGCATGCGTTGAAGCCGGCTTATTGAGTTTACATATGAAAAATTTAGTGGGAAACATTGTTTCTGAATATATATTAACTGATTTCGGAAAAGAGACTATTGAAATTGGCTTATAATTGAATTTAATAATACATATGCTATTCTTTGATTTTAATCAATAAAAGTGATGGAACATAAAAATGGGCATTTACCTTCGGATTTAAGACAAATCCTTTTAAGTAGACTTAAAGGATATTCACAACTCATATGTGAATCAATGATCCATATTGATGCCTGCTTAAAAATTGAACATAATAGATTTCCCAAATTAAATACAGAAGAAAATTCTGTATTACATGTAATTCATTATAAACTTGCTATAATTGAAGCTTCTAAGCTACTTAATTATAAAATCTCTGATGGCAAATACAGCAAGAACGAAAATGATAAATATTCAGTTTTTGCAATATTATCATTTATAGATGGTCTAAAGCCACAGTATAAAAGTAAATATCTTTCGAATACGCTAGAGAGTTTAAAGAGCGAATTGAGTTCTTGGAAAGAATTCCATAGTAATGTCTTGGATCTCAGAAATGAATGGTTTGCGCATTTTGGAACTGAAAACCGTCGAAATTCAATAAATTATGTCAATACTGGACATTTAAACAATCTAATTGTGTTACTTAATGAATTTCAGTCCATATTAAACTCTGAATATAATTTGGGTCTCTCAAATTTGTTAGAACTTGATCTAGAAATTATTGCTAAAATATATGAGAAGGGTTTTTCATAAAATCGAACTATATATCCACTAGGAATGCTATCATTAATAATTAGTTTGTAGCAGCAGCATTTAATTTAATTCAAATACGGTTACATACGTCAAATAATAAAATTGGTACTCATATGCACAAAAACTAATCAGAACTAGACAGCCTCTCCTGTTAAAATTAGGTTAAATAATGAAATTTATTTACTTATTAAGGAGTATTTAAAGATTAAGTAGGTAACCATATAAATAAAAATGCTGAGTCCGATCCTCTGAATTCAGCATTTTTAAAAATCGTACTGCTTGTGTTAATTGCACAACCATTTTCTCTTTTATTCATGTTTCAAACCTAATGCCTCTATAAAACCTCCTAAGTTTGAATTTTGATCATAAATTTTTACAGTCATATCAGCTTTTGGCATCCATACCCTTCCAAATTCAACAGCTAGAGCAACGGGCATCGCGGGAAATAAATGGAGAACCACATCTTGTCCATGCGTATCCGTCCTACCAAGTACATATTGACTTAGGTTGCCTCAGTTTTTAGCTTTGTTGCTATGAACAACCTTCAAGAAAAACGTGAGCGTATGCTGTCTATGATAGCAGACTGGAAGCAGAGCGGAAAAAGTAAGAAAGCTTACTGCGCGGAAAATGGGATCAACGAAGCGACCTTTTATTATTTGTTTTCGCACAGTAAAGAAAATGAAACATCCCGCGGTAGCTTTATAACAATCAATAAGACGCGGGGAAAGGGCGATGTTGAGATTATTTATCCCAACGGTGTGCGGATAAAGGCTGAAAATGATCTTGCCCTTGTATCACAGCTGATCCGTCTGTACTGATGTTTGCACTGGGTTCATCGCACCGCTTTTATCTTTATGATGGTTTTTGCGACATGAGAAAATCATTCGACGGACTCTGCGGACTGATCAGTTCAGGGATGCAACGTCAGGCTACCAGTGGTGAGGTTTTCGTTTTTCTGAACCGTAGCCGTACACATATGAAGCTACTGCACTGGGAAAAAGGAGGCTTTGTACTTTATTATAAGCGCCTGGAGAGCGGTACCTTCATGCCGCCGAACGTAAAAAACGGTGAATTGTCCTGGAGTGACCTGGTACTGATGGTTGAAGGTATACAGGTAGTGAAAAGTGTTCAAAAAAAACGCTATTCACTGGTTTAAAAGTGCTTTTTTTATTGCTTAAGCGCATCTTTTTGTGTATTTTTAGGGTATGCAAACAGAGCTGTAAAACCTCTCGAAAGAAGAGCTTATAAAGATTGCCAGGCAGCAATTGTCGGGGCAGAAATCTTTGGAGCGTAAGACACAGGCACAGCAGGCCGAGATCGAGCGCCTGACCCGGGAGCGTGATTACCTGAAGGCCCAGGTAGAGATGTTCCAGCGGATGCAGTTCGGCCAGAAACGAGAGCGCTTTGAAGGCGATCCTGCTCAGACTATGCTTCCTTTTAATGCGGAGCCTGCTGAAGTAGAGCATCAACAGGAAGAAATCAAAGAAAAAATCGAGTATGTGCGCAAGCGCCCCAATCATCACGGGCGGGCAAAACTCCCTGAGCACTTACCGGTAGAAGAGATCGAGATCCACCCCGAGGGAGATCTATCCCGGATGGTGTGCATCGGTAAAGAAATTACCGAAGAGCTTGAATGTGAGCCGGCAAAGTTCTATATCAAACGCTACATCCGTTATAAGTATGCCGCCAAAAACGGTGAAGGTGTAAAGATCGCCGAGCTTCCCGAGCGTGTCATCGCTAAGGGGATCCCGGGGGCCGGCCTGCTGGCGATGATCCTGACCGACAAATATGTGGACCACCTCCCGCTGTATCGGCAGAAGCAGCGGTTTGCGCGGGAAAATATCCACATACCCTCTTCCACAATCGATGGCTGGGCGAAAGAAGCACTGATCAAACTCGAACCGCTTTACGACCAGCTGGTATTCGATACCAAAGCAAAAGGATATCTTCAGGTGGACGAGAGTCCCATTAAAGTGCTGGACAGCGATAAAAAAGGTGCTGCCCACCAAGGGTACTATTGGGTATATTATGCCCCGCTGGAAGGAACGGTGCTTTTCGACTACAGTCCCACCCGTGGCGGTAGTGCCCCATTGCCTATATTGGGCAGCTTCAGCGGTTATCTCCAGACCGATGGCTATGCGGTATACGAAAAGTATGCAAAGAAAAAAGAGGTCACCCACCTTGCCTGTTGGGCACACGCGCGCCGCGAGTTCGAAAGGGCGCTGGAAAATAACCGGGCAAGGGCGGAAAAGGCGCTCTGCTATATCCAGCAGCTGTATGCTGTTGAACGCAAGGCAAGGGATGCTGGTCTGGATGCAGAAGCAACCAAACAGCTCCGCCTGGAGGAAGCCTTCCCAGTGGCTAATGAGCTTGGGATGTGGATCGGCAGGGAGATAAAAACTACATTACCAAAAAGTCAGATCGGAAAAGCCATGGACTATGCCGCCGACAGGTGGGATCCGTTGACTGAATACCTTAAAGACGGAAGCCTCCATATAGATAACAACCAAATCGAAAATGCCATCAGGCCCCTGGCCCTGGGACGCAAAAATTACCTGTTCGCCGGAAGTCACGATGCGGCACAAAGGGCAGCAATGATATATTCCTTCTTTGCTATCTGTAAAAAGCATGGTGTGAACCCATTCCAATGGTTAAAGCACACACTGCAAAACATCATGTCCATAAACCACAAGAACCTGAAGGATCTGTACCCGCAGAACTATAAGAAACAAATCGAGCAATCAAATATGTAGTTTATCGGGCGGATACGCAGTTTACGTGTTACGCCAACTCTCTTAAGCTCTTTCTCCAGATGGGGCAGACGTTCTTTGAGATCCTCGAATCTGGGATCACGATAGGCCGGATTGCCTGAATGCAGCAACCCTTCCAGAACAGGATCTTCCACAGCAAAAGGTCGCTCATATTCAACTTTGCCGGCCCTATCTTGTAGAGGTAGGACTTTACGGTATTCTTACTTATACTCAGACTGCGGGCTATCGACTTGATAGCATAGCCCTGCTGTTGCAGCCTGATCATCTGTTTTATCTGACTCATGGGTCTGGTTTTTCCGGCCATTGGGTAATATCATTTCCCCAAAAGTAAAACCAAAATCAGCCCCCAGGCAAGGGGTCAATATCTTCCGGAATTCTGAAGTCCCAATAATATAAGAGGGAGCAGCATGATCCAGAATAATAGTGATCAAAACAGAAATATACTATACGACAGGGGCAACATGCTCCGGAATATATTGCTGTTTGAACAATAGAGGGGTCAGTATCTGACGGAATGCCATGCGATAACAACGATAAAACAACCATGGTGTACCTAAACTAAGCCCGGAATCAGGGGGTCAGCATGCTCCGGTATATGCACTTGAGTTCCTTTTAAAACAAATACTAACGAAAAATCAAATTCCTCTTTTTCCATTTGCTGTGTCTAATATAAAAATTCTTTATTTGACACAGTTTACTTTACACCCTCCCAAAGGTAATCAGTGCATTGGTAAGCTTTAATTTTTTCTTTTTTTCCCTCCTATTTAAAATTTATGAATCATCACCGAATACTCTACTTTTAAATACACCAGTTTTTCGGAGAGAGATCAATTTTTCTTAAAAATAATGCCCCTAAATTGATTACATTGCTTAAGTTCTGGAATATTATAAATGTTGCTATTTCTCATTAGAAAACCTCTCGAATGTCCATTCTAATTAAACCTTTGGGTTAAAAATCTATAAAAAGATAACATTAAGCAAATAGCTCCAATAATTCCAAAAATCACATATGTAATCCTATATAAATTTTTATGAGAAAAATGAGTTTTAAGAAGACCATTTTTTTGAGATCTCAAAAAAATGGTCTCTTTCTCTTCTAAACTAAAAATACGAAAATCATCACTATCTAGATATTTGTTTTCAATTTTCTTAATTATTGACTCAGAATGCTTAATTAGGAAACTATTTCTGTCATCTATTTTTATAAATATAAAGGAAATAATCATCTGAATTAATCCAAACAATGCTCCAAAAGACGACAAACCAAAAGAAGGCTGCATTGATGTAACCGTTGCAGTTGTTAAAAGAGAGGAAAACAAAATAAAATAATTAAAATGCTGAACCCGTTGTTGTGAATGTTGTACAAAATATTTGAACCCTAGATCCAACCACTCTTTATCAGTAATATTGTTCATTTGCATTAAAAATAATGTATAAAATTCCCATAAATTCAATCGTTAATTTCTCGTCATAAATACCGCTAAAAATAGGCTATTCCAGCTATATAATCACACAGCTACCATTCTCATAATCTTTTTCAATTTTCTTAAATTTGCAAACGACTTCTTTACCATCCATATATCGAACAGTTACCAACTTGTTTCTTTCCGGTTTTGGATCTTTCACGAGAGGAACTCTAATATTAAACCCATCTAAAGTCTGATTACATTCATTAACTATTACTGGTAAATTAGTCGCTAATAATTTACTGTTGGATTTAACAGCATTACTACGGTTAACACGTTCTAAAATTTCTGCTGCTTTGATTTTTGCGTCGGTGATTTTACCTGTTTTCTTCAAAAAGATAAGTTCAAAAAAACTAACAATGAGAAATGCATCTTTTATTTCTTTTGGGACTCTTTCCTCTAAATTTTGTATACGCCTTATCAGATAGTAAGCTCTAGCAGTTTCATTATTCTCAAGTAATTGATTAATATTAAATAACAGCAATGTTATAATTTCTAAGGTAAGATCATTTTGATCATTATTAACGAAGAAATCCAATAAACTAGTAATATAAACACTTTCCCCATCCCTTTTAAGTGAAAACGACAAACTACTTAATAATGTTAATAGATTTCTTTTAATAAGTGAATTATGTGGCGGATAGTTTATGTAGAAATATTCTGCCAGTGAAAATATAAAATCATCAGAACGATCAATTTCCTGAGCAAAGCCGACTAACTTATCTAGTATTTTCTCCTTTGAATATCCGGATCGTATTTTATCTTCATAATCAATTAATCTATCAAAATCACTAATCTTGTTTGATGCAAACAAATATATTTGAAGCTTTCTTAAATGATCGACATCAAATTTACTCTCGAAGTCATTTGCATTTTTATGTAAAGTAAGTTTATTTTCAAAAATGGAATTTAGAGCGTAGTTTAAATACAAAAGTTTTTCTTCTTTTTCAGACGTGATTTCATACAAAGCAAGATTAAAGTTAGCCTTAGATTCATTTGGTATATCGTTAGATATACTTTTCAAATATATTATCTGCTCATTAGTATCAAAATCTTCAATTGACAAGAATTTCGATAGTTTAAAAGCAGTAAACTTTGATTCGAAGAAAACACCTGGAGATTGCAATATAAAATCTTCAACTTTTGATGTTATTACCTCTTTCAAATAAACCTTTCCAATATTTTGCAATTTTACGTCATCAGAATCTGCCGCTATTTGTATTAAATTAATCTTTGCAGAAGCATAAAAATCATTTTTTAAATCTAGATCAACAACATCAACAAAAGCTGCCCAAGCATTATCAAAATCTTTTTCTTTAATAAAAAGATATCCCAGGTGCAGTCTCCACAATAAATAGAAATTTCCAAATTCTTTTTTATCAAAATCAACTTTTAATAATTCACTTTTTGAATTTTCAAATTGGTTGTCATAATAGTAACTTAAACCTAAATAAAACGTTGCAAGATTAGCATTTTTCAAATTTAATTTTTCTTCACCAACGCTTCTAATAAGATTTTCAATAGCTAATTTAAATACCGATTTATTATAATAATCAATACCTCGTCCTAGGTAATCGGTTGTATCTTCGATCAATGATTCTATCCACGATACAGACAATGACTGTTTTATTATTCGATTTTTAACCACAATAGTATCCTCACTAAAATTAACAATACCAGATAAGTATAATTTTTGTTTTAGTTGGTCTGAGATTAATTTTCCCTTACCATATTCCATCTCGATAAGAGCATCTTGTAGTGATTTATCACTTTTTACAATTTCTCTTATGTTATCAATAGGAGGTTTATCAAACTGAGTTAAATAATGTTTTTTGACAATTTCATCAATTTCCATAATTTCACTAATCTCTGCATCATTTCCTTCAATTAGACTTAACAAATCCCAAGTGAGACGTGGATTTCCATTAGCCCAATAGTAAACTCGTTCTTGAATTCCATCTGATAAATGCCCCAATCCTGCTTTCTTCAAAAACTCTTGATATTCAGATTTGTTAAAATCATTTAAAAAAATCTTTTCTCCGATGTTGAAAGGTGATATCTTAGGATTTTTTATTAGGTCAGAAGGTTCTACAACCCCTGACAATAAATACGTAAGGCGATCAAATTCTTCGTAATTTGCTCTAGCAAAATAAATACTACGAATTTGGGAAAATATTTGATCGGAATAATCTGTTTTGGTTAACGCGTCTATTTCATCTAATACTATTATCAATTTTCCTTTTATTGCTTTGAGCAGAATTCTAAGTTCGCCTTCATGTTGTTTTTGGGGAGGTAAATGAGAAAATTTTAAACGGAAATTTTCAATTTCTAAGTCTGTGGAAGAAAACGCATCTAAATTAGTTTCAATTGCCAAGTCAATTATGTTTCTGAAACATGTTAATTCATCATAAAACAAATTACTTAAATCAACATAAACAAACTTATCGTTTTCATTAGTGAATTTTCTTCTGGCATTCAGTAAAAGATTTGTTTTTCCCATTTGTCTAGAAACTAATACATATCCTGGTCGCCCCATTTCCTGTATAATATTCTCCACCTGGCGATCAGCAGATCTTTCCACGTAAAGATTAGCGGGAACTATGGTATAAGGTTTTAATTTTCTATCCATTACACAACATTTTGACTTTTAGTTTGGGAAATTGCATTATCTATATTTTCTGAAGTAAAACCACCTAGTATCACAGTCGTTTTTAACATATTTTTAATCCATCGAGGAGAGCCATTGCTTTCCTCGATGATTATTTTCTTTTTCGAATCCTCTATTGAAATATTAAGTTCTCTTTCAAAGATAGATATAAGAGCTAAACATTCTTCCGTAGTCCAATTCTCGAAATTGAAAAATTTAATATGATTCTTCACCTTGTTCTGGAACTCTAAAATAAAAGGTTCTGGAGAATAGATGGAAGAAAGGGCATACTTAACCTCAACTCCATTACAATTCAAAGCAGATGAAATAAAAAGAGAGCAAATTCTTTGAACAAACTCAGCAAACTTCTCGTCATTACCAAGAGGTATTTCGTCGATCAAAATAAATATTGTTTTCGATTTTGAATACTCTTCAATAATATTATTGATCTTTCTAACGCATGTTTGATAATCACGTTTTTGTTCAATTTCAACCCCCGGTCTAAGCTTATACATCAATTCAACATAAATTTCATAAAAAAAATCGTCGATACGTAGACCAATGCAGCTCGCTAGAGTAATTGAGATATAATCAATCCGATCTTTAATTATATTTCTGATGAGTGCAATTGATTTTCCTCTACCAGACTTTCCACTAACCCAAATAGATGAATATTTAAGATGATCCAATAATAAATCATCAGCGACTCTATTCAAATAAAATTGTTCCTTGCGATCATCGTAAAGTTCAAAAAGTACTCTATTTACTAAAATTGGATCCAATTTACCTGAAGTAGGTGTATTCCCTGAGTACGCGTACAATTCAATATGTTCAAACGATTTAAGGCTTGAAAAAACTTCTAAACATAGAGATACTGCAGATCTCATAGCGGTTTTTTGGTTAACGTCTTTATTTTTATCTTTGTTTCCATCAGCATAATCGCAAATACCTTTAACTAAAATCCATTCTGTCAGACTTGAAGCTGCGGTATACAATCCTGCTCCTTCCATTTCTCCACCTTTTGCTAACGAATTATAAGCTTGAAGTTCTTGCCTCCGATCAATATGATTTATTAGTTCCTCCCCTGAGAAAATTGGGGCAACAATTTTCATCGCTGAACGATTTTCCAAAGGAAACTCCCAATTCCGAACGTTTCTAAACCTATCCAGCAGTAGTTTACTTGTTGGAACGGGAAGAGATCGAATAATGGTAGCCCCTTCTGTAATCTTTTTATTATCATAAGGAATTACATTATCCGCAACAATTACATCACCGATTTCTTGCGTTGAGGGATCAATTCCGAAAGCAATACCAATCATAATAGTAATTTTTGGCTTAAATAGTTTTACAGAGTCTCTAACTGTAACAATAGAACTTGCTGATCCTATAGACCCCATAGTACCACATTGAATATGGAAACACAAATATGCTCCAAATACCCCTACAAAATAAGTCTTATCCTCATAAGGACACTGAATAATTTTATCACCTTTTTGGATAGGTCTTAAATGTTCATGAAGTATTTCTGTCTCAATATCAGTCGCAGTAACTATCAAAATAGCATTTCCGACGAAACATTCTATTTCCTTATATTCTGTTTCACGATACATATCTTTCAAAAAAATATAGTTTGTTAGATAAATGAATTTTTAGAACAGAATTGATCAATGCGATAATTAACTTCAGTTATTTCTTTTATTATTTTATTCTCTAAAAAATATTCTTTACTTTTCATAAGTCAGTTTTAATAGTGCTAAGATAAAAACTTTAGATATTTAATCTGACAGTTATTTTAAAAAAATAAAAACGTTCGATCTGGATTAAGATCGAATATAAAGATCTCATAAAAATGATCCTTTAATTAGAATCAAAAATTCTATATCTTTAAAATATAAAACATCTAAAAGTTCGGCACCTATTTTGATTATATAACCTTATATTTGCAAAAATTTTGAGTAAAGCATAATGGCAGCATTAGAACAAATAAAGAGCTTGATTCGCTCATTTGGCGAAGGAGACGAAAGTCGTTTCTATGCTACTGCTATGCAGATAGCTGCCGCAGAAGCACGCCAAGGCCATACTGCTTTAGCTGAAGAGCTCAAAAAAATGATCGATAAGGCAAAACTTTCAAAAAGTAAGGAATCAGTTCTTATCAAAAAGCTTCCTGTCAATAGTGCTCAAAAAGAATTAGACGATTTATTAGAACTCATACGTCCTGAGGTAAAACTCAAGGACATGGTGCTTTCAAAAAGTGTACGAATCTCAATCCAACGTGTACTCGACGAACAACGTAAAATAGATATTCTCGAAAGTCATGGTTTGACTGCCCGTAGAAAATTACTTTTTACTGGTGCACCAGGTTGTGGTAAGACGATGAGTGCTCACGTACTGGCGAGTGAACTGGGCCTTCCCCTATTCATCATCAGACTCGACGGGTTGATTAGCCGATATATGGGCGAGTCGATTGCAAAGCTTCGCCTAGTATTTGACGCCATGCGTGATTTTAGAGCTGTATATCTTTTCGACGAGTTTGATAGCATTGGTACTTCCCGTTCCGCTGGAAATGAAGTGGGTGAAATAAAACGCGTACTTAACAGCTTCTTACTCCAAATTGAAAAAGATGATTCAAGAAGTTTGATCATCGCAGCAACCAATCTCCCTGAATCTTTGGATGTTGCGCTATTTAGACGCTTTGATGATATCATCCAGTTTCCTCTTCCCACTGAGGAGGATATTTACCAATTATTTGATTTAGAATTCACTGGGTTTGACCTCCCCTATACTATAGATCTAAAAAAAATTGCTCATAAAGCCATCGGATTAAGCTTTGCAGACATCCACCGTATTGTAAGTGATGTATGGAAAGATTATCTCGTCTATGGCGATAAGAATGTGAGTGAAGAAAAAATACTACAATATGTAGAGGGAAGGAAAAGACCTTTTTAAGGGACTTATTCTTTTTTCAATATGCCAGAAAATAACCTGCCCCATCTAGTACTAGGTGGAAATTTTTATGATGCCAAAAATTATACCTCTAATATTCAAGGAGGCCCTACCGTATTAGCGCGTAGTGGTATTAATCGTCAGCAACAAGGTGATTTCGTCAAGGTCAGATTCAATGAAGCCTTGGATGACTTTTGGAATGGTAAACAGATTCAAGACTTTGTTTATATAGTTTTTAAATCTGCCCCCGACTTCCCACTTGATATTGATAAGTTTGATGATAAATCAAGTTTTCGTATTGCATTTACAAGAATATGTGAAGCTATAGATGAAGAGGGTAATACCTTTGAATTTCAAGAAGCTGGCATATATTTAGACAAAACAGCAATCGTTAACTTCTTGAAAAAAGTAGATGAATTTATTACTAAGAATACACCTCAAAGTGAAAAGGCTGGAGATCCTAAACCTAGAAATTATTCTTTAATAGCAAATATCGAGGATATTCGCGCAGCCACTTTAGCAGCATTTTGGCAGGAACCTGAAAACGAATTTCCCAATGCAGACCAAAGTATATGGTGGGAAGTATGGCTAGATTATGATAATAACAATGATTACATTGAACAGTGCAAAGATTTTCTACTGCAACACGGAATCCAAATTGGCCAACAATGGATCTGCTTTCCTGAACACACTGTAGGTTACATAAAAGGCACTCCACTGCAAATGGAGAACTTACTCTATTTGGAATGTCTAAGTGAGTTACGTAAACCTCGTGATTTAACAGATTTTTTCACATACGCTACTCGCATCGAACAAGATAATTGGATTAATGATTTATTACAACGAGTATCCAATAGCGCTGATCAAAATAAAATATCTGTATGTTTATTGGACACCGGAGTAAATCATGGTAATCCATTATTAACACCTCATATTAAGGAACACTATCTCTCGACAGTCTTTGCCGATGGCCATGTTGCCGACAGGACAGACATGCGCAATGGCCACGGGACTCCCATGGCGGGACTGATCCTGTACGGAGATCTATCTGAAGTATTTGGTCACAACCATCCTGTAAACATTCCCTTTAAATTCGAGAGCGTAAGAGTCATAGATCACAATAAACCACATGATCCACTGAATTATGGTTTCGTAACGATCGATGCTGTCTCTAATGCCGAAATCATGAATCCGGATCATAAACGCACTATTTGCATGGCTGTAACATCTAATGATAATCAGCACTTAGGAAAACCGTCAGTTTGGTCCGCCACTATTGACATGCTTTCTTTTGGAACAGAAGAAATTAATGAAAGAAACTTGTTTATCATTTCTTCTGGAAATTTGACTGAGGAAATCCGTAATGGATATCCAATAATAAATGATGATCATAGTATAAATGATCCTGCACAAGCATTTAATGCTATAACAGTAGGAGCATATACATTGAAAGATCAGCTAGACCTTAATCTATTTCCCGATGCCGAAATACTAGCACGCAGAGGAGCTATGTCGCCTTGTAATACCACATCTTCCATTTGGACAAACGAATGGTCTAGAAAGCCTGATATTGTAATGGAAGGTGGTAATCAAGCCATACAACATGGCGGTGTATTGAGTCCAGATTCACTTCAATTATTAAGTACCTCCTGTGGAAAAACTTTAAACATGCTTACAGCATTTGGAGATACTAGTGCGGCTACGGCTCTCGCCAGCCGGTTCGCTGCACAACTTTATACAAATTACCCATATTTAAGGCCAGAAAGCATAAGGGCATTGATGATTCATTCAGCGAATTGGACACCAGCCATGTTGGGAGACCGGAACTTGGGGGATTTATCTTTTGCACAAAAACTTAAACTTATACAAACTGTAGGATATGGTGTTCCAAATCTCCAACGAGCTGTACATAGTGCTTCAAATTCTCTTACATTAATTTGTGAGGCTGAATTAAAGCCTTATAAATATGAAGATTCACGAGTTAAAACAGACCAATTTCATTTATACAATTTACCCTGGCCGGTAGACGCACTAGCAGAATTATACAATACACCGGTACAATTAACTATTACCCTATCCTATTTTATAGAACCGAACCCTGGCAATAAAAGGTATGCAAAGGCAAACAACTATATGTCGCATGCATTAAGGTTTAAAATGAACGATACAAATGAATCTCCGGATGCATTTGCAGGAAGAATTAGTGCTGAAATGCGGGAAGATGATTATCAAAATGAGGGCCGTGAACGAAACTGGAAATTGGGTGAAGACCTACGGAATAAAGGATCTATTCATAAGGATATATGGGAGGGTAACGCTGCAGATCTGGCAACTCGTAACATTCTAGCAATATTTCCAACAACTGGATGGTGGAAAACCAGAAAAAAATTAGAACGCTATAACAATACTATCCGTTACAGTCTGATTATTAGCATTTCTTCACCTGATAGTGATATTGATATTTACACACCTGTAAAAAATTTGATTGAGGCTAAGGTGGTTATTCCTGTTGAAGTTAAAATCTAAAAAACATTCTATTAACTTGAATATTACAGCACTGTTTCATTAATTGTGTAAGTTATAAAATGCAGAGTTCGAAAGGACTTCGTATTTTTTATTTACTTAACTTTAAAAAAGTATGATTGACGAGGAGTCACTAATAAACGACAAGAAGTTCTTAAAGAGTTCTAAAGACGGCTTGGTGCTGCAATCGTTTTTCCGCGAATTACAGGTACTAGCAGACACACACATCGCAGATGCTTGAAGGAGAAATAAACGGCCACCTTGGCTACAAAAAGCATAAGCGCAGCGGTCGGGTAATTCACGCAATGGACATACGAGCAAAAAAGTGTCTATCAAAGTATAACCTCAACGGAATTATCAAATTCAAGACCTGTAACGCCATTTTCTTCCATTGCCGATCTCAATTTCGCAGAAATGAAAACCCCACCTAAGCGAGAATAGAACATATCCAGTTTTGAATCAAATTCATTATTAAGCGCTAATACTTTTATTTTTGGAAAAGGCCTGAAATTTCTCATTTCCTCCGCGTTCGAAAATTGATGGTCAGTGAGCGCTATATTTCCATACCCCCCCGTATAAAAGACCGATTTACTAAAGTCAATAATATCCCAATCTTGTATTAAGGTAAAGAACATCTTATACGAATGAGTTTCCTCTGAATTAGTAGGGTCAGAGATAATACTTGGATAAAGTTGATATGATTGAATATTGAATGATTCCAATAATTTAAGAGATTTATCATCAATTAAAAAAAGACAGTTACTTAAGTGAGGACAGAAGCTCATAAAATTCGTTTCTTTTGTCAGCTTTAATTTTTTAAAATGAAAATAAACAGAGAAATCGGGTAAGGCCTCATTCAGCGTCCAAGGGCTTCCCGGATGGAAATAAGCATTCAGTTTCTTTAAATACTCTTTTGTAAAAACCTTTTCCATCAATTCAACTTGATAGATCCCGTTTCTTACACCGATAACTTTAGGATCACTTGATAATTCTAGTTTGAAATACATTCGCTTTTATTTAAAAGAAATCATTTATTTTTTGCTGCTTTATAAGCGTCATTTCTCTCATCAAAGGATTCAACATAGGCTACAGAAAATCTTTCGCCGCTTTCCTCATCCATATTCAACCATTTGATTATGGGATAATCATCATCCTTGACAGCCCGACCATTGCTCCACAGACTTTCCAAGTCGCAATCTGGCTCTGATTTGATCATCCCTTAAATACTGTTTAATAAATATTGGGTAGATGAATTTAGTAAATTGCATTATGGAAAAGAAAACATTTTGACATCTTCTTTTAAATCAGTTTTTTTATTTTATGAAAGTATACATCCTAATTCCATTTTTATTTCTTGTTGTAGCTTGTCAAAACACTGCCAAAGAAAAACCTAAAGCAAAAACGCCGGAAAAAACTTTCAATTATTCCGCCTTTCAAAAAGACTATGAGGAAATACTGGAAGCGATACTCACACATGACACTTGTATCAGTCGATTGATCATAACTGAGAACCCTAAAACTTATATCGAAGACAGATTTACCAAAGATTCCATAAGCACGTCTTATAAGGGGGATTACCCCCCAGGAGATGAAATTGGAATCAGGGAACTATTTAACCATCTCAGTAGTAGCCGGCAGGATTCTATAAATTTCCTAAATCAGACAAGAGACAGGGATACAGTCTACATTCCCCAACCGATCGCTCATAAGTATGTGGTTAAAGACAGCAATAGATTGACTATGGAAGAACGTTTTTTAACAAAGCTGGTCTTCCACTTACCTATTCTGACACATGACGGCCAAAAAGCATTTGTATCCCTGGATTATCTATGTGGTGGATGGTGTGGCCAAGGATGGTATTTTATTCTAGAAAAAACAAACGGCAAATGGAAGGTTGTTAAATATGAGGGCACTTGGGAAGCTTAGCTGCGATTACCTGATCTTTTTGTGTTCATTTCTACGATTTATGGATCTGACTTTTGGTATATTTAAAAATAATATAGAAAGCAATACAAATGACAGATTGGTATAGACGAAAAACTTGGACTACAGCCGACGAGGAGGAATTCTTTGCCAAACTCATTCGTAGCAGAAAATACAATCATCCTCAGTTTTTAAGAATACAAGCATTTGAACTGGTTGAAGCAAAGGATAACAATCTTTTGGATGCTGCTGAAATGCTTTTGAATAAGGTATTAATAGAATACCCCGATAATAGAATTGAAAGAAGCCAAACCTATAATCAATTGGGGAATATTTATAGACTAAGAAATGATTTCGAAAGAGCATTAATCTATTTTCAAAAATCAATCGATTTCGAAAAGGAATTTCCAAATGTAATTTCAAGATCTTACCTCGATTTTTCAGAAACAGTAGTACAAGCTCAGAAAACCGAATTTTATGACAAAGTTTATTATTTATTATTGAAAAAAACAGAAGAAAAACATATCCACTTTCCCATAGAGGATTACACCGTGTATTCTATATTATCTTTTTTAGCAAATTTCAAAGGTGATACAACAAAAGCTAAAGAATATGCGCAAGTAGCTTCAATTTACGCTGATAAAAAAACTAACTCGCTCTGGAATGTAAACAAAAACAAAATCGGTATCGTAAAAGGGCGAAAATCATGGCTGGATAAATTGATAAGACACAAAAATACATAACAACAAAGATAAAGTACCTATACTCACATAGGCCAGAGCAATAAAAAATGGACACTTAATATACCCCATGTGACAATATCGTCTCTTTAGCTAAGCGCTTAAAATAGCATGACAAGGTTCAACTTTGATCATACCTTGCGTTGGCGTCATTTCTGACCATAGCCAATTAAAATACTCAATCACCTGCCGGGCAGGGATCATGGGTCTGTCAGAGGTGGTGTGCCCATCGGCAACTACAGTAATAGAGTAGTCCTTCGTCAAAGCTGATTTTAGGGTAGCATCCACACAAAAATCTGTGGCACATCCGGTCAAGACCAATTCCGTCACGCCGCTGCTGGTCACTAACGCTTGAAGTTCTGTTCGATAAAACGAATCATTTGCTGTTTTAGAGACAAATATATCTGCGGGCCCTCTGATCAGCTCTGGTAATAGCGACCAATCTTCTGTCCCGGGCAGAAAACAGTTTTCCTTTGTCCCATCATGCTGTATAAAAATGACCAGATCCCCGTTCTTTCTGAACGCCTCAGAAAGTCTGTTGATCCGATCAATAACAGCAAAGGTATCATACCGCAGCTCATAGGGTCTAAAACTCCCCAATTGCATATCTATTATTAGTAAGGCTCTCATTAACGCAAAATTATCGATTAATATAATCACTATATTCTTCCTGAATCACTCCTGCTGAAATATATTTGTTAGGAAAGGCTTTATAAGTGACGTCTGCAAAACTTAATGCATCAGCAATCGAATTAAAAACATGTATCACGCCAAATGGCTCATCAGGATCAACCAATGAAAACGAATATATGTCCAAGAAATCTTCATTTCCCTCATCAAAGGATTCAAAATAGGCTACAGAAAAGCTTTCGTCCTTCTCCATGTTAATACTTAACCACTTGAGTATAGTATAATCCTCCTCCTGGACATCACCCAACCATTGCTCCACAGACTTTCCAAGCCTCAATCTGGATTGAATTTCATCTTCGTCTAAATACCGCATCACACATTTATTGATACATCTGGAATCTTTATCAAAGGAGAAAAATCACCTTTGAAAATATCCAGTTCGTAAAAATTTTCGTCAGTATCTAAAATAACTGTTATTACTAATAGCATACCGTCAGCATCATGGAATTCCATATCATTTAAGATACCTCCTGTACGGCGCTTATCCTCTCCTTCAACAACAACTTTCAGACTCCCCATACCGCCATCGTCCATTTCCTCAACAAATAGGTCTTTCAATGAAGCAATAATTGCGGCTCCTTCCGGTGTATCATAAACCAAATAAGAAATCAGCTTTATTTCCGCAGAGGTCAGTCTTCTCTTCATATTTCGCGTAGTTCTATTGGCTTATCAACGATTCATCTATATAAAGATCAATATTCACTTAAACAAATCAAACTTTTACTATATTTATTTGCCAAACCTTTTAAGATGAGCATACAGAGTATAAATAGAGGATCCGGACACTATACTATTTCAACAGGTTTTGAAGAGACTGATTTACGGGCTCTGGCGGTGGATAGCAGTACAAAATATATCCAATTTTCCACTCCGCTATCAAATGATGAAATAGATTTATTGGAAAAGGTTATTTTCTCCCAAAGGGGGGGATATTGCATTACGGATATTTGGACATTACTCCACAGCTTGTGACCTGACTTTTTTGGAGCGTATTCCTTCCCTAAAGAAGGTTTCAATAGATTGTTTAATTGAGGCAACTGGAATCAATACGGTTACCAAGTTAAAAAACTTAGAAACGCTAGCTGTCGGTATTCTAACTTTGGACAATTTTGACTTTTTACAAAAAATCAACCCCAATCTAAAGGAGTTATTCTTGTATCAAACCAGATCCAAAAAACCGGATATTAAAGGTATTGAAAGATTCGAAAACCTGGAATACCTCTATCTTGAAGGGCAACAAAACGGAATCAATGCGATCAGTAAACTAAAGGATCTTAAAAAAATTGTTCTACGTTCGATCTCAACCCCTAACATTGATTATCTTGAGGGACTAAAACACTTATGGTCGGTGGACATTAAGCTCGGTGGAATAAAAAGTTTTGAAGCACTAAAAAACTTACCCTCAATTAAATACCTGGAACTTTGGCAGGTACGTGGGCTTTCTGATCTCTCATTTATTTCAGCACTGTCATCTCTGCAAAATCTATTTATTCAATCACTTAAACAGGTAACTGCATTGCCTGATCTTTCTACAAGTAAATTATTGCGACGAATTTCACTAGAAAGCATGAGTGGATTGACAGATGTATCTTCATTAAAAGATGTTCCAAATCTGAAAGAATTCATAATCTGGGATGGAAGCCAAAATGCAGAAGTTTTTTTACCTGTATTTGAAAACTCTAATGTAGAAAGTGTAAGTGGCTTTTTAGGCAGTGACAAGAGGAACAAGCGATTTGCTGAACTAGCTAGGCAGCATCATAAAAAGACGTTTGAGCATAGTGATTTTATGTACAAATAGTTTCTCAAAACAGCGAAATATTGACATGGTACATATTCGAGCAGTGATCTTATTGGTAGGTTTTCTTCTGCAACTACTGGATGTATATCCGCAATCTAAAAAGATGGAGGATAATACGGCTACAATTGATATTCAGAAAGAATCGCTGTCAAAGAAATTAATACTTTCAGACCTAAAAAAATCCAATCATGAATTTGCTTTTAGATTTTGGGGTCGCGGACAGGCAATCGATATCACTGGAGATAGTACAGATATTATAGGTACTGTAACAAATTATATATACCATCAAAAAAAATCTTCAGATTACAGAACAGATACCTTATTCAAAAAAGCTTCCCTTTCCCCTGACCAGGCAAAGGCTGCTTATGAACTTTTTCTGAATCTTAAGTTGCTCAATATACCTACAGACGAAAAGATAAAAGGATGGAGCAAGGGGTTTGACGGTATAACCTATATCATAGAACAGGCATACAATGGGAATTACAGTGCAAAAAGCTATTGGACACCCACTAGTCAACATGGGCTGCCAGAAGCAAGAGCAATTTCGGATTTCGTGAATAACTTATCGGATACGCTAAGACTGGAAGAAGCCTTCCAGTCATTCAAAAACACATTACCCCGTAAAGGGTGTTATCATACTGGTGGAATGGCAGTAATCTGCTATGTTTCGAACAGTTTTTGGGCGGGCTATAGCGCTGCGACAAAACTACCCTATGGTTTTTATACCGGTTATAATGCAGGATACATAGGAAGTACAAAAGTGAATTTGGGTGCATCACTGCAATATAATTTCAGTACGAATCGATTTTACCATTTGAACACCGCCCTAGCGAAGGGTAAAATCTTCTATGAAAAAGCTAACCTTACTGATTATATCGCCTATAGCTATCAGAAGAGAAAGATCAATGTAGAGAATGTTACCAAGAAGTTTGAAAATCATCAGCTCATGTACGGCTTGCAGCTTAAGAACAATTTTAAAGTTGGAGGCGGTATTGACTATCTGAGAAAAGAAGATAACCTAAGTGGCATCTATCTCTCTGCATCAAAAGGATTTACAAATCCTAATATCAATACCGGGATATCGGCATCCTTATTTGAAGGCCAGACCAATTATAAAATCGATCTCTCAAAGTTTATCTATTTTAACAGTAGATTTTTTGCAAAAGGATTGTCGGTTGGTCTAAGCTATGAAGATTTTATGCGCTATAGAGATGTGTATTTTAATCTCGTACTGTTGTTATAGTGATTATCATCGCGTTATCATCCTCATTATCAACCGCTCTTTTTTATTTACTTTTTGCCATTAATAGATAACTCAGAACAAAGAAAGTAAGTACAAACATAGCTACCTGAATGATAAATACCCGGTAAAGTAGATCTCCTTCTGCATACTTACATTAAAATCTAGTTTCAAGCTTATAGCCTTTACCGCGCACCACAACAATATTGATATCGGGAACTGTTTCCAATTTTTTCCTGAGTTTGGAAATAAACATATCCAAGCTGCGCCCAACAATCACACCCTCATCTTCCCAGATCTCTTTTTGCAACCTGCTCCTAGTTATCGTCTCATTAGGGGATAGCGCAAAAATATGCATTAGCCTTGCTTCCGTCCGGGTCAAATCTATGCATTCATTATTTATCCGCAATAGCTTTTCCTTCGGATCAAATCGGACCGAACCGAAATGGAATACCTGCACAAGCTGATCGTCTTTGGGTGCTTTTTGTAATGCACGTGGTCTAAAAACAACAAAACAGATAAAAGCCAACGCTGATAGACTCCCCAATATATAGACATTCTTCGCGTCATGTTCTATTGGATTGAATTTAATGTCAACGATATAACACTCACTAGGTTGCTCTCTTCCTAAGCAAGGTACAATATCATCTTCTTTATCTCCAGCGATAGCAAATCCATAGGCTACAGCATTCGTTGCACAGTTAAGAACGTTGACAATATAATTGCGCGTGACAGGATCTTCGGACAACAGGTCTTTCGCCGTATTTAAGAGAGAATCAGGCTGAAAAGTAATATGCTGTTCAAATCTAATCCGGTATTCATCTACTGTAATCCGCTCTATAGGAAGTACCCTCGATGTACTATCTCCCGACTGTAAGAGCAACTGGTGTCCAAGTTTTCGGAGTAAAATTTCTGTTTTTGCTTCATCAAAGCTACTCCTCCCCTCCTTACTGAATGCCAGACCGATCAATGCGATAGATAGGAATACGAATGTTAGTCCAATAATGTACCTACGTTTTCTATTAGGAAGATTTTTGAAATCAAATCGCATAAGCGGACATTATTTACAAAGTTTACAATTTAATTTACAATCCTGAACGGTCAGCTATAAAGATATCAAAGTATTTTCGCTCAACCAACTTTGATAGCATATGAACAATGCAATGAACATTTCCATTTTACTGCTGCTTTCTTTTTTAATCAATTCGTGCAGCGATAATAACCATAAGCAACAGCAACAGCGGCTAAACAATCCAAAAGTTTTATCCGATCATACAAGCGCTGCGCATGGCCCCAGTGGAATCGTCCGTACGGTAAAGCAAGACCGGAAGGGCAATATTTGGATTGCTTCATGGAAGGGCGTTTTTCGATACGATGGAAAATCGTTCAGCAATATAACAGCTGAAGTCAGTACCGCCCGTTTTTTCTCTGTATTGGAAGATGAAAAAGGAAACTTTTGGTTATCCTCGATCGGTTCAGGCGTGTATTATTATGATGGAAAATCCTTTCGCAATTTCACGACAAAGGACGGTCTTGCTGGTAATCAGGTCACTGAAATCTATGCGGATAAGGCGGGTAATATTTGGTTCTGTACTGAAGCTGGGGTGAGTTGCTATGATGGAAAATCTTTTAAAAATTTTACAACAAAAGACGGACTTTCCAGCAATAGCGTCAACTGGATTATGGAGGACCATACAGGAAAGCTATGGTTTGCAACCAGTGATGATGCCTGTGTCTATGATGGTAAAACATACACAGTCCTCAAGCATGAAGGTAAACCGTTTAAAAATGTCCGCTCTATAATCGCGGATAAAAATGGAAACATCTGGCTCGGGGGAAATGACGGACTATGGCGCTATGACGGTACTAGATTTACAAATTATACCCACCGGTTTGTTGGCTATATCTACGAGGATAAAAATGGAAATATCTGGACTAGTTCGGATAGTATTGTCAATAGGGACTTTAAGCATGTCTCACAACCGCCTACCAAGACAAAAAGCTGGATTCTCTCCCGCTACAATTCAAAATCGTTATTGGATCCCTCCATGCCTCCTAAGATCATCAGATCGGGGGAAGCTATGATTTTTGGAATAACGGAAGCTAACGATGGCAGCATATGGTTTGGTACTTTAAATGGAGTGTATAGTTATAATGGAAATAGTTTTACGGACTTTAAAACGAAATAATGGCTATTGAAGATTGTGCCACCGTTGTTCAAATTGGCGGTATTCCAATACAAAAACGTAGAGGCATCGACTTAGTCCAGGTACTGCATCATTATCTAAAGTCATAAAAACCGAGGCACCAAATGTGAAAAAGGATTAGTTGGGGTATAGCAACTGAAAGGATAGGAAGCATATAAAGAGCCCAGTAAGCTTTCTAAACTGGGCTCTTAAATCGCTATAAATACTTAAAAATTTAGTCTATTTACCAGAGGCTGCTTTCATCCTCTCCTCCATTTCTTTGGCAAAAATAACCTCAAGCTTGGTCCTGTACTCAGCGGCAGATTTTTTGTATTCATCCCGTGTCTCAACTGTTACAAATCCTTCATATCGCTTATCAGCAAGTTCTAGCTCTATACTACCCAATGCCTTTAACCGACTTTCATAAGCATTTTTAATATCTCCAGCCTTCTCATATAGGTCTGATTCTAGAATAAATACCTTTGAAAAGGTCTGTTTAATTCCTTTGACCAAATCAACTCCAAAAAGGTAACTCTCTTTAGAAAGTCCTTCTTTGGCAACAATACTCGCCGCAAATGCAGTACCTAGGAAGCCATATTTTGCCTGTGCCTCCTTTGCAAAACTGATCGCTTCAGTTTCAGGAAAGTTATTCAGTAAAAGCGGGAAGCGTTCCATGGCTACCGACATACCTGCAGCAGGATATGCTTTGACATGTTCATCCATTATTATCAATGCTTTTTTATAATCTTTGGCAGTAACAGCCTCTTGGAGCTTGGCATTGTATTTAGCCGCTATTTCCTCCTCTTCTTTTGCAGCCTTAAGACTTTCATCATGTTCGGCTTTGATAGCATTGATATCATAAGTGTTATCTATAATCTTGTCAATAACTTCGTCGATACCGGCTGGATGGCCAATCCATTGAACTTTTTCATTTTTAACCAAGATAGTGGCTGGAATTCCATTGATCCCGGCTGGTTCTAACCAATTCTTAGCAATAAACAGTGTATTGTTGTCCGTAGCAATATTGTACTTAATCCGCTCACCTTGCTGTTTCACAAATTTTTCAACAACTGGCAAAGATGATTCGTAAGGCTTGTCTCCCACTCTCTCCAATACATTGACACCGATAACTTCCACCTTACCTTTGTATTTTTCGGATAGTTCCGATAAATGTGGCATCGCCGCGATACACGGGCCGCACCAAGTAGCCCAAAATTCGAATATGTAAACTTTATCGTCATTAAAATCTTTGATCGGTGTACCCTTAATCCATTTTGCATATTTAAATTCCGGCATCTTATCGCCCAAGGTCAACGTCTTGCTTTGACTTTGAGCGTTGAGCATTAGAGACATCATGGTCAAGATAAATACGTTTAGCAGTTTTTTCATGATTGTTTTTTGTTTTAATTATAGTGTTGAAATTGTTATTATGAGCATTACAGGCCATAGCCGGGATTTTGTGGACCAAAAAGCGGGTTATTATCCAGCTCGGTAGCGGGAATTGGAAAATAAAATTGGCGATTGGAGGTGATGGTAGGTTTCAATTGCTTAACCATGTCTATAGGCAAGCGTAAAAGCGTATACCACTCAATTGCATCCTCTCCTGTCAAGTTTCGCACGACCTCTAGATAATTCTGTAAAAGAAGGTCTGCTGTACTTGTGGCGTCGTCAACAGATTTAAAATTTGTCACTCCGGCATTGGACATGACCAGTTTGATGGTCTGGCGAGCTTTCTCCTTATCAATATCTCCCCTGATCAGTGCTTCGGCTTTGAGGAGATAGACTTCGGATAGCCGCATGGCATATATAGACTCGGTCAATTGCGATGGTTCAGCCCCAAAAGGAATAAATTTCGTAAAATAATAGGATCCGGGATTGGCATCTGACTCTTCATTTTTAGGTCCGACCATCCATGCTCCTCTAGGGTCTGCAACTAATAGGTCTCTAAAAAATTGAGAACACATATAGGAATCGGAGGCGCCCGGATAGTAAGCCCGGCTCAATATCACAAAAGAAATTTCCTGATTAGCCTGCGGTTTTACAGACAACATCACTTCCTTGCTCGCCAGACCCTTGGATAGAAATAGATCCTTTAAATTGCCTTCTAAGGCGTAGCCACTATGTTGGATAATATCATCAGCCAATGTGACCACCGTAGCGTAATCTGTCGGTATGCCCTTGTTCATCAAGACACGCATCTTTAAAAGCATAGCACACCATTTTGTCGCGTAATAATTTGGATTCTCCGCAGGTGCATGTTCAATAGCAAAGTCCAAGTCTTCAAGAATAGCAGCATAGCTCTCTTTAACTGTACTTCGTTTTTTGGGGATACCGCTCAGTGTCGATAACTCTTCCCGCAATAGAACACCATACTGACTGTCCTCTTTAAACCACTCGCCGAAAAACATCAGCAACTTGAAATTCCCATAAGCCCGAAGAAAACGTGCCTGGGCGATAATTTCGTTCTTTTTGTTTTCGGAAAACTTACTGTCAGCAAGTATGTTTACTCCTTCGATCAGGCCATTTGCCTCATTGATAAGCTTATAGCAATACCCCCATAAAGCTGGCACATGCCGACTATTAGCGTTATCATTAATTTCATCCGCTCCCTGATAAAATCCATAGATTAGCGCGCCAGATAATAATCCTCCAGAAACATTGTTATTAGTCCATTGGGTGGTATTAGGTGAACCTACAATAGAGGAAACATTGGCAAAGCGCAAATACACTCCATTTAAAACGACTTCGGCTGACTTTTGGTCAGTAATTGCGGTACCATTTACCCGTGCATTTGCAGGTGGTTCACTTAATTGTTTATCGCAGGAAAGAAGTAGTCCTGAAAAAAATGATAAGAGTATAAATTTATATATTTTCATATTTGAATGCTTAGATGTTTAAAACCCGATTCTCGCACCTAGTGTGAACTGCCGGACAGATGGATAGGTAGCCGCATCAGTATAACCATTAATGAGGCTATAGGGATCGTTGCTTACTTCCGGGTCAGGGCCGGGGTACTTGGTGATGGCAAAAATATTGGACGCAGAGAAATAGATCAATGCTGTGTTTAATTTTAATTTCTCCAGTACCGTCTTAGGCAATGAATAGTTTAACGTCAATGACTTTAATTTGAGGTAAGATGCATCATGCACTTGGAGATTGGAATTAGAAACCCCAATTCGATTACTTTCGCCTAAAATAAGTGTGGGTTTATTTTCGTCCCGATTTTGAGCATTGTTGGTTATTTCTAGTATTCTGGCATTTTTGTTCGTCCGGTCTCCTAATCCCAATGCATTCAGATCGGGAAGATAAAGAATATCTCCGCCCTTAGAAAATGTAAAGAGTGTGGTCAAGCCAAATCCCTTATATTCAAATGAATTAGTGATACCTCCATAATATTTAGGCTCGGCATAACCAATGATATCTCTTTTGAAGAAGCCCTTGAAATCTCCATCTGTAAACACATCGTACATTGGATAACCAATGGCTAGATTTTGCAATGCACCAACCTGTGCATAAAAGGAATTTTGTCTATACGCTTCTAGTTCCGCCTGATTTTTAATGGCTCCTTTATACACGTTGCCATAGATTAATCCTACCGGATATCCCTCCCGTAAAAAAGTATTCCCTATTAATGCTTCTGCATTTTGCATCGGGTTATTACTGCCCGGAATATTTGGATTTTGGATATCGGTGCTGATCTTGCCCACATTGGATCTATTGCCGGAAATATTAATTCCAAGATTCCATTTGAAATTTTTGTTTCGTATGACATCTCCCCTGACATCCACTTCCAAGCCTTTATTGGAAATGTCGGCAATATTAACCATAGCATAAGTAAATCCTGAACTTTCTGCTACAGGCATCGTCATCAATAGATCAGAAGTATTTTTTTGATAGTAACCAACAGTACCTGTCAGACGGTTATCAAAAAAGGCAAAATCAAGTCCTGCATCTTTCTGTAATGTACTTTCCCATTTGATCCGGTCATTTCCTAGCTGACTTGCATTTAAGGCATTGGCACCTGCATAAGAACCAGACGTATATAGTGTATAAAAAAGATTGTCTCCTAGATTTTGAGTTCCCGTCTTACCGGCACTCACGCGCAGTTTGAGCATATCTATCCAAGCCACATTTTTAAGAAATGCTTCTTCTTTAAGCTGCCAAGCTGCCCCGAAGGATGGAAAATAACCTACGCGGTGATTTTTTGGAAACTTGGAGGAAGCGTCCGATCGACCGGTAAAAGTCAATAAATAGCGTTCCTTAAATGTATAATTGGCTCTTAAATAAAAACTCAACAATGCGTTTTGAGATGCTGTAGCTGTTGGAGGTAAGGGGACCGCGGCAGATGAAAGACCATTCAAAAAATCGTCATCTGGATATCCTTGTCCTGAAGCCATAAAACTCTCCAGATTGCTTTTTTGCCAAGAAGTACCAAGCAATACATTAAACCGATTTTCTTCATTCAATACTCTGTTGTAAGTCAACGTGTTTTCATAAAACATATCAATGGATTTCCTATAGCCTTGTGAGCCAATCCCACCATTAGAGGAATTACTCGTCCGACCAACGGCGGAAATATTAGCTGTGGATGGAATGTAGTTGACCTGATGATAGCTATTATAATTGGCCGAGACTGTACTTCTGAACTTTAAGTCTTCAATGATATCATACTCGAGCGCTAAAGCACCCAATAGCATACTGTTGTTGGACCTATTAATTCCTTTGAGCAAAGCCATCGGGTTTTGCACTCCTGAACTGGAGGACAATGAAAATGTGGTGGTCTGAAATGTTTTGGGGTTGCCGTCTGCATCAAAAGGCTCAAATGTAGGTGGGGCAAAAAGTGCTGCTGAATAAATACCGTTGGTAATATTATTGGTCGTATAACCATAATCAATATTGGTATTTAACTTTAGTTTTGGCGTAATCTGATTGTCCAAATTAACTTTGCCTGAAAGCCGGGAAAAATCTGTCCCGACCAATGTTCCCTTCTGCGTATTATACGAAAGGGAAGTGTAGTAACGCGAGCCCGTCCCCCCACCACGCATACTTAAGTCCATATTATGGCTGACACCAGTTCGGGTAATCAACCCTAACCAGTCTGTATCTCCTGTACCTAAATAGTTGGCATCATTCAGAACAGCATTGGCGATTGGGTCAGACGCTGCCCCTTGGGTTGCCCTAAGCGCATTCAAATTTTCTGCGCCTTCTTTCATTATGGCTTTATACTGTTGGGTGGACAGCAGGCTTTCGGAAATAGCGCTATTTATTCCCGAATAATAATTCGCTTCGAGGGAAGGTTTTTGATTATACTGTCCTTTTTTTGTGGTGATAATTACCACTCCGTTTGCAGCTCGGGAACCATATATTGCCGTTGCTGATGCATCCTTGAGGATATCAATGGATTCAATATCATTAATATTGAGGCCGGCTAGCGCATTGAGGCCTTTAGCAAATGATGATCCGATCGCGGAATTGGCATACTCGCGGTCTTTTCCCAAGCTTTCAGTAGGATTTACGATATCCGCCCCCGTCTGCACATATCGGTTTGAAACCTGCACCTGCACGCCGTCGATAATATAGAGTGGATCATTCCCACCAATTAGAGATGCACCGCCACGTATCCTAATCCTTGCAACCCCCCCAGGAGATCCATCTGCTTGTGTAACTTGCACACCAGGTGCTTTACCGGCCAGCGCCTGGTCAATACTAACGAAAGGTGTATTTTTGATTTCCTCTATATTAACGGTCGAGATAGTCCCAGTAAGATCTTTTCTTTTCATAGAGCCATAGCCTACACTCACAACCTCGTCCAAAACATTAGTTTTGACATACATTTGCACCAACATTTCCCCAGATGAAGGCATATCCACTGTTTCATATCCTACATTGCTTATCTCAATTCTTTCGCCGTATTTTTCCACCTGGACAAAAAAGAAACCTTTATCATCTGTCTTTGTTGTCTTACCACTAGCAACAATGCGAACAGTGGCTCCTACAATAGGCTTTCCTTCAAAGTTGATGACGCCACCTTTGACAAACTTACTTTGCAAGTCGACTGTCTGTTGCTTTTTGGGAGAAGGTCGCTGAGTTGACATGATCGTAATAACTGAGTCGTCAATACTATAGGATAAAGGATAAGACGATAGAAGCATTTCAAGTGCCGCCTCTAACTTTACGTTGCTTACATTGAGTGAAACATGGTTAATTTTTTTGATATCGTCCTCTTTAAAAAAAAGGTCTAGACCAGATTGACTGGAAATTTTTTGCAATGCCTCCTTTAAGGTTACATTGCTAACATGGAGATCAATCTTCGGAGATTGAGCAAAACTATTGGTCCCGAGTAGAATCCCCGCGATTAATAAAGCAGATTTTCGTTTCATACGGAACCCGTAGTCATTAAGAAAATGACGCTTTCCATAGGTTGTACTGTTCATAATTATTGTTAGGGTTAGTAAATCATCTAGGTAGTACCACTATCTTATTGTCTGATCTTACAAATCGAATAGGTGCATATTTTGCCAGCAGCTTAAGGGTAAAATTTAAATCCCGCGATTTAGAAATGGTGCCACCAAAATGGATATCATCTGGAATATTCCTGACTTCAAATTGAACACCATACCATTTTTCTAACGCGGTGAGAATTGTTGACAAATTATCGTCATCGAATACAAATTTACCGGTCAGCCATGCGCCAACCTTGGCTTGATTAAACGACAAAATCTGAACATCGTCCGTTGTCTGTATAAATTGTTGGCCTTGTACTAGCTTTTTATGGTTGACAGCCACATGCCCTTCAAAAAGGGCAACATAAGATTTTAAGTCATCCGGATAGGATGAAACATTAAACTTTGTACCTGTGACACTGATATTTAGCTTATTAGTATTTGATATAGTGCTTACATAAAATGGGTGTTGCTTATCGGATTTCACTTCAAAAAAGGCTTCTCCACTTACTTTTGCCCATCGCTGACCTGATTTATACACAGTGGGAAAAACAAGTGTCGAATTTGCATTGAGGTACACTTTTGTTCCATCCGGCAAGAAAAAAGAATTAGTTTTCGCATAGGGCATAATAATCTTGACGGTATCGACTTGGGTAGTTTTAACGATGCTGTCTACGACAAGATGTGGAGTTGCAGAAGCCGTAATCGCCATCTTTTTCCCATCATATTCAACAATAATATCTGTATTTCCCCTTGTAACCAAACTGGTTCCAGCGTTGAAATCAGAAGGTTGCGCAAAATAATCCAACGAGAACCAAGTTGATAGCGAGACAAGCAAAATAGCTGCTGCTGCACCAATAATTTTTTTACGAAGTGATACTACTTGCCTAGGTCGTGTAAACCGCTCTGATTCTTGCTCCAATAATTGTACGAACAGTGGGTCTTCAAGTTCTGCAAAAAAAACTTCAAGTTCCTTTAACGTAGCTTTATTACTGAGGTATCTATTTATAAGCGTCTTTCTATGTCTTTCGGTCATCTTGGTTTGTCGTCGTTTTAAGATACGACAATCAGAAATGAAAAATGGGTACCCCTATTCTTATTATTTTTGCAGAATTTTTAGCAAACAGTACATAAGAACCAGATTTTTGTTCATTTTCTTCAGCGTTTCATCGTTTCTCAATACAGATAATGACCTGACAATATGCTTTTTAACAGTATTTTTTGAAATCCCTAAACGCTCGGCTATTTCTTCATAGGAACGCCCTTCTACTTTACACATTTTAAAAATAACGCGGGACTGTTGGGGAAGTGTCTCCAACACTTTGTCTATATATGCACTGTATTCCTTGCGAAAGACCAAGAGGTCAACACTTGGTTCAAGTTCATAGGTATCAATAATACTACTCACTAATTTTTCGTCAAGAATACTACGACGCAAGAGGTTTATGCTTGCATTTTTTGCAGTTAAATATAAAAACCCTCGGATATTGTCTATCGATTCAAACTTGCTGCTATTTTCCCAAAACTTAACGAATACCTCCTGTGTAACGTCGTCAGTTAGCATATCCGATTTAAGAAACATCTTAATATAACGCTTTATCTCAGAAACATATTTTTGATAGAAAAAATTGAAAGACTCTATTTTTCCAGCACGTAGATCCCTGAGCTGATCGATTGAAAGTACATCGGATGTGTTCGAAAATTTCATTCTCTAGGTAAAATTAATGCGCGATAACACGTTTTTTTTGTCTGAATGATGCTGTATGATTCTATAGACTGTCAATACAAATTAAGGAATTATAAATAACAATTTGATAAATGAAATGGAATATTACTCTTAACATGCTAAATCAGAAAACAAATAAGCTTATAATTACGTGGGTTTTAAATTACGCTGTCATTACGTTATTCTCCTTGCATAACCAACAATTGCACAAAACTTTCTCTATATTAGCTATCTATAGAAACCTTTATAAACAATTTCAAAAAATGACCCTAGAAAAATTTTTCTCATCCGAGTTGATTCTTGAAAATGATTCAATCATATTACGCCCTTTGACTATAAATGATATTGACAGCATTGAGTCTATTAGTTTTCACAAAGAATTGGGCGAATTTGGAGCGAGGGTGAAGAACAGAAATGATTTAATGGACTATTTCAACTTCAATCTAGGTGCAAAGACAGAAAAAGAACTTTACCCGCTAATTATCATAAACAAAAAAACGAAGGATCCAATCGGAATAACAATGTTCGGAAATATTAGCTTTCAACATAAAAGATTGGAAATAGGCTGGACATGGATTGGTAAAAAATTTCAGGGAACGGGTATCAATGCCAGCTGCAAAAGACTTCTTCTCGATTATTGCTTTGACAGTCTGGACCTAAGAAGAGTAGAATTTAAAATCGATATCAAAAACCTAAAATCACAAAAAGCTATAGAAAAGATCGGTGCCATCAAGGAGCAGGGCTAACGCATTAAAAATA